>JAJDNL010000063.1 GCA_022340745.1 Deltaproteobacteria bacterium
GACGGCACTTTATCGTGGCATATTGAAAAGGGAGATATTCAAGGGGTCGACGTCTCTGGCATTACCATTGCCATGCTTTGCCACATTCCCGGAAATATTATGAACGGCAACTGGCGTGCCGTGATCTTTCTAGATGAAAAAGCCTCATCTCAGCAGGAAGAAGCAATCCTGAATGTCTTTACCGGCAAACTTGGCGGTCCCATTGCAGATTTTGCTTCTTTGGTTGGTGAGGTAGTTGGAGTGGAGCGGGTACCTGTCACCTTCGAGGTGCAAGGAGGAAAAGGGCGGTTGCGACTTGGATCAGCCGTTACAGCTGACTTGGAACCTTTCCAGGGTGCCACCGGGGAGTCCACCACCCTTCACGACTCTATTTTCACCACAATTCCCGGTTCACCTGCTTATGTGGGAAAGGCCCCCGTGTACAAAGCGACCAGTTCGGCTTTAGGCCTCGACATCGACCTCCGGAATCACAACGCCGTTCAAGGGTCATTCCTGTTCGAGGGCTAAAAATTGCGCCTAGATCCCTTTCAGTGAAACTGCTCGGCGGTAAGTATAAGAACCGTATCCACTGACTGCCAAGAAGGGATTGGTATTCCTCAATCCCTTTGCTAGAGAGCTCGCCAATGAGGACTGCAGCAGAAAATAGAACTTTTCTGGCGATTATGGGAGCATTGATTCTGCTGGCCTGGCTTACGCTCTGGGCCTGGGAACACTCTCCTTACAGCCGCTACCTTCACCACGGCCTATGGGGGCAGACTACGCACACAGTTCTGAGTGTGCACTATCATGGGCTTTCTGCCATGCTCTATTTAGTTGGCTGGACGCTGATGACAGTTGCCATGATGCTGCCGAGCACCCTTCCGCTTATAGAAATCTTCCGCCGTTTGACGATCAAGAGAAAGAACCACCTTCAACTGGTGGCTCTGGTCATCGCTGGCTATATCACTATTTGGGCCGGCTTCGGCATTGTGGCCCATCTAGGCGATTGGAGTCTCTATCAACTGCTCGGACGGGTTCCCTGGGTTCAGTCCAATGGTTGGGTGCTCGGTGTTGGCCTTCTCGTACTGGCCGGGAGTTTTCAATTTTCCGCTTTGAAATACCGCTGTTTGGACAAGTGTCGAGCACCCTTGAGCTTTGTCATGCAGTACTGGCGAGGAAAGAACGATGAATTACACTCCTTTATGCTCGGAGTACATCACGGAATTTTCTGTGTGGGCTGCTGCTGGGCCTTGATGCTCTTGATGTTCGTTGTTGGTACCGGGAGCATTGGTTGGATGCTCGCTTTAGGAGCGATTATGGCCATCGAAAAGAATATGCCCTGGGGCCGAAAGCTCAGCGCCCCACTCGGCGTTGCCCTGATCGGCGTGGGCTTGCTTATAGTTCTCCTCCACTCTCCGCAGTTCATTTAGTATCTCAATGAAGATTTTGGTATAAGAGGTAAAGCCTTTGTTTGATCCTCGTAACCTCGAGCAAAGGTCAAAAGGAGCTCTGTTTCCACTATTTTTTTACCTAGGAGGGCACAATGAATCAGGAAATTTTGGCGACAAATTTAGCCACCGTTCAGATTCACTTCGATGCCGAAAAGGCCGGCAACTGGGAAAGGATTAAGACAATGTACACGGAGGACATCATCTGGGAGCGCGCCTGCATGAACCAAATTGTCAAGGGCAAAGAAGCGGTTGCTGCCGCTTATGTGGAGGTATTTTCCGCCCTTAGGAATTGGGATTTTCAGTGTCTTGACCGGTTCGCCACCGAGGACCGTGTTGTGGATGAAACCATCTTTACTTTCGAAATAGCCAAGGAGGGAGCTATGCCCCTGCCCGTTGGCACCAAGGCCAAGCTGAGGCTCGTCCACATTTTCGAAATGCGCGATGGTAAAGTATCCAGAGAGCTTGTAATGGAAACCCCGCCCCAACCTGTCTAGCCCGTTGCCCTCTGCCCCAAGCTCTGCCTCCCATATTTGGTCGCGGAGAACCTTTAGGAGAACTGTTCTCTGCCCGCTGCCTGCCGGCTGTTTCCTCTTGCTCCCAGTCTCCATTGGCCTTTCGCTGGACTGATCAGTGGGTCCATTTTTTGCAGATGGAACATTCTTACAACTATTTTGACTATTATAAACAAGAGGGAACAACCTCTTTGTCAACTCCTCCTTTCTCGTACCCCCACTGACATAGGATCGGTGGGGGTTTTTTGTCGTCATTGAGAGAAAACCATATTTTGTGTCAGAATATATTTCGGAGAAGCGATTTAAGGGATTCACATTTTTGTTGTGATGGAGACGAGGAGTGCTATCGCCTGTTAACAATCTACCCAGCTTGCCGATATTCACTGGGAGTAACGCCCAGCCACCTCTTGAACGCCCTTGAAAAAGCACTGGATTCTGAAAATCCGAGCAAAAACGCAATCTCGGTCATGCTGATATCTTGATCCCTCACATATTGTTGGGCCAAATCCAGACGTACGTCATTCAAAAGAGTGCTAAAGGTCGTAGCGGCACTTTGGAGCTGGCGTTGTAACTTACGGGCACTCATGTGTAGCACCCGAGCCACGCTTTCATCTGTAACGCTCCCAGAAGGGAGTTGATCAATGATAATTGCCTTGACCTGCTGAGTAATGTTGTCTTGTTCCAGTTTGGTAAGATATTCAATCATCACCTGATCACTGAGTTCAGCAAGTTGAGGGTTGGAACTAGATAGATTTTTGTCAACCACGTCGATCGATAAGGTTAGACTGTTTGCGGCAGCTTCAAATACTACTGGAGAGCGGAAATACTCAAAGTACTTTGCAGAACATGAAGGTTGAGGATGTGTCAATGTTACTGATACCGGGGCCAAATCGTCTATATAGTTCAAACGACACATACTCATTATAAGAGCCAGTACTGCATCGTTTCGCTCAGGAATATCGCGGTTTTCATGACTGAAAACTAAAGTGAGAGTCAGTCCCTCTTCCGTCTCATGTAATTGCATGAAATGTTCATCAGATACAACACGATGATACCGATCCATTCTCTCAAAAGCTGACCTTAAAGTGTTACTTGCAAGTATGGCATAGCCTAAGGCGCCTAAGTTCGATGGATGCCAAAGTTCACCAGCTTTAAGGCCAAAGCAAGGGTCGCCTATAACCTCGGAGGCCTTACGCCATAGATCATCGATATTATCCAATCTATATCTCCCTCCAGATTGCTTCATTAGTTCAGGGTTCATGGCCATTTCTCGAAACAGAGGTTCGGGCTCGATTCCGTAAGATTCTAGTATATTCCACAAGATAACTACTACACTGGCGTTATTCGTAGCGTGCATTACACAGATTCCTCCTTGTCGTTAATCCACCGCATTAAAAACGCGTCCAGTTTCCCCTTACCAAGATTGACGCGATAAGTCAAATGATTGTCGCGCAGAGTCAAGCATCTAGTAATTCTGTCACTTATATTCTCTATAAAATCACCGGAAATCTGCAGCGGGAAGATAAGGGCGGTCTGACCTGAGCTTACTTATCCTCTGCTCTCACAAGATCCAAACTGTGAGTGGGCATCGCGAATTAATCGGGAAGAAGACCTGGATAGGAGTCAGATTATGAAAAAGGTCAGAAAACTCGAGGACTGCGAACATTACCCATTATGCCAACACTTACAACGGAGGGCTTGTGATATCCCTTCCGTTCTTTTACTGACAGCGATGGAAATTGAGGCGGAGTCGGTCTGCTGTGAATGCCACGATTTTGAACAAAAGAAAACGTTAAGAAGGAAAGGTCAAATAAGACACAAAAAATCCTCTTTACCTTGAAAGTGAAGGTGGAAGGTAAGCGGTTGATGTGGATTCTTGTTCGGGGGTATTTGGGCCTGTGGGGGAAAACGACCCGCGGTGCGTAATGACAATGTATGACCGACGTAGACATACGAGACTAAGGAAGCGTTTCCGGGTAACGCTCCACAAGAAAGTCTCTAATATTCCAAATGTTTTGTTAGAAGGCAATACCTTAGATTTGAGTCAAGGTGGTGCCTTTATCAAAACTGGAAGCTGGCACTCTTTCAAGCCGAATGAGTTAACGGAACTCACCTTTTTTTTGCCACCGGACTTCACCGGCAAAGATACTCTTATTGGGTTGCGAGGTTCAGCTATTGTCAGAAGAGTTGAGCGATTAGAAAAAGGTATCGCTGTAGAATTTATTAATGAACTCAGACAGTTTAAACCAATTACTATGTGTTGACTGAGGTGCAGACAGATGTCGCGTCAATTCGTTAAATCTTCAAATCGTCCCTGATTACTTAGTCCTACCCAAACCCCTCATGACATATCCTGAGCCCTTGTGCTATATGAGATGTGCTTGTGCTCGGTTTATTCCCTTCTTTGACCTCAGACAAATAAGATCACAGAGATCATTTTGACCGTTTGCACATCAATTGTACTGTGGGGTTGGGTACAACTGTGGCAGATACAAACACCAAAGCGAACGGAAGACTCTCACCGGCCTACGGTCTCCTCCAGATTTTTATCTGTTTTCTGTGGGGAGCAAATCTGGTAAGCATCAGGATCAGCAACCAAGGCATCCCACCTTTGCTGGCTGCTGCCAGCCGTTCAGCTATAGCTGGCAGTCTCCTATGGCTTTACGCCCGTCTCAATGGTCTCACTTTGTCCTTCGCGAAAAAGGACCGAACCCACGGAATGGTTATTGGCGGTCTCTTTGGCATCGAATTTCTGTTTATCTACTGGGGTCTGGCTTTCACAACCGCTTCTCGGTCGGTCATCTTTCTTTACACTCATCCCTTCTGGGTTGCTCTCGGAGCACACTTTCTTCTCAGAGACGATCGACTCAACGTTCTCAAAATAGTTGGTCTAGTACTGGCCTTCACGGGTATCCTCTCGGTTTTTGGGAGCAAATCCATTAAGTTGCCACCCCATTACTGGATAGGAGATGTAATGGAGCTGGCCGCAGCCATTTTCTGGGCGGCCACAACCCTATACATAAAAAAGATGTCCCAAGACCGGAGCATGACCCATTATCAAATCCTCTTCGCCCAACTCCTTTACTCTATTCCGATCCTGGCTGGTGGGTGGGTCATTTTTGAAAAACTGCAAGGTCCCCAACTCAGCATGCTCGTCCTGACTGCCTTCGCCTATCAGTGTTTTGTGGTCGCATTTTTCAGTTACATTGTCTGGTTCTGGATGATCAGCCGTTTTGCCGTTAGCAACCTCGCCGCCTTTACCTTTTTTGCCCCTCTTTTTGGAACTATTTTGGGAGCGATCATCTTATCAGAGCCCGTTACCTTAATGGTCTGGATCGGACTGGGTCTCGTCGGGGCGGGCATATACTTGGTGAACCGCAAGTATTGAGATGCGGGAGGGCATAGGGCATCCTTCAACGGGCTCCCCGCGCCTACGCTCGGGACAGGCAGGACAGGTAGAGCATGGGGCATGGGGTAAAAGATTTGATATACTTGTAAACTACACCACCAGCAGAGCAGGTGGATTTCGAAACTTCTAACCCCCTTTTTAAGGCTTTATCCCCCAGATGGGAGATGTTTTTCTTTGACTATACTACTATCTTAATGACAAACGGATTCGCACTATTTCTTCGCGAGGTTAGCGGAATTTCTCTCATACCATTACAGCAAGGAAAAAAGGAGAATTACCGTATGGCTCAGCTCAATAATATTATGGAAATCTTCAAGTTGCTCGATAAATCAAATTGCAGGAAATGCGACGAACCCACATGTTTGGCCTTTGCTGCTGCCGTGTTCAAGGGTGAAAAACAGCTTGCTGAGTGCCCAAGCCTGGAGAGCGAGATAATTGAGCGCTATGGTGGCAAAGCCGGCGGTAAAATGACCCTTGAGGAGGAAACGGAACAAGCAATGGAGCAGTTGAAAGAAAAAATTGCCACCATAGATCTTTCTGCAGCAGCAGAGAGATTGGAAGCGAAATTTTCTGATGAAAAATTGACGATCAAGTGTCTCGGCAAGGATTTCAGTGTAGATGCAAAAGGAAACATTACCACCGACCTCCACGTCCATTCATGGATAACCATACCAGTACTCAACTATATACTGAATGGTGCGGGAGTATCTGTTTCAGGGGAATGGGTTCCATTCAGGGAATTGGAAGGCGGCAAGACATGGTATCGGCTCTTTGGGCAGAGATGCGAAAAACCCTTAAAGAAAGTTGCCGATACCTATACGGATCTTTTTGAGGACATGATTCACCTTTTCAACGGCAGGCAAGTAGAAAAACACTACGCCTCTGATATTTCCCTGGTCTTGCATCCTCTACCGAAAATACCGATTCTGATTTGTTATTGGAAGCCTGAAGCGGAAGAAGGACTCGAATCCAATCTCAATATTTTTTTCGATGCAACCGCGGAAAAGAATCTCAACATTGAATCCCTCTATACCCTTGCTACCGGGCTTGTGTTAATGTTTGAAAAGCTGGCTTTGCGGCACAGCTAGTTGCAAGTTGCCTTCGCAAACGTATCCGCATTAACTCTTATCCAGGAGATGTCACATGGCTGACAGACGAGCTGATATCATAGCGGGGCTTGACAAAGGGGGTGAAGATTCCATTGCCTTTTTCAAATCCTTAACGGCTGAAGAGCTCACTGCGCAGGTCTATCAAGACGGGGCCAAATGGACGGCCAGACAGGTCCTAGCGCATTTTATTACCGTAGAGCGCTCGATGCACTGGCTTTTCAAAAACATTGCATCTGGTGGTTCAGGCTCACCGGAAGATTTTGATATTGAACGATTTAATCGCACCCAGACGAGCAAATTAGACGGACTTACTCTTGATGAGCTCATCAGCCAATTCAAAGCAGTACGGGAAGATACGATATCTCTAGTGAGAGAGTTATCAGAAGATGACCTCGACCGTGAAGGTTTGCATGCCTTTCACGGCCATGGCAAGCTCGAACGATTTATTCGCTGGGCTTACGAGCATACCCGTATTCACGAGAACGAAATTCGCCAGGCCCTAGGGTGATTCAAAGTTCAACATCCGGGCGCGGTTGGACCTCTAAAGGTTGCGCCCGAATCTCTGAATAACGAACAGGAGTATAGACACAATGAGAATCAAACTCATCGTGCCGGTTGTCGTTTTCCTAATTTTGACCAATGCGTTTGCTCAGGACGCCAATGATAAAAAACCCTTTACCGCCGCTACCAAGGGCCTCGTGGGTGAGTGGATTAACGAGCTTGGGTCGCCCCTGAAGATAACCAACATAGATGTGTCCAGTGGACAGATATCCGGCAGCTACAAATCTTCCTCGGGCACCTCTGGAAAATCGTATCCATTAATTGGCTGGGTCAACTACCAAACACCCCGGCAGGGGGGCGATAATGCTGTTGTTGTGTGCTTCTCGGTCCATTGGGGTGAGTACGGCAGTGTTACCACATGGAATGGAACTTATTATCCCCAAAACCCAAGTCCTGAGATCAAGACACAGTGGCTGCTTGTTCGGTCGAACACGAAGTTCGAATGGGATCACATGCTCACGGGCAGTTCCACTTTTGTGCCAAAGATAGATGAAAGATGAGTCAGACCGAGAAAGACTGCGGCTGCAACCAGATTTAAGAAACGGGGTCGGGCAAAACGGATATGGAGATGTGGGATGTGGCATCAACGAGGCGAATAGCCAAATCTTTACATCGTCTCATGAGAGTTTGGTGAAGAAGGTCTCCATTCATTCCAAGGATTGCCCTACCACCTCAATAATGCAGCTCTAGCCCTAATTTTTTAATCATATTTGCCCTCGACACGCGTGCGGTTGCCAAAATCGCTTTTTTCCA
>JAJDNL010000081.1 GCA_022340745.1 Deltaproteobacteria bacterium
GGCTCTTTTATACCCCTCTCAGTCCCGGCCACTTTCGCAGTGTAACCGGAAAGAAAGTGATACATTGCCTGTTCCGCTGTCAGTTTTGCCACGGGAGGCAACACCCCGAAAGCATCCGCTGTAAGAAACAATACTTGCTTAGGATGACCGGCCACTCCGTCCCTATCAGCGTTAGGAATGTGAGAAATGGGGTATGAGGCCCGAGTATTTTCGGTGTAGGCGTCGCTGTCTAGATCTAACCGTCTACTGGCCGAATCAATGGCGACATTTTCCAATATGGTTCCAAAGCGTCGGGTGGTTTCGTAGATCTCGGGCTCTCCCTCGGGCGACAACCTGATTACCTTGGCGTAACAGCCTCCTTCAAAGTTAAACACGCCTTCTTCGCTCCAGCCATGCTCGTCGTCACCGATAAGAGTTCGATCCGGGTCAGCCGAAAGGGTGGTCTTGCCCGTACCCGAAAGGCCGAAAAACAGGGCGACGTCATCTTGGCTCTTGCCGTAGTTGGCCGAGCAGTGCATGGGCAAGACGTTCTGTTCCGGCAAGATGTAGGTCATTACCGTCAGCAGAGTCTTTTTCATCTCACCCGCATAATGGCTGCCTGCTACCAAAGCCTCCATTCGCCCAAAATGAAGTAGGACGACAACCTCAGAATTCGTGCCGTCTTCCTCGGGATTGGCATTGAAGCCGGCGGCATCGAGAATAGTGAATTTCGGCTGGTGCTGGGCCAGCTTGAGCGGATCAAGTTCTCGGACGAACATGTTGCGGGCAAAGAGATTGTGCCAGGCCTTTTCGGTAATCACTCGAATGGGAAGTCTGTATTTCGGGTCTGCACCCACGTAGCAGTCTTGAACATATAGATCCTTACCCTCGAGATAAGCCAGAATACGAGCCCTTAATGCTTCATAACGCTCGGGACTGAAAGGCCGATTGACCTCACCCCAGCAAATCTTGTCCTGGCTGGATGGCTCTCGAACCAGGTACTTGTCGTTAGGGGAACGGCCCGTGTACTGACCGGTCCGAACCACGAGCGGACCGAGATGAGACATGAGTCCTTCATGCCGTTGAAGGGCCTGTTCATAAAGAGCGGGACTCGATAAGTTCCACCATATGGTTTTGGCATTGGTTATCCCGAAGTCCTCTAAACCTTGTAAACTACTCACCTGACCTTGATCTTGCATGTGAACCTCCGTGCAATTTTAGATTTAAGATTTTAGATTGAAGATTGCAGATTTATAAATAAAATTAACGCACACCTTTAAGAATCGTCTTTCGTGACAGCCTGGCACACCACCAAAGGGGCGTCAGGAGACAGACTGACCTCTTCGCCTCGGTGGAGAAGTACTAGACCATCCCCTTCGAGCAGAGTGTAGGTGGTGCCCTCCGACCTCATATCAACTTCTATTCTCTGCCCCTGGACTGTCAGGGGAAAGCGAATCCTACCCTGCCCTTCAAATTGCACTGGATTGAAGGACAGCTGGCCGTCATAATCGCGCATTCCCGCAAAGCCATACGCCAGAACCATCCAGGTAGCGCCCATGGCTGCCATGTGGACCCCGTCACTCACATTACCGCCAATGTCAGCAAGATCCATAAGCACTGCATAACGGGCATACTCGTTTGCCTTCTCCAGATAGCCCAGCTCAAAGGCCACGATGCTCTGAATACCCACAGATAGGGATGAGTCCCCGGTGGTCAAAGGGTCATAGTAATCAAAGTTGCGCTTTTTCTCCTCCATTGAGAACTCATCTCCAAGAAGAAACATGGCCAACACCAGATCTGCCTGCTTGATTACCTTGTGCCGGTAGATAACCAGGGGATGGTAGTGAAGCAGTAAGGGGTATTTGTCTAGAGGGATATTGTCGAAGTCCCACATCTCCTTGTCCGGAAAGCTGTCGTCCTGAGGGTGAATGGAGGACTTGGCATCAAAGGGAAGGTACATGTTGTCAGCGGCCTTCTGCCATTTCTCGGTTTCGGATATGTCCAATCCGGCTTTGTCCACCAGTTCAGCAAAACGGTCGGGATGATCCCGATGAATCTCCTTCAAGGTTGCGGCGGCGTACCACAAGTTCTCTCTTGCCATCAGGTTGGTGAAGGTGTTGTTATTCACCACGGTATTGTACTCGTCTGGTCCGGTAACGCCGTGAATGCAAAATTTACCGCCTTTTCTCTCCGAGTAGAAACCGAGGTCGGCCCACAATCTGGCTGTTTCCACCAGCATTTCCGCGCCCTCATCATAAAGGAACTCCAGATCACCCGTGGCATCCACGTACTTCCTCATGGCATAGATAATATCCGCATTAATGTGATACTGGGCTGTGCCGGCCGCGTAGTAGGCAGAGGCTTCCTCACCGTTGATGGTCCGCCAGGGGAAAAGGGCCCCTCTGTGATTCAGCTCTCGGGCTCGCTCTTTGGCCTTTTCCAGCATGCTGTAACGGAACCTGAGCAGGTTCCTGGCAATCTGGGGCGAAGTGTAAATCAGGAAGGGAAGAAGGTAAATTTCAATATCCCAGAAATAGTGACCTTCATAGGCCTGTCCTGTGAGCCCCTTGGCCGGAATCCCGACCCCCTCGGCCCGACCGGCTGCCTGGAAGATATGAAAAAGATTGAAGCGGACCGCCTGCTGCCACTCTTCTCTGGTCCTCCGTCGCCTGGAGGGATCCACGAAAACCTGAACGTCACTCCTCTTCCAGAAACCGTCAAGACACCGTCGCTGACCTGCAAGCAGTGCTGAGAATCCCTGCTCCTTGGCACGGTCGAGGGTTCGTTCGGCTCTGCCGCACAATTCTTTGGGGGGAGCGCTCCTGGACGAGTGATAGGTTATGTATTTCGTCAGCTGAATGGGTAGACCCGGTTTCGCCTCGATGGAAAAAACCACCTTGCCGGAATCTGCTGAAATTTCCCTTCTGAAAGAATACGAACACTCTGTTTCGACCACATGGTCCATACCACATGCTAGGGTCATCCTGCTGTGATTGGTTTGGTAGCCAAAGATGATCCTCTGGTTTTCTTCGTAGTTATCTTTGGGCAACAGAACCCGGTCTACGAAGCCCCGTGCCCTTCGAGGGTCCCTCTTATCGTTCATCCTATCTTGCTGATTGACCAGCTTTGAGGAGAGAACCACCGGGGCCTTGCCATTGAGAACGGTCACCTCATAGAAGATCGCCGCCAGGTGACGGTGCTCCAGAGACACCAACCTTCGGGACTTGATGGAAACTCGTTTTCCTGCCTCCGTTTCCCAGAGTATTTCCCTGTCTAGGGTACCGATTTGCATATCAAGGACACGCTCGAAGCTAAGCAGGTCGGCGGTAGGAAGAAAGAAGGGTTCATCATCCACGTAAAGGTTGATAATTTTGGTATCCGGTACGTTGACGATGGTTTGCCCGGTTTGGGCAAAACCGTAGGCCTCCTCTCCATAGACGATGGGCCAGGACTCGCAGAATCCGTTGACGAAGGTGCCGTTCTCGAAGGTGGGGTTCCCTTCATCAAAATTACCCCTCATGCCTATGTAGCCGTTGCTCAGGGAAAACATGGTTTCCGACTGAGCCAGAAATCGGGGGTAGAAATCCTTTTCAATCAATTTCCACTCATGGGGAGGATAAACATATTTGGGAGGTTTCAACCGCTCTCGGTGAAGCATAGACTCCTCTCCTAAACGTATTAATTCAAGCCGATCTGCAAGCTACAATCTAAAACCTACAATCACAGAAGTTCCCCTGGATCAGTTACGACAATGTGGGCGCCGTTCTTTCTCAACTCCTCAGCCTGTCCCTTTCGGTCAACTCCAACAACCAGACCGAATCCACCGGCTTGGCCGGCTTGCACCCCGGAGATAGCATCCTCTATCACCACGGCACGATCAGGTTCCACTCCCAGCTGTTGAGCAGCTTTGAGAAACTTGTCAGGAGCTGGTTTGCCGGGAAGCTTCAGCTGAGCGGCCACCTCACCGTCCACCCTCACATCAAACAAATGGTCAATGGACGCCGCCTCGAGGACTGATTTGCAGTTTTTACTGGCAGAGACTACAGCAGTTTTTATCCCCTGGCCTCGGAGTTGGTTGACCAGTTCCACAGCCCCTGTGTAGACCTCGACTCCCTCTTCATTGAGGACTTCTTTAAACATCCGGTCTTTAACTTTCCCTAGGCCTTGAACGGTTTCGTAGCTCGGAGGCTCAGCTGCATCACCCACAGGCAAGTAAACTCCACGAGACTGCAGAAAGCTGCGCACCCC
>JAJDNL010000116.1 GCA_022340745.1 Deltaproteobacteria bacterium
TCGGGTGTCAGGTGTCAGGAAAGGAAAACAACAAAACTGAAACCTCAGTCTTTGTGATTTTGAATTTCTTTTGCCTCAGTGCTCCAATACAGCTCGCGTTGAACACCCTGCATAACTGTCATTCTTCCACCCAACAAATACAGCCGGTGGGGCAGAAATTGATGGCGTCCTGAACCTCCAACTCAGGGTACTTCTCACAGTCAATCACCTCAATGTAACCCATGCTTTCATTGCGCCGAAATACCTCAGGACAGACTTCTATACAGCAATCACATTCGACACATTCACCCAAATCAATATCAGGAATCATCGCCTTCAATCTGCAGCCTTGCTATTCGCTTGTAAGAAGTTAGGAGTCAGGAGCCAGGAGCCAGAATTGAGGTTTCAGGTTTCAGGTGTCGGGTGTCAGGAGCAACAGGCAGAGAATCTAAAACTTCATCTATCTCAAATCCGCAATCCCCAATCCGCATTCAGCAATTTTAAATCTGCAATCTCCAATCTAAAATCTGCAATCTCTACTGTGCCTAGTGCCTAGTTCTTAGTGCCTAGTTTGCTGGATCCCTCCCTACCCAGTCTCTGGCCTCCACACTCTGCCCAGTAACTTCAGTGTCAGCCCTGGCAAGCCAGACAAAAACGGGTGCTATATCTTCCGGGGTTGGCAGGGTCATTGGGTCTTCTTGGGGATATGCTGCAGCTCTCATCTGGGTGCGTGTTCCTCCTGGGTTTACTGCGTTCACCCTTATGGACTCTGCCTTCAACTCATCGGCCCATACCTGGTTGAGACCCTCCACTCCAAACTTGCTGACCGAGTATGCACCCCAGCCTGCCCGACCCCTGTAACCTACTCCGCTGGAAACAAATATTACCGATGGGGAATCACCTTTTCGCAATGCGGGCAGAAGAGCCTGGGTGACGAGAAATGGGGCGGTTAGGTTAAGGTGCAGAACATCTTGCCAGCTCTCTACCGGGTATTCGGCCAAGGGAATCTTAGGGGGGCCGAGAATTCCTGCACTATGGACAAGCACATCAAGCTTTTCGTGCAGCCTTAAAAACGCAGCAGCCAGTACTCCCACACCTTCAGGAGTATTTATATCAGCGGCAACATAGCTGTGCCGCTTTGGTTCAGAGAATTCGGCCAAGGATCGGCGCAAGACACTTTCATCTCTGCCATGGAGGACGACGCTGGCCCCGTTTTCGGCAAAAACCCGGGCAACCCCCAGACCGATCCCGCGGCTCGAGCCGGTGATCAGACAGATTCGGTTGGATAAAATACCCGTGGGCATCATTCTGATTCTCCTCACTTTACTCAAAACATCCCGTACACAAAGTGGGTAAAATTACCCATTTTGTGTACGGGATAAAATGGGTAAAAATTCGCAATTTATTCGTATCTTCAGCTCTTTAAATCTTCAAAGAAATCGTCCAATTTATCAACTACGTCCTCAACTATCTTTGCGAGTCTTTCCTGTTTGCCGTTGGCGAGAAAATTACCTACAATCTCAAACTTGAGCTGAATTGCCTCCTGCAAGCCCAGGACATTGGAAACCAACAAAAAACTCAAATCAGAGAAATACCCTTGGCGGAAGGAATCGTGCCATGGCCCCAACTGTTCTGAAATGGCCTCTATGGTATCTGAGGCACGTAGGAGATTCTCATCACCCACTTGCACATCTCCCTCCACTGCCACATATGGGCAATAGTCAACATGGAAGCCCACAACCTCCTGTGGCAGAGAAACCCCCAACTTCTGCCACTGTTCCTGGCTGAAACGCTTTGCCTTGCGGCTGTGTTCAGTCTGCTGCTGATAATAACCTTTGGACCAAAGTCCGTAGGCCCTGCAGCCGAGAAACCTGTTTTGGTAGATCACGCATTCCTGGCCCTCTAGAAAGGGACACATGAGAATTTCCACCGGATTCAGAAAAAAGTAGTGAATCAACCGTCTACTCAGCCGGTGCCTTTGCCGGGGAACCATGTCTACCAGCAGTTGAACTGCGGTCAGAGCCTCCAACAGACTCATTTCGGGCAACAGGGAGCAGCAGTGTGTCCGCCGCCGACAGCGGGTGGACGGCAATTGAGCATAGGTTTCCTGCAACGCCAGCCTCTGCCCTGCTGACCCGGCCAGTAGTTCTCGAATCACTTCTCGCGAGAATGTCACCCGATTGTAACCTCGTCTACCGGGAAGTTACCACAGTACTGTCCATGGAGTGATGGAGTATTGGAGTGTTGGAGTACTGAAGAGAGCCGCCATTGAATGGAAGTCTACATCTTTGATTTTCCCATTACTCCAGTGCTCCATTACTCCAGTGCTCCATTACTCCACAGCCCCAGTTCTTTCTTGCTTACTGCTTGCCGCAATCTCTAAACAAATTTATCTTTCCAGATGCGCATCTTCTCGTGCGGCCAGCGTACGCAAAAGGCAGGTTTTCCCTTCATTACCAATTGAGTACAGGTATCACATGCAGGATCACAATGCAGGATCTCGTTTTCTCTGCCCTGCTTCACCTTTTCAGGCCATTGTGGGTCTGTCCACAAAACCCGTGCCAGGCCAATCAAATCAGCCTGCCCGCTGCTGATAACCTGCTCCGCCACCCCACCGGTGTCAATCCTGCCAGCAGTTATGATCGGAACTTTTACCCCCTTTTTGATGGCCTCAGCCAAGTCAACCATGTAACCTTTGTTTTTCGACCTTTCCACAATTTCCGGTAAGAAAAAGGATTCATAGGTTCCACCCATAACCGAGATATAGGCTATGCCGGTAGCAGCCAGCGCTCTGGCAAACCTGGTCGACTCATCCAGCTTGAGACCATCAGGCAACCATTCGTCCGCCAAAAATCGATAGCCCACCGGATAATCTCCAACTACTTCCTTTACGGTGGCCACTACCTCCAAGGGGAACCTTTGGCGATGTTCCAAGGGACCGCCGTATTCATCTTCTCTTTTGTTGGTCCTCGGCGAGACAAACTGGGCCAGGAGATAACCGGTGCCACCATGCAGCTCCACCATGTCGAATCCGGTTTTCTTCACTCGGAGAGCAGCATGGGCAAACTTATCTACCAGTTCCTCCATCTCCTTTTTGCTCAGCGCTTTAGGGACGGCACCAAATGTCTCCACCGAGGAGGGTGCCACCGGATCAGGTGTCCCGGCAAATCGTCCCGCATGGTTGATTTGCAAACAAGCCATTGGACCTTCTTTCTTTATGGTTGCAGCAAGCTGTGCCAATCCCTCTAGATTATCGTCAGTATCCGCTCTTATTGTTCGACTGGAACCGCTGCCGGTTGGGTGGTCAACAGTGGCATTCTCAACCACCACCATGGCTACACCGCTCTGGGCCATGGCACGGTAGTGATCCAACAACAGTGTACTTACCGTTCCACCCTCGCCGGCATAGCCCAAATAGAGTGGTGCCATGGTGAGGCGGTTTTTCAACGTGAGGTTTCCAATTGTTAGTTCTGAAAAAAGATTTGTGAGGCTGGCCATGGTACACCTCCTCCGGAATGATAGCGTGCTGTTTAAGCGCAGTGTTCACCAAGAGCATTGCTAACACTGAACGTATCATATCAAATCTCAGAAAAAATGGTCCAATTTGTCAAACGCTTCCCCATAAATGTTATGAGCGACACAGGCCAAAGGGGAAGACTTCTCCACAACGAGCAATTGAACCCCGCACAAGCGGGATTCGAAATGTAAGGAAGATATCCCATTTTATTGGAGTTCGCATTTTCGCGCCTTCTTATGGCAGTGTCCCTTTTGCGCAAACACCAAATCTTCATGTTGGCTCATGCCAGGCTGAGATGCGTAAAGAGTGGGGGCTCAGATGCTCGTTGCTTCAGAGCCTACCCCATTGGCCTTCCTGGTGTTTCTTCTAAGTGACTGGTGGGAGGCGCCTGTGCCACTTCCACAGCTGTGGGTGGGGGAGCCCCTGAACCCGTTCCGCAGGAACGGGGAACAGGGAGGGGGCGCCTTCCCCCGCCCACAGCTGCGCTTGAAGTGACCAGGCCGGAGCCTCGGAACGACAGAAGAAACACTAGGAAGACATTTTCATTTCTACATGAGACCTCAGCTTGTAAATAGCTTCAATGTATAAACTTCAAACATCCATTTTGGGGGAACGTCCTGTTCAGTTTGTCTCTCGGGATATGAAACCTGATCTCCAATTGAAACTGAAACACGAGTGAAGAAAAACAGACCACAAACTAATGTTGAGAACCTGTTCATTACTTTGTTGATAATAAAATTCGGTTATTTCAACATTTTTTTCATTTTTTTCTTGTTAATCTCGAAAAAATATTTTACACTCCGTCGCTATCAGCATCAACTTCTTGGATATCTGTATACGTCAACAGACCTGATTCCGGGAAAAACCTCATGGCATCCCCACCGCATCCAAGTCTCGACCTCAACGGCCGAACTGCTCCGGAGCCAGCCTTAGAGGCGCCAGACTGCCAGCATCGATACCGTCGGTTATTTGAAAATGCGCCCGTAGTGGCCTACAGTCTGGACAACCATCTGCGCACCCTCTACATCAGCCCTTATTGCCTAAAAGTCTTTGGCTACAGTGACGAGGAAGTTCAGAAAGACAATCTTTTCTGGGACAACCATATCCATCCCGAAGATCGGCAACGAGTTCGCCTCAGCAGAGAACTTTACTTGGAAGAGGGCAAAAGTCTTACCCTGGAATACCGAATTATCCACCGTGATCAGACGGTGCGTCATATCATTAACCACACCATCCCAATTACCCAGGACAACAGGACTCAATGCATCGACGGCTTCATCTTTGACATAACTGCCAGAAAGCATTTGGAAGATCAGTTGATACTCACAGAAAGAATCAAGGTCCTGAACGACATGTCTCTGGGCGTCGCCCACGAGATTCGGAACCCCTTGACCTCCATTGGCGGTTTTGCTCGTTTGCTCGACCGACGAATGACGTCGGACGATCCAAGTCGCGCCCACCTGGAGATTATCCTGAAGGAAGTATCCAGACTGGAAGAGACTGTCAATCGAGTTTTGAAAGGCTTCAAACGCATAAGATTGCACCCAGCTCCCACCGATATCAATGCAATCCTTACCAAGGTTCTCAACGAACTAAACCACGAATTCCACCATATGGGAATTCAGGTCACCATGAGATTGAGTAACAAGATACCTGAGTTAGAATTGGATCGACACCTGGTTGAAGAGGGTCTCCGTTCCATCATGAGAACCACCATACGAGGTATGGAAGGCGGTGGTGAGCTCACCATCACCTCTGCCCTCAATCACAGGTATGTGATTGTCGAAATTGATGGCATACAGCTCAGTGCCGGACCACTCAATGAATGTCAGATGTTTTTCCCTTTTTACCGTGAGCCCGCCTTTGACGGTGGAATCGGAATCCCTCTTTCTCAGCAGATTATCAGCCAACATGGTGGCAACGTGGTCATCAAGAACGGCAATGATCAGCGCGCCAGCCTCGTGATAACACTACCCATCCCTCGTTCGAGCTAGCAAAAATAGCAACCCCCCATATCCCCGCAGACATACATCTCTAGCAAAGCACGCAGCGACTTTTAAGCTTGAATTCCTCACCTCGTAACCTTATAAATGAAGCGAGTCCGAATGTTTCATAAATTGAGACGAGACAAAGAACCCAGGTTTTTACCCGCGAAGTCTCAACAGAGGGGGTCAAATGCACAGCAGTAAGATGGAAAGTGTGCGCGAAAGAGTGCGGGAAAAGTTAGAAAGCTATAATCTCTACAACTTCGAGCGCCTTCAGGAAGAGGCCTTTGCCGCCTTTTTTGACCTGGCGCAAGAATACACCACCTTGGACAATCTTTATCTCGTCTGCACCCTTGTACCCAAAGAATTCTTCGCTCTCGACACGCGCCTCTACCTGCTGGATCAGGACGGCAAAACCCTTAATCTCATGTGTTCCAGTACTAACGGACTCGAGACGGATTTCTCCGCCGGGAATCCAGAGGTCGTGGTCCAGGAAGACCCCTATTTTACAAACAGTTCATATGTTATCCCCATTCGAGGCAACAGGGCGGTGGGCGAACTTCTGCCATTTCAGCATCTCAAAGAAATCCTCGGTATGTTTGAAATATTTTCTGCTGAAGAAATAAACGACCAACAACGTTTTTTTCTTGAGAAATTCACCAATCGTATCGGCTACAATCTCCATCAAAAACAGCTCATCCATCAGAATCTACACCATATTAAGTTCATTAACCAACTGGTTGCGGACATTGATCACAATGTTATCTCTCCTAATCTCTACTATCGGTTGTTTTTAAGAAAATTTAAGAACCGCATCGAGGAGGAGGCCGCCATCCAGGAAAAGGTTCGAGAACTGGTATCGTTTTGCCCAGAGATTGATGATCGGTCCTGCCAAAAGCTGAGGGAAATCTACCACGCACTTGGCAACAACCTCGAGGCTCTGGATGAATCAAGAAGAGAGATGGAGAGGCATTACGAACGTACCAGTCTGTACCTGGAAACCTTGCTACGCCGTGACCACTTTAAACATGGTACCTATGTGCTGCGCAAACAACGGTGCAACTTTCTCACGGAAATCATCGAGCCCACCCTAGCTCGCTATTTGCCGCAATTCAAACAAAAAGATATCAAGGTGGATAACAGGCTGGATGACGTTCCCGACGAACTGCTGGAACTGGGCGTTGATAAGGGGCTTTTAGCCCAAGTGTATGACAATTTCTTCTCCAATGCCGTAAAGTATACCGAGGAGATCCAAGACGAGTACGGCTATCGGGTCAAGTTTGTTTCCTATGGCAAAAAGCGTTTGAAAGACCATTTCGACCAGGGGGTAGATGGAGTAAAATTCACTGTTTTCACCACCGGCACGCCCATAGAGGTTGATGAAGGTGATCGCCTTTTTGATGAGGGCTATAGGAGGCCGGCGAGCGAATTCGAAATCGGCACGGGCCACGGCTTGCACTTTGTCAAGCACATAATTGAGATCCATGGGGGTGAAGTGGGAGTAGAGCCTCAGACGTACGGAAACAATTTTTATTTCATTCTGCCGCAACGACAGGACCAAACCGTTGTTACTGATCACCAAGAGCCAACCAGGAGAATAATATGGTAAGGACGCTGGTCTGGTGGACCGTAGCCGCTGCCAGCGCCATACTGTCCATCTTTTTTCTTTTTATGGGTATCTCGTTGTGCCGGGCTGCCTACGACCTTAAGCACCCGTACCAGTTTATCCTTACCTTTTTTTCCTCCAACTTGATCATCTTGATCAGCGTTGTCATCTTGCTCGGAGTAGTTCTACGAATGATCGGTCGTCTGCGCCACGGTCCTTCGCCAGCGGCTCTCGATAGTCCTCAGCTGACTCCTGACTCTTCGCAAAAACGACCTCCGGTTCAGAAATCCCCATGACCAACCTAACTCCTGAAGAGTACTTTCGTTCATACTCTAAGATGATCCCGGATTTCGCTGTCTTCTGCCGCAAGCTAGCCGAACCTCTCCCTGTGCACTTGCGCATCAATACCTTGAAGGCCAGCCTGGCCGAAACCCGCATGCGACTTGAGCATCGCGGTATCTTGCTCGTCCAGGAAAAGCCCCTGCCCATGGTTTTCCGCGCCCAAAACCTGAGTCAGCCAGGTCATCTTCTGGAGTTCTCCCTGGGCCACCTGCACTCTCAAGCACTCTCGTCGGCGCTGGCTGCTCTTGCCCTCGACCCCCAGCCGGGAGATGCGGTACTGGACCTGTGTGCCGCCCCGGGGAGTAAGACCAGTCTGCTGGCGCAGCTGATGAAAAATACAGGCACAATTGTCGCTAATGACAATAAGCCGAACCGGCTTATTCCCCTCCGAGCCAATCTGAAACGGTTAGGCGTCACCAATACCATCCTTGTTCGCTCTCCCGGCCAACACCTGCCCAAACGATATAGCTTTGACCGGATTTTGGTGGATGTGCCGTGTTCAGCCGAGGGCACGTTGCGCGCTGGCACCCAAGGAACGATCAGGCCACCTCTCCCGGTTGGTGCAAAGCTACTAAGACTGCAGCGTGATCTAACCCTGAGAGCGTTTGATTTGCTCAATCCTGGTGGCACTCTTGTTTATTCCACCTGCACCTATAATCCTGAGGAAAATGAAAGCGTGGTCCAGTTTCTTTTGAAAAACAGGGAGGCAATCGTCCAGCCCGTTCCTCTGGATCTGCCCCACATCCCCGGACTGAATCGGTGGAAGGAAACGACCTATGAGCCCTCCATCAAACAGTGTTGGCGCATCTACCCCCACCAACTCGATACAGTGGGATTCTTCCTGGCCAGAGTGGTTAAAGGAAGCTGAAAGAAGGCATCTGTTGGGCTTCTTACAAGATCGCTTTGGAATTCCAGAGTCAGTTTTTGCTAACCATCACCTTCTTAGAAGAGGCCGTATTGTCTGGTTGTTGAGTAAGGATGATCGATTAATCGATCTGGCTTCACTGCCGGTTGAATCCGTTGGTTTGCCACTGCTTCGCCAGGTGAACACACAACTCAAGCCAACTACTGCTGCACTGCAACTTCTTGGCCTTCACGCCAACAAGAACATCGTCAGTTTGGCACTGGATCAGCTGAGAGAATTGGTGCAAAAGAAAGAAATCAAAGGTGAATTCGATACCAGTCCTGGGTATGTCATCGTCGTCGCTGAAACTGTAATCATTGGCTGCGCCCTGTCCGTACCCGGTCGACTTATTTCCCAGTTTCCCCGACATTTATTCACGGAAGAAACGTGGGACTATCTGCCAGCAGGCAACAGGGGTTGAGTAATTCAGGAAAACGCCTCTTCCCTAAGTCCGCATTCTGCCGATAACAGAGTTCGATATCCACTTTTAGTTACTAACCACGGAGACACGGAGAGCACAGAGGGAGTTTTCTTTCTTGCCCGATCGGGAGACGGCGATCGGGCAAGAGATCGCAGCCCTCCGGGCACGAGCTAGTACACCGATGGCTTCATTCCAAAGGTTGGATCCAGGCTCAAGAGCTTTCGCCGCAGGCGGAGGCTCTTTTCCCTGGCCGTCGTCTCCCGGCCAGGGAAAAAACACCCTCCTCTGTGTCCTCTGTGCCTCTGTGGTTAATCTTCAATCAGGCCTACTCAGGCCGTCATAATGCGGAGTCAGGAATTGGGGGATGAAATAAAAAAGGCGGGGTTTGACCCCGCCCTTATTTGTTGCTCAGTAGAAAGAGTTCGGCAAGCGCTTATACGTCAGACTCCAGCTCTGAGGGTAGCCACAGCAGACCCGTAAAACTATGAGGATTCCGAGGAAGTCTTGCTGCTGGAGTCAGTTTTTTCAGGCTTGCTTGCTTTCTCCTTTTCGGTGGCGGTTTCTTCGCTCGAGCTCTTGCTCGGTTGACTGCTGCTTTTCTTGCCGGCATAGTCGGTTACATACCAGCCACTGCCTTTGAGGTGAAAACTATTGACAGACATCAGTCTCTTCAGTCTGCCGCTGCAATGAGGGCAGTCCTTGAGAGGTGGATCGGAGAATTTCTGCAAGGCTTCTGTTATCTGACGACATTTACTGCATTCGTATTCGTAAATAGGCACGGCTTCTCACCTCCAACAAATTGAATCGAGCCGGATACGTATTTTATTTCACGACCTTTCTTTTTATAATCACCACAGCCCTCTTGTCAAGGGGAATTCCTTTAATTCGCCATTGGTCACCATGGGCTGACCTACCTCCTGAACGGCTAAACCTTTTCCAAACCATCCCTCAGTCGCTCCATGAATTGGTAGTCGCGATAGGCTTTCAATACGTAATCCAAGTGAGGAATTTTCGGGGTGCCGAGTGCTTTCTGGGTGATATCATGCACTCGCATCTCCTCTTGCTGGCGTTCCAGTGGTTCTGCATCAAACCGTTGCAAGAATTTACAAAAGCGGACCACATGCACCAGTTCGTGAGTAACCACATAGACTGCAAGAGGGAACAGTTGCAACGGTTCATCCCGCTCCACCGCCGCCATTATGTTGTGATCCTGGAGGCAAATCTTGAAATAATCATAATGACGGCCACCGCTAAAAGTATGGTCGGGTTTGCGACTGTAGCGGGTGATCTGAGCAAAAGCGGAATCTGTAATCTCATCGGCTCTGAGTTCAGCCAGGGTCCGGATATCGTAGCGTACATGCTTCCACTGAGCGGTAGAAATTTTGAAATAATTGGCGGTCACGTCTTCTGCAATTTCCACCGCCTGGGAAACTATCCCGATTTGCGCTGAGTTGAACACGACCGTTTCCCTATTTGCCGTCAGCTGCTATTACCTCCTCCACCCAGCCAATGGCGGCAATCATTGCCGGAAATCCCACCGTGGTGAGGGCAAGTAGGAGCGCATGGTGAAGTTCTTCGCTGGTAGCCCCTTGCTCCAAGGCTTTACGGGCATGGGACTTTACCGCTCCTGGTGAGACCGCACCGACTGCAATTCCCAGGTTAACCAGATAGCGGGTTTTTGCATCCAAGGGCCCGGCCGACTGACACTTGACCCCCAGTTCTTCGTAGAGCTTAGCAACTTCGGGATACTGACTCTCAAACTTTTTGAATGGCTGAGGCAAATACATCTCCTTCTCCTTTCAGAATACGCATAGCGCCAAGAGCATAGCGTTCTCCCTCTACCATAATTACCCTAACGCTCTGCGCTTGGCGTCTCTCACTCCGACCAAACCGGTTTTCGTTTTTCCAGAAAAGCGGCCATGCCTTCCCGTGCCACCGGCATCACCCCGTTGACCGATATAATTTCACTGGCGTAAGCGTAGGCCAGACGTTCCGACATCTCAATCTGCTGATAAAAAGCTTCCTTGCCCACACCAAGCACGGTCCGGCTAAACTGGCAGATGTGATCAGCCAGCTTATATACGGCATCATCCAATTCCGCCGGGGGAACTACCTTGTTTACCAGCCCGAATTTCAGTGCTTCCTGAGCCGAGATGAACTCACCGGTGAACAGCATCTCCAAGGCTTTCTTGCGGCCCACTACTCGACTCAAAGGCACCATCGGCGTGGTACAAAAAAAGCCGATCTTGACGCCGGGAGTTGCGAAACGCGCATCTTCAGCAGCAATCGCCAGGTCACATGCTGCCACCAACTGACAACCAGCGGCGGTGGCAATGCCGTGCACCGCTGCAATCACCGGTTGAGGCATCTCAGAGAACAAAAGCATCATTCTCATGCAGGTTGCAAAGATCTTGCGATACGTTTGCAGATCGCCATCGACTAGCTCATGCAAATCGTGCCCAGCTGAAAACACAGATCCATTACCCCGAAGGACCGCCACCCTCACCTCTTGGTGTGTTGCCAAATCCTCGAGAGCATGGATCATCTCTTGCAAGGTGTTGAGTGACAGAGCATTTCTTTTCTCCGGCCGGTCCAACAGTAGCGTCGCAATGTGACCATCTACCTGGACCTGGATGTCCTTGTACTTCATCGTTACTCCTGTTCCTAAATCGGGCGGGGTAAGCCTTGCTATTTGTATTCCATCTTACAATTTCTGCATCCTACAATTCCTGAATTACTGAATTCCTTATTTCCCTTTAATCTCGGCCAGATACCCAGCGATGATCTTCGCATCCTTGTCACTGATCCGATCACCCGCATACCCTTTCATCTTTAGTACTGTCTTTTCCCACTCTTCACTGCTCTCGGTCTTGCCCAAGTGCCTGCTGGTAGGGTGACACAGGGAACAACGCTTTTCAAAAAGACCCTTGGCACCACTCTCTTCTGCTGTTATACCCGAGACCGAAATCAAGGCAACCACAACCAGGGGTGTCAAGAACAATCCGACTATCAACAATGTCTTCGTTTCAACTCCTCCCGTTTACCATTGGTTGTCGACCAATTGGTGCAATGAGCAGCCAGCGGACCACCTCCTGGTGGGCATTCAATAGGCAACAGATATCACCTGATAAACTCTGTGGTGGTCTGGGTAGGCTGGACTTTGCTATGCGATGTGCAACAGTTGCACAGAATTGACATTGGGAAGATCCATGAGATCTTCCATGGTATCCTCCCCCACCGGGGTATCCACCCTAATGAGCAGCACATTTTCGCCCGTTTCAACAATCTGCCCGGCTTTCCACATGGAAATATTGATATTGTGCTTGCCAAAACAGGTCCCAATGCTGCCGAAGGTTCCGGGCACATCTTCATTGTAAATCAGCACCAGATTGCCCTTCATATCAGCTTCCAGGGAGGTATCATTGAAGCGGACGAGCCTGGGTTCTCTCTTCCCGAAAAGGGTTCCCGAAGCCAGCGTGTTCTCTGCCGTACTTCTGACGTGAATCGTTATGAGATTCAGGTAATCCTGGGCCTCTTCACTCCTCGAATCCTTCACCACAATTCCCCTTTCCTTTGCCAGGATAGGAGCGTTCACATAATTGACCTCATGCTGAAGGATGGGCTCCAAAAGTCCCTTTAACGCCGCCAGCGTAATGGGCTCTGTGTCCAGATGAGCCACGCCACCCCTGTACTCAATGGTCACCTCTTGCATGGCACCCTGCGTGATCTGCCCCAGAAAAGACCCCAACCTCTCTGCAAGCTCGAGGTAATGGCATATTTCGCTCATCAATTCGCAGCTTATCTGCGGTGTATTTACGGCGTTTCGAGTGCCCCCGGCGAGGAAAAACTCCTTTATCTGCTCGGCAATGGCAACGGCCACATTTTCCTGAGCTTCGCCAGTGGAGGCCCCGAGATGAGGGGTACAGATGACTTGTCCTAGCTTGAGCAGGGGATGGTCACCAGGTGGCTCTTGTTCAAACACATCCAGAGCTGCACCTGCGACCTTACCGCTGGTGATTGCCTCATACAGATCCTGCTCGCTCACTATGCCCCCGCGGGCACAGTTTATAATCATTACCCCTTTTTTCATTTTGGCAAAGGCCTCATGGTTGAGCAACCCTTTGGTATCTCGGGTAAGGGGAGTGTGTACACTGATATAGTCCGAACGTT
>JAJDNL010000106.1 GCA_022340745.1 Deltaproteobacteria bacterium
AAGTCTGCCGTTTTATCCTCAAGCAAGTGAATTTAGAGAAACAGTACCTCCTAGACGAGGCCCTTGCCCGTGGCAAGGGAGTCATTTTGGTAACGGCCCATTTTGGTGCAGTGGAATTCCTACCAACATCCCTGGCCCTTAATGGTTACAAGGTGACCATGGTCGTTCGTTTCAAGACAGAACGACTTAGACGAGCGCTGAGCCAGCGGGCCGCCCGACTGGGGATTACTCTTCTGGACGCCAGAGAGCGTGAAGGAGTGGTTTTCAGTGCTTGCCAGGCCCTGAGATCAAATCAGATATTGATCACCGAATGCGATGAGTTTGATGCCTGGCGGCCGCACCGGAATCTGCAAGCCACATTTTTGGGCTGTCCTGCACCCCTTGATCGAACTATTGACCTCATACAGCGGCGTCATGATTCATCAGTGATCATGGGTCTTGTCTGCCGTTCGCGTGACAACCGTTACAGTCTCAAGCTTCACTCTATGAATGGGATCCACGAGAATCTTGAGTCTGCAAGCATTTCCAAAAGAGCCATGGAAATATTGCAATGGTATATTTATCTGGCACCTGAACAATGGTATCAGTGGAAGCACATACGTGTCCTTTTGGGCACTGGACTTTTCGAGTCGAAGGGGCCACTTTATGAAACTGAAACAGATCAAACTCCTCAGTTTGCAGATTCCCCTTTGCATGCCAATTAAGCACTACCTGGCCGAACACACCTACAGCGAAAACCTGGTGGTAAAGGTGGTTGCTGATTCTGGTGTGGTTGGCTTCGGCGAGGGTATTGCCAGACAATATGTGACTGGTGAGGTAATGGAATCTAGTCTGCGCTTTTTGCAAGACCATCTCATTCCAGAACTCAATGGATTCCATCCTTCTGGCCCCACCGATTTGATACAAACTCTAGGAGAGCTATTCACTGAAGAAAATCGAGCTCAAGCGCCGGCTGCCTGTTGCGCCCTGGAACTTGCCATACTTGATGCTGCAGGCAAGACCTGGGGCCAATCTGTAGCGCAGATGCTAGGGCGTGGAGATCAACCCTTGATCTACAGTGCCGTCATCCCCATGATGTCTCATCCCAGCTTCCACCGCCTCCTGCACCTCATTCGTGACATGGAAATGTCCTATGTGAAGATCAAGGTGGGAAACGAAAGGGACACAGAGATCTTGTCTTTGGCACGTGAGATCCTTGGGCCCAAGGTAGATATCCGGGTTGACGCCAACGGCGCCTGGAGTTCTGAAGAAGCCGGAAAACGCATTGCGGCAATGATGGCCTATGGTATTAGCGCTGTAGAGCAACCGGTGCCCAAAAAGGACCTCCAGGGGCTTAAACGCGTGTCCGAACAAGTGGAGATCCCCATTGTTGCTGACGAATCATTGTGTCTTGAGCGGGATGCTGAAAGACTTGCCTCTCTGAATGCATGTCAGGTGTTTAACCTGAGATTGTCAAAATGTGGGGGAATCCTCGCTGCAATTCGTCTGTACGAAATTGGCCGCAAAAAGGCAATCGCAGCACAGCTGGGATGTCAAGTGGGGGAAACCGGCATACTGTCTGCGGCCGGACGACAACTTGCCGTAAACCGAAAGTTTCTCTATCTGGAGGGTTCTTATTCCAGTTATCTACTCAAAAATGATATAGTCAATGAGCCGGTGGAATTCGGGCCAGGTGGGGTGGCCCGACCGCTGGCAGGCCACGGGCTTGGCGTAAGTGTAAACGAAGAAACCTTGCAGCGTCTCGCAGTCATGCATGAGGAAATACGACTATAACTGAGACGGTGGTGCGCTGAACGAACACAAAAAACAAGTGTCCATGGTATTTCTCTCTTTGCTCCTGCCGCTCTCTGCTTACCGCTTACTGATTACTTCCCTTCTCCACTGCACAGCCTGATGATCAAGCCTTCCATAACTGCTCGTTCAGGTATCCCACTACTCTTCAAGGTAAAATCAGTAGCGAACAGTTGTTGCAGCCAACCAACCAACTCCGAGGTCTGAAAGGTTGTACTGCGAACCATTGTCTTGTGCAAGGCAAAGGGGTGCAGGGTCGCTACGGGGGACTCTTTGTCGCTCTTCTCTTTGACCATAGGCAAAATAGTTTTCTGGAAGCCGCCGTAAGAGATATGAGGATCCAATTTACCTGCCAGATGTTTCTCTATAAATTCACGCGCCACGAGCAAGCGTCGGAGTTCATTGGCCAGGGAAGCGAGCAACTGGAGTGGGTGATAGTTTTGCTCCAAGAGTCGATTGAGCACAACTAAACCAGTTTCGCAGTCCCGAGTAGCCACTGCATTATTCAATTCATAGAGAGGTTCCTCCCTGAACTGGTCGCTCAAGCCCTCCACCTCCTCGCGAGTTATGAGCGTCGCCTCGCCCGCAAACGACATGAGCTTTTCAAGCTGGGTCTTGAGGGCCCACAGATTGAATCCGGTGCGCTCAAAGAGCAGAGCGAGCGCCTCGGGCTCAATTGTCTTGCCCGCTGCGGACAGGGTTTCCTGCGCCAGGTTTCTCAAGACCTTCTCTTGCTCGGAGCGCACCTTACGGCTACTACCTGAAACCACGCCAAAATCGACCACGACCCCTTTCTCTTCCATAAGGCGATAGAGACTTCGCCGCTTGTCCACCGTATCGGTGGTAAGGACTAGACATTGCTCTTCAGGGAAGCCTCCCTTCAGAGCCGTCTCCAACAGAGAACCATCATCTCTTAGCCTCGGCACCTCCATACCACTGCTAGCAGCGTGGTCCGCAACCGCTTCCAACCATGCCACCTCCTCACGGTCTCGCTCCACGCCTGTGGTCTGTTGCCACAGGTCGGGGGGAATTTCTCGCCAGGCTCCATCAGCCACATCGGCGAGAGACCACCCGGCGTAGGCGAGCACCTCCAGCAGCAACCGGGCAGCACCTTCCAGATCTCCCGCCGCATGGGCCTCTTTACTCTTGACGAAAAGAGTAGGGAGGTTTGCCCGCGAATAGAAAACACGGCAATCCTGTACCACCACCACTTTCCGGCCGCCGAAGAGCGCAAAGGTGTTGACGTTGTCCAAGATTTGTCGAAAATCCGCTTGATTGCCGTCAACGACCTCAAGGTTCGTGCTCCGCTGGGATTCTGGAACCAGCATGTCGCTGAGTTGTGCCAGGGCTGACTTCACCAGGTAATCTTCGCCGTGAAGGAAATAAAGAGGAACAACGCTTCCCTGTTCCACCTGCGCCAGCACCTTAGAGAAGTCTTTCTTGTCGAAAACCGGCATATACAACCCCGAGGAGAAATATATCGTAAGTGGTCACGCTGATGTTTCCCTATCATACCCCAATCAACGCCTTCAAGCTTAAAAATAGAACAAAAAACCGCCTGCTTTCTTTTCCGATTCATTTATGGTACTTGCCTTATGAGGAAGAGGCAAGATCGTTACAGCTCCAAGTGAACTAGCTGTGAGGTAGCAAAGATGTCATTCCGGAATCCGCCGGCGGCGGATATCCGGAATCTAGATTCCCGCTTTCGCGGGAATGACGTTCCAGAAACAACAGCAGGCAAATCAATCATTGGCAGTCGAACGCTTTTCGATTTGAAACGCTATGCGCTCTGCGCCATGCGCTCTACGAGCTTAAGACACTTTTATGGCTCAAAAACATCAAGACAGCTTCTACGAAGGTTGGCTCTACCATTTCTTGGTGGATCCACTGCTGAGACGAGTTCACCGATTGGTGCGCTCCCAGGTGAAGCCTGGCAGTACTCTCATCGATATCGGTTGCGGCACAGGAGAACTCCTTTTCTCCCTGGCTGACGTGGGCTCGGACCTGGTGGGGGTTGAGACCTCAAGGGGGATGTGGTCTTTTGCAAACCGGCAAGCTCAAACGCGTGGCTTCAATAACGTCCAGATTCTCTTCGGCGATGGCGCGAAATTGGAAAAATTTTCAACTGGTTTTTTTGATTATGCCATTGCCTGCATGGTCCTTCACGAGATGGGTGCAAGCCAGCGTCTTCCAGTCCTGCAAGAGATGAAGCGACTGGCGTCGAATCTCATATTGGTGGACTATCGAGTTCCCGCACCAACCAACCTCGCAGTTACCATGTGTCGGTTCATTGAGCGTCTGGCTGGTCCACGTCACTTTCGTAATTATACCAGCTTCATCAACGGTGGCGGCCTGCTTTCCCTCTATGAAATTTTGGGTCTTACCGTACGAAAGCAGCTCACTTTCTATAGCCAGTGCATACACCTGGTTCTGCTCTGATGATGTCTAAGGGCTAGGGCATGGGGGAATCATGAATAGATACCTGCTCGTCTTGGTACTTACAACAATCATATCCGGCTGTGGTGAACTATGGAAGCACGGCACTATAGACCTGGGAAACAAGCCGGTTATCGTGGATTCTTATGCACCTCAGAACGTTCATCCAGGCGAGGTCTGGAAAATCTTTATCAAAGCCGCGGATAAAGACGGTGACATGAAAGACATTGTTGCTAAAATATCCCCAGCTGGTATGAGTTTTCTTACCTACTCCATAACCCCTATTCATGAAGAAGAGAGAGGAGAATTTGCTGGCTACCTCTTTGTGAAAACCCCGCCTTCGCCGTATCTACGAGGAGAACGGTTCCAGCTGACCATTTATATTCGCGACCAGGAAGGACGTAAGAGCGATTCTTTTGGTCTTCTTTTGCATTTTACTGGGAAGAGCGAAGCCGAGTTTGAGTTACCGGAGAAATGGCAGTTTGCTTCTACCAACAAACTGGGCGGGATTTTCTCGGATTATTTTGTCGAGTATGTGAGGGAAGCCACCTCTCCCCAAGAGTAGGAGGAGAGGTGAGATTGTAGATTGTAGAATGCAGATTGCGGATTGATAAAAGACGAAGCAATAAGATCCGAAAGAGTCTCTGCTCCCCTCGGAAACTATGTCACAATTCAGCGAATCCGTTGTTCCGATCGAAGGACTCCAACCATTCAACTTCCCTGTCGGACTAGCGTGACGTTTCCGCGGTGTAATTGGCATGGCACCAGCATCACTGGACATGGCGCCCACTGAAAAAGGGCATGGGCGACTTCACCTAGTCTAGCGTGAGAGGCCTTATCCCCCTTGACATGACAGCCGATAATTATAAAATCTGCACTAATGCTATCAGCAAATTTGGCGGTCTCCATCGCGATGTCACCTTCCCAGCAGTTAAAATAGAAATCCTTAAAATCACCCAAAAGCTGTCGATAATTCTCCTCGAACTGCCTTTCTGCTGCCCCGGTGAATTCTGCAATTTGGTCATCTGTCACCTCAGGATCACGCAAACGATGATCCAGGACGTGAAGGATGTGCAGACGGGCCTGGCAGCATTTGGCCATTTTGAGGGCCATAGCAAATGCATTGTCAGTCACATGAGTGAACTTTAAGGGTAACAGTATTCTTTTGACCATATCAGATATTCGCTCGGCTTTTGTCTCTTTTTTACATTATATCACGAACACCGACCCTGACTCTGTGGCCCCGGCGTAAAGAAAGCCTAAAGAAGCCGGCCTCCTCATCCACCTTGATCAACTCGCGGTCGCTGTTCTCTAAGATACGGGGAAGATCTTTCAGCGTTAGAGAATCTGTGTCGAGCACCTCCAGAACTTGTCCTGGTTTTAACTTCTCGACCATGCTCATCGCCCCGAAATTGCACGAGGGGAAAGGTGAACCTCAGGCATCAAGTACTTGATCCACTGACATCGCTGCCCCCCGCTATTGGTCCCTCCAGCGGTGGCTGAAGACCTATCATCATGGTCAATTGAGAGAGCAAAGGAGATGCCATCCTAGACCATTTCTTATTTTTCTTTTAACTATACGCTATCGCTATGAAAAATAGGATAAGCTCACTACGGTTGATCCTTTACTGTAAATGTTCCATGTTTAGAGTTGTTCATTATTGTTCATGTTGTACAGGCGAAAGATGAACCAAAGGAACTCTGGTTAGTGGGAGTGATTACCTTCGATCTTTTCGTGAATGTAAGAGGATAATTGGCCAATGCGGCCTAGCACCGGATAAAGGGCAAGCTTTTGCTCATCAACATTAGCGCCGTCCGCCGGTGCTCCGTCAAAGGCTGCTAGGTTAATCCACCACCCAGACGGCCTTTTCCTTGGCCAGCTTCAATACCTTATTACTCACTCGCCCTATGAAGTATTGTTTCAGGCCCGAAAGACTTCTTCGCCCCACAACGATAGTCCCATAGCCGCCCTCTCTGGCCTCTTCAACGATGGCTCTGGAGCAGGTGTCCGTTCCGGCAGCAATTTTCGTGGTCATCCGATCACGACTGAGGCCCTCCTCTTCCAAATGACAAATAGCCTCTTCAAGACAGATCTCTGCAGCTCGTTCGGCCTTCTGAAGTTCCTCGCCAGCACTTGCGACTACAAAGTCAGAAGATTTGATGACATGAAAGATGGCACCCTCACAATCCGTACAATTCAGCATGGTTCCAAGATAATCCAAAGCCTTCACGGCCCCCTGCGATTCATCCATCCCGAGAAGTATTCTGCCAACTTCTGGGGTCCCCCCTACTACGCACAGGGGAATATGAAGCGGACATTGGATGAGCTCCTTGGCAATGCTTCCCAACACTAGATCTTTCAGTTTGCTCATTCCCTCCCGCCCGACAACTACTGCGTCAAAATCGCCTTGGCACTCTTCAACGATATCTCGAACTACGCCCAACTTTCTTTCCTTGATCTTGATAATCACCGCATCCTCTGGGACTCCTCGA
>JAJDNL010000123.1 GCA_022340745.1 Deltaproteobacteria bacterium
CAAAAAGACCCAGTGGAAACTGGATTAGTCGCTCGGCATAGTAAAGGTAAGAAATACTTCCCACGGTGAGGAAGGAGGCAAACAATGTGGCCACAAAAATATTGAGGTGATAGACGGCTGCTCCTAATACCGTTGGCACCAAAAACCTCAAGACCGCCTGAGTCTCTGGTGCTCGCCACCAACGACTCGGTCTCCATCGCACCACAAGTCGACGGGCCCAATACCACTGAAATGCTAGTTGACAAAAACCACCTAAAACAACACCCCAGGTCAGGGACCATTCTGGGGCTAGGCTGAAGTAGCTCCCAAGACCCAGCATCCCAAGCATGCATACGTTGAGTAGACTCGGCGCAGCGGCAGGAGCGCCGAAATACTCGTGGGTATTGAGGATCGCCATAACAAAACCGGCCACACCAATGCAAAATACATAGGGAAGGAGCCATCTGGTTAGACTCACTGTCAACTGCCACTTGGCTCCGCTGCCGACAAAACCCGGAGCCAGAACTGAGACAACAAGAGGAGCTGTCATCACTCCTAGAAGCGTCAGGCCAAAATAGAAGGTACATGTCAGGCCACCCAGGTTGCTCGCCAACCGACCAAAGCTGCTATGATTGCCGAGAGCATACTCTTTGCCCAATTCAGGCATATAGGGGAGGCTGAGGGAGCCTTCCGCATACAGCCGACGAAAAAGGTTTGGAATGCGAAAAGCCACGAAAAAGATATCCGCCTTGAAGCCAGAGCCGAGGAAGTAAGCGATGGCCATGTCGCGAATAAAGCCGAGCACCCTGCTCAGCAAGGTTAGACTGCTGATGATGGTGGCCGATCTAAGCAAATCCTTCTCATTCATATTCACGGGGCCAAGCACCCAATCTCAGGTTTCAGGTTTCAGTGTTCAGGTTTCAGCTTCTATCTTTTTTTCCTGACACCTGACACCCGACACCTGAAACCTACGCAAAAGCTTGCAATCTTGACGGGTAAAACCATTAAACCCTAACCTATCCCTGTGGACCAGGTTTTCGGTGTGGAATAACATTCCGGCCAAGATTGTGACAGTTTTGTGCGAATGTCAACTGCGTTGTCAGTTTAATCGGTTAGTCCGCTTACGTCGGTTGAGCTTGCTAAATAGTTGAGACTTGTCTCCTGCAACTGGCTAAACTGACCAGACCGATCAATTTGTAGAAAAATTCTTGACTTCGTTAGGTAGGCAATGTTACAAAGCGCAATTGCGGATTTTTCAGAGCGCCACTATAAACTCGATCTGGCAGTCGAGCTTATTTTTTACAAGCAAGCTACAAGGAGGATAATAATTGGCCACCCATAAGTCTGCCATCAAGAGAGCGAAACAAAGTGAGCTGCGGAAACAACGAAATCGTGCTAAGAAGACAAGGGTGAAAGGTGCGGTGAAAAAGGTTCGAGAAGCCCTGGAAAACAAATCTCTAGAGGAAGCCCAAGCAGCCCTGCAAGAAGCCATCCCCATAATTGACAAAGCTGCCTCAAAAGGTGCTCTGCATCACCGCACTGCGGCACGGAGGATTGCACGCTTGAGCCAAAAGGTTCACGCCCTGAGCGCAGAGCAAGAATAAAACCCGTTATAGACGATTCATATTTTTCGTGAAGAGCGGACGAGCACCCTACCCCACCAGTAACGTCTTTTCTTCTGCTCCAAGACCAAGGTGAAATCTGGAAATCTAGATTATCATCGGCTATTGTTGTTGGCTGAGATATCAGTCACCAGCGCCCGCCATCTTCTATTTTATAACAACGGACTACTGACTACGGACAACCGGGCTAGAACCCCTCGAAGAGATCTTTGTAGATTTTTTCGGCTAGAAATTCTGCTATCCTGCGAAAAGCCTCATTTCTGAGTCTATTCGTATTCAGGGCATTTCCCGTCTCAACGTATTCATCGTAGTAACTAAGGTTCTTGTTCTGCCAGAGAACCTCGTCGGTGTCTGCCCGGGTGAGGGTGAGAGACAGAGTGACCGTCACCCGGGTCTGAAGCGTTCGGTTTCGGTCGAGATAAGTGGCTCTGTCCGTCCTAATCCTGGCAACACTACCACCAAGGACCGCCTCGGCCTCATTGGCGGGTTTTATTGGCAATCTCTTCCAGCGAATGAACTCATTGCGGATGGCATTGGTAAAGATAGTCTCAATGCCAATTTCTGCTGTATTGTTGCGTAAAACATTCACAGCAACACTCTGAATGTCTCCAGGGGCTTGGCCACCAGTTCCGGAGAGATGATAGGCACACCCGAAGGGAGCTAACAGTGCTAGAATACAGGCCGCCAGGGCTACTCTGAGGCAAAATGAGCCGGGGGAGCGAACCGACACGGGGACACGGCGAAAGGGCGACGCGGCGAGCAAGGGGTTTCTTATAGTTGCCACTTTAATCAAGCTCACATCCTTTTAAGAAAGATTTCTGCTAAATCTTCAAATATATCTCCGCGTCTCCGTGCCACCGTGTCCAGAAATTCCTACACAACAACGTTGACCAACCTCCCTGGGACCACCACGACCTTGCGAATGGGTTTATTGCCGATGAAGGTCTTGATCCGCTCGTCAGCCAGGGCAATTTGCTGAACCTCCTCTTCGCTAGCGCTCGGCGACACATAAACACGATTGCGTAATTTACCGTTGACTTGAACCACAATGAGCTGTTGCTCTTCTGCCACTGCCTCCTGATCCCATTGCGGCCAGGGTTCTTGCACCACGCTTTTCTCGTGCCCCAGAGTCTGCCACATCTCATCTGCAATGTGCGGCACCATGGGTGAGATCAGAACTATGGCCATCTCCACTGCCAGACGAAGAACAGGAAAAGCCTCGGGACCATAACAATCCTCGGAACGAAACTGATAGACGGCATTGACCAGTTCCATAACCGCACTGATGGCAGTATTAAAATGAAACCGTTGTTCGATATCTTCAGTGACCTTTCTAATAGTCTGATGGGTTTTGCGATGCAAAGCCCTCACATCACCATCTATCGGCTCAGTGCCATCGTATGGAGCAATGGACTGAAGTGTATCAAGCTCGTCATGGACCAATCGCCAGAGCCGGGTGAGAAAGCGGGCGCTACCCTCCACGCCGCGGTCGCTCCATTCCAGATCCTTTTCCGGCGGCGAGGCAAAAAGGCAGAAGAGGCGAACCGTATCTGCACCATAACGCTCAACCAGTTCTCCCGGGTCAACCACGTTTCCTTTGGACTTGGACATCTTTTCCTTACGGCCAATCTCTGCCAGAGTGCCACAATGACGACAGTGATAGACCTCTGGCTTCTCCTCTTGAGCATCTTCCGGGGCCAGCCATCCGTGCTCTGAACAGCGGAGCGTCTCTTTACAAACCATTCCCTGCGTTAACAAGTTGGTGAAGGGCTCGTCCTGCCCCACCATGCCCATATCTCTGAGCACTTTGGTAAAAAACCTCGAGTAAAGCAAATGGAGAACGGCGTGCTCAATGCCGCCGATATATTGATCCACCGGCATCCAGTAATCGTTTCTGACTCGATCCAGTGGTCCCCCCTGGTAATCTGGACAAGTGTAACGCATGAAATACCAGGAAGATTCCACAAAGGTGTCCATAGTGTCCACCTCCCGCCTGGCATCCCCCTTACACGCGGGGCAGGTGGTCTCGACGAATTCTTCGAGGGTTGGCAGGGGTGTGCCACCAGCAGGTGTGAGACTGGCATCCAGGGGTAAAACCACAGGCAGATCTTCATCGGGCACGGGCACGATGCCACATTCATCGCAGTAAATAATAGGTATGGGAGCCCCCCAGTAACGTTGCCTGGAAATGAGCCAGTCGCGCAACCTGTAGTTGATAGAAGCCTTACCCAACCCGTTTAATTCCAGATACTGGTTGATGGCCTCTCTGGCAGCTGCACTCTCCAAGCCGCTGAATTCGCCTGAATTGACGAGGATCCCGTCTGCTTCGTATGCCGCTTCCATGGTGTCGCCGTTCAGTTCGCCACCAGGCGGATTTACTACCACCTTCAGTGGTAGATCATAAGCCCTGGCGAACTCAAAATCCCGCTGGTCATGTGTGGGCACCGCCATCACAGCACCAGTGCCGTATTCTATCAGGACAAAATTGGCAACGTAAATGGGCATCCGCTCGTCCGTCATGGGATTGCGACAGTAGGCTCCAGTAAATACACCTTCTTTCTCAAGGAGTTCAGAGGTCCTCTCACTCCGTCGTGTCCGTTTGGTCTTTTCAATGAATTCTTTGACAGCCGGTTCCTCAGGCCTCCCCTTGCAGAGTTCCAAGGAAAGGGGGTGCTCTACGGCCAGACTCATAAAAGTTGCCCCGAATACCGTGTCCTGCCGTGTGGTGTAAACTTTGATGGGTTCATCAGAATTTTCCAAGGGGAAGTGGATCATGGCCCCGTGACTCTTTCCTATCCAATTTCGCTGCATGGTGAGCACCCGCTCTGGCCAGCCTGGCAAGCGCTCACAATATTCCAAGAGCTCATCCGCATAATCAGTGATTTTAAGAAACCACTGCGCCATCTCCTTTTGTTCCACCTCCTCACTGCAGCGCCAACACAGCCCGCCCTCGACCTGCTCGTTGGCC
>JAJDNL010000128.1 GCA_022340745.1 Deltaproteobacteria bacterium
ATCGTCTGCCTCACCTTGGGTTCCATTATGCTTTTCAACACCGGGACTCCTGGGATGAAAATCTCCTGGAGTGTTTTGATTCCGGCGGTTCTCGTTATTTCAGGTTTTTTCATCACTGTGGCCTTACTTGCTGTACGGGCACACATGGCTCAGCCTCGTACCGGCTACCAGGGATTGATCGGTGAGATTGCGGTGGCCAAGGAGTCTTTGGCACCGGATGGAAAGGTGTTCGTCCATGGAGAACTCTGGAATGCCACCTCTGATGATATCGTGCCCGTGGGCGCCAGAGTAGAGGTGATCGGAGTGGAAAATTTGTGGTTGAAAGTACGAAAAATAGGTGATACAAAGCAATGATTTAATCGCCTTAGACAGGGGTTTACAGCATTTTTGCTACCTCGACGGGGGGATGGCATGTCTTACACTATCGTTTTTCTCATTGTACTTGCAGTCCTTTTCCTGGCTGCCGCGATTAAGATTTTGAACGAGTACGAGCGGGGCGTCATATTTCGCCTTGGTCGGGTCATGAGCAGGGCCAAAGGGCCGGGACTCATTATTCTCATTCCTGTAGTTGACAGGATGGTGAAAATCAGTCTGCGGTTAGTGGCTATGGACGTGCCACCTCAGGATGTGATCACCCGGGATAATGTATCTGTGAAGGTCAATGCAGTTATTTACTTTAGGGTGATGGATTCCATTAAAGCGGTGGTAGAAGTGGAAAACTATCTTTATGCAACCTCGCAGTTGGCGCAAACGACGTTGCGTAGTGTGTGCGGAGGGGCCGAGCTGGACGAACTGCTTTCTGACCGGGAGAAAATCAATAGCCAGCTTCAGGAAATTTTGGACAAACACACCGACCCCTGGGGCGTGAAGGTGACGACCGTGGAAGTGAAACACATCGATTTGCCCCAGGATATGCAGCGGGCTATGGCTCGTCAGGCTGAGGCCGAACGTGAGAGACGCGCCAAAGTCATCAATGCTGAAGGTGAACATCAGGCCGCCGCCCGACTGGCCCAAGCGGCCGAGATAATCTCTGAACACCCTATGGCCCTGCAGTTGCGCTATCTGCAGACTTTGAGAGAGGTTTCTGCCGAGAACAATTCCACCACCCTCTTTCCCATTCCGATTGATTTGTTCAAACCCTTTTTGAAGCTGCAGGAAATGGTTGAAAAGAGTGAGAAGGAGGGCTCTAGCACGTGACTTTAGGCGAGCCAACGAGACGCGCGCTGGATTCTCGATAATCAAGCCCGAAAGAGCAAAGGAGTTGAGGTATATGACCGAAAAGGAGCAAGAGGAGCTCAAAGAGCAAAAAGAGCCGAAAGAGGCCAAAGAGAAAAAAGAAGTAAAGGGGAAAGAAGAGCCGAAAGAGGCCAAAGAGGAAAAAGAAGCAAAGGGGAAAGAAGAGCCGAAAGAGGCCAAAGAGAAAAAAGAGTCAAAAGACAAAAAAGGGCCAAAAGAAAAACCTTTGGATCGGATGACAGCCAAAGAGCTGCGTGAGGTGGCCCTAGGCCTTGAAGGGATCGTCGGCGTACATGGAATGAACAAGGGTGAGCTTCTTGCCGCTGTAAAGAAAGTCAAAGGGATTAAGGATGAGAAAAAGCGGCAGACGAGTGTAGACGTGCGCAGTATCAAGCGAAAAATAAGGGAACTGCGCAGCCAAAAGGAAGCCGTAAAGGAGGCGGGAGACAAAAAGAAAATCAAGATCCTTCGGCGGCGGATTAACCGGCTGAAGAAAAAGACCCGTCGGGTGGCCATGGGGGGATAGATTCAGAACAGCGCCGAGTGTTCAAGAACTAAGCAATTTTATCGGTAAAGGTCTGCTTTTAACCAACCATTTCCTAGGAAAGTTCATTATTTTTTACAGCGGGACGGGAATTGTTCAATGGATCGGCAACAGGCTCTTGATTTGCTGCACGATAATTTGAAATCCGAAAACCTGCGAAAACACTGTCTGGCTACGGAAGTGATAATGCGGGCGCTGGCTGAACGATTAGCTGAACCCGTGGATTTGTGGGGTGCCACCGGGTTGCTACACGATTTAGACTACGAACAAACTGCCGACCAGCCTTCGGAGCATGGGCTGCGGACGGCTGACATTTTGGCTGCTACTGACTTGCCACCTGAAGCAATTACTGCAATCAAGGCTCACAACGCAGAAGTTCTGGGCGTGGAGAGGAAGTCCACGTTGGATTTTGCCTTGACCTGTGCCGAGTCTATCACCGGTTTGGTCATAGCAACAGCCCTGGTCTATCCGGACAAGCGACTGGCAAGTGTAAAGCCTAAGTCCATCCTGAAACGCATGAAAAAGAAGGATTTCGCCAGGCGGGTGAATCGAGATCAGATTAGACTGTGTGAGAATATAGGGGTACCGCTTGCCGACTTTGCGGAGCTGAGCTTGCAGGCCATGCAGGGCATCAGTGAAGAGCTTGGGCTTTAGCCTGGATATTTCATGAATCACTTGCTGCGACCAAGGATATGGCCGTTCTTCCTGGCGTCCTCGGGTGTCGGACCCTGCGACGTACTATTCAAGTACGCCTCGGATTCAACCCCCTGCGGTTGCCAGGTGGCACGCCCATCTTCGTGGTCTCGCGACAGCAATTCATGAAATATCCAGGCTAGCATGAGAAGGCCTTGGCTGTTGGATGCAACGGTCGCTTGGCTACAAAATGGCTGGAATACTTCATTCGTTCAACGTAGACCACGTAGCAAAGCAAGGGTGATTAGGAAAATGGACGAGCATAGGAAAAAACGACTGACTGCCGCAGTTACCGCGGTCTACAGATACCTCAGGAGTCAAGAAGAACAGCAACTCGCCATGGCAGCGGTGAGTCAACCAGTTTCCGCTCCCGCCTTGGGGACGGCAGGTCTGTGGACTGCGTCAGGCAGACAGGCAATGATGGAAATGCGTAGGTTACTTCAGCTGCGGGTGATGCGCTAGCGGACTGTGTCGCTCTTTGATGTTGAGGGCTATTACCCCTAGCGCCACGGCACAACCTGTTGATTGTGATTCTTTCGGGTTTACCTTTACTGAATTGAGTGCTTGAGGAAAGAGGAAGCAGCGCTTAAGGAGAGACTAAGAGGAGAGGATTATGGCAGACAAACACACGAAACTTACAGCTGGACTGGTTGAAGAGGGAGTAAAAGTATCCGATCCAGTCAAGATTCAAGATTTGACTTTTCGGGATGCGCACCAATCTATTTTCGCTACGCGCGGGCGCACCGAGGACATGATACCCATTGCGGAGAAGATGGATGAGGTTGGTTTTTGGGCCTTGGGTGTCTGGGGTGGGGCAACCTTCGACACCATGCACCGCTTTCTCGGGGAAGATCCGTGGGAAAGACCACGGACGCTCAAGAAGTATGTCAAGAATACACCGCTGCAGATGTTATTACGAGGACAAAACCTGGTGGGATACCGCAATTATGCCGACGACGTGGCCAAAATATTTGTGGAGCGGGCAGCGGAAAACGGCATTGATGTTTTTAGGGTTTTCGACGCCGTGAATGATTTGCGCAATTTTGAGACGGTTGTACCTGTCATCAAGAAAATGGGCATGCACTTCCAGGGCGCCATCTGTTACTCCCTCACAGAGCCGCGTATGGGAGGGGATGTCTATAATGTTAACTATTACGTCAAGAAGGCGAAAGAACTCGAGGATATGGGGGCAGACACGGTGTGCATCAAGGATATGGCCGGTCTGATCTCGCCCTATGATGCCTACATGCTGATTAAAGCCCTTAAAAAGGAGATAAAGGTGCCGATTCACCTCCACAGTCACTTCACTTCCGGCCAATCTTGCATGGCCCTGTTAAAGGCCATAGAGGCTGGAGTGGATATTGTTGACACCGTGTTGTCGCCCTGGGGCTATCGGACCTCACACCCGGCTTTGGAGCCATTGGTAATGACCCTGAAGGGAACGAGTCGGGATACAGGCTTTGAGATCGAAAAGTTGGCTGAGCTTTCAGAGCACGTGGAGAAAGTTTCTCCCAAGTATAGGCATCTTTTGGACGACACCAAGCTCTCGGTAATAGATATCAACGTGCTCCTCCATCAAACTCCGGGCGGCATGCTCTCCAATCTGGTCAACCAGCTCAGAGATATGGATGCCCTGGATCGGATCGACGAGGTTTTTGCTGAACTTCCTCGTGTCCGAAAAGAGTTAGGGCAGGTACCTCTGGTTACTCCTACCAGCCAGATCGTGGGTATTCAGACGGTTAACAATGTTCTTTTCGATACCGAGGATGAGCGTTACAAGATGATCACCGCCCAGGTAAAGGATCTCTGTTACGGTTTGTACGGAGAAACGCCTGTACCCATTGACCCTGAGGTGCGAAAGAAGGCCTTGAAGGGATATGATCGTGGTGAAACGCCCATCAAAACGAGACCGGCCGATGTGCTTGAACCCGAATTGGACAAGGCCAAAGCTATGGCAGGTGATTTGGCGAAAGACATAGACGATCAGCTCATTGTGGCACTTTATCCCACTACCGGTGTTCGTTTCTTGAAGTGGAAATATAACCTGGAAGAAGTCCCCGACGAGGTAAAGCCCAAAACTTTGGAGCAGGCGAAGGAAGAAAATCGTCTCATTGCTCTGGCCAGAAAAGGCAAGCTGGTGGAAAAGGTGGAAAAGCCCACGCCGGAGAAGGGTCCCGGGGTCAGGACTTTCAATGTATTTGTGGACGGCGACTACTTCGAAGTGGAAGTAGATGAGGTGGGGGGCGCACCGGTGATAACCTCAGTATCACCCATGGTGCCCCAACCAGTGGCAGCGCCGGCTCCAGCAGCGGTTGCACCGGCTGCCCAGCCGACTCCTGCCCCTGCGCCAGCCGAGCCCACTCCAAAACCGGCCGCGGCAGCAGGTACAGCCATTGAGGCGCCTATGCCGGGTATGGTCATTCGCTATGAGGTCAAAGAGGGTGATTCAGTAAATCAAGGAGACGTGGTCCTCATTCTCGAGGCCATGAAGATGGAAAATTCAATTGCTGCGCCCACTTCCGGGACGGTGCTTTCTATACCTTTCAAGAATGGCGATTCCGTGCAGAAGGGAGATACGCTGGCTGTCATCGGCTAAAGGCTCTTATGGCCATTATACAGGGGCGAAATCCCGATTGGGTTCGCCCCTTTTTAAATGTATGCAACCTGTATCGGAAGAGACTTTTAACCACAAAGATCACGAAGAGCACGAAGAATTAGATGAAAAGTTGATCTGGCACAAACAGATTCTTGTTTAAAGGTTTGTGCTGGTCCTTGTGTCTGGAATGCGCAGGACACCGTGAGTCTTTTTGGTCTCAAGCAACATTTGATCACTTTGTGCCCTTTGTGGTCTTCGTGGTAGATATCTTTTTTACATATACACCCTGGAGGGAGGATTGTATGACGGCAGCTCCAGTATTTGAGACCAACTTGCCAGGACTTACCTTACTTGCAAGGGGAAAGGTGAGAGACATCTATGATTTGGGGGACCATCTGCTTATTGTGGCGACAGATCGGATCTCTGCGTACGACGTGGTAATGCCCAACGGGATTCCGGACAAAGGAAGGATACTAACCACAATCTCCTCTTTCTGGTTTAAGGCACTGGCCGGGGTGGTGGACAATCACCTGATAACCACAGAGGTAGAGAAGTTTCCAGAAGAGTGTCAGGATTATACCGAAGAATTGGCAAATCGGAGCATGCTGGTGGCCAAAGCGGAACCCTTGCCGGCAGAGTGCATTGTTCGTGGCTATCTCAGCGGGTCCGGGTGGAAAGACTACCAAAGTCAAGGATCAGTATGCGGCATAACGTTGGCGGAAGGACTGGTGGAATCGGCTCGTCTCGAGTCGCCCCTATTCACCCCCTCCACCAAAGCTGAAAAAGGTCGTCACGACGAGAATATCGACTTCGACACCCTCTGCCAGCAGGTGGGAACAGATGTGGCGAAACAGCTCCGTGAGCTGAGCTTGGCGCTCTATGAGAAGGGGGCAGCTATGGCCAGCCAGAGAGGCATCATCATTGCCGACACTAAGTTCGAATTCGGTTTGGTCAGAGGCAAACTCACCCTTATTGATGAGGTCCTTACTCCGGATTCGTCCAGATTCTGGCCAGCCGACAGCTATCAGCCCGGCAGGAGCCAGCAGAGCTTCGATAAGCAGTATTTGCGTGATTACCTTGATCAGTGCGGTTGGGATCGGACGCCGCCTGCACCAGATCTCCCTGAAGAAGTGGTGCGCAACACCCGGACCCGCTACCTGGAGGCTCTGGAACGTCTTACTGAGAGTTAGGAGCGGGATCATGCTTGATAAGGAGTCTTACTCGATCCAGCTTGATGAGGTGGATTGGAATGACACCTCCTGCCTGATCACTTATGGCCCTCTTCCAGATAAGTTAATCCTCTCCATCCAAACCGTCGGCTTGATTCATAAGCCCTTGCTTCAGCGCAAGAGCGACGGACTTTTTCGAATCATCTGCGGCAGCCGTCGTTTAGCAGTTTGCCGACAACTTGGTCTGAGTCCCCTGTCTTGTGAAGTCTTGTCCATTTCTACATCACCTGTTACAAGCTTGCGGACGGCCATCTACGACAACATTGCGCAAAGGGTTTTAAATCCTGTGGAGAAATCTTTGGTTCTTACCAAGATGGCCAAACATTTAAACCAACCACAGCTCGTTCAAGAATTCATGCCCCTTCTGGATCTGGAACCCAGTGACACGCTTTGTAGCCGTTATGTGCAGTTGCTACCCTTGGAGGCACCCATCCTTGATGCTATAGCCGAGGGTACACTTCACGAGAGGATCGGCTTTGTTCTTTCACCCCTGGAGCGGGGAGACCGTCTCGCCTTCTTCAACTTTTTTCAAGAGCTTCCCTTCAGTGTGAGTGTGCAGGAGGAATTGGTGGAGACGGTTGTGGAAATAGGACAAAGAGACAATTTTACTCCGAGACAGATTCTGGATAGTGCAGAGGTGAATGATCTGCGGCGGGCTCACAAAAGGCCGGCACGGCAGCGGGCCCAACAAATTCGGAAGCAGTTGCAGGCCCGACGTACCCCTCGCCTCACCGCCCGGCAGGAGAGGTTTGCCAGGGAAACCAAGGATCTTGGGCTGCCTCCTGGGGTACGTTTGATACCTCCACCTTATTTCGAGGGACCAAAGTGGAGCTTGGAATTTACTTTTGCAGGGGCTGAAGAGTTAGCAATTCGGCTAAGAAGTGTGGCTCGGCTGGCTGAACAGGCTAAATTCCAACGCATAATGGAACGCGAATGATGTATTTCCCTCAAAGGTTGGTGATTGAAAAAGAGGTTGGTGACAGCCCGCTGGTCAAAAGAATTCTGGCAACCTCGCCGGGCTTACCAGTGGATTGGGTAGACCGCGTCCCAGAAAATGCGGATGGGGAAAATGGAAGCTTTCTTGAAATCGTGAAATTTCGAGGAAGGTTTATCAAACCCTGCCCCGGTACCCGCTTTTACAATTGCTGTGGCTACCAGATCCTTAACCTGGGCATTCAATGTTCCCTTGGTTGTACCTACTGTATCCTACAAGCATATTTTACCAGTCCCAACGTGCGACTTTTTGCCAATCTAGACGACGCCATACAGCAATTGACGGAACACCTTAACGATTCCCCTGACCACATACACCGTATCGGCACAGGTGAGTTTACGGACAGTCTGCTCTTGGACCCTTTGATTCACCTTAGTGAACATTTAGTACCATTTTTTGCCGCCCAGCCGCGTGCTATTCTTGAACTGAAAACCAAGACTGCCCAGGTGGATCTTCTCGAAAAAATGGATCATCGAGGCCAGACTATTGTAGCGTGGTCACTCAACCCGTCAGAGGTAATTGCCAGGGAGGAAGCAGGGGCCGCCACTCTGGAAGAGAGACTGGGAGCAGCAAAGCGTTGTCAAGGGTGGGGCTATCGAGTTGCATTTCATTTTGATCCGCTTTTGGCTTATCCTGGATGGCGAAAGGGGTACCAAGAGGTTGTGGAGCGTCTTTTCTCTGCTGTGGATCCGGGAGGCATCGTCTGGATCAGTTTGGGTACCCTTCGGTTCATGCCGACTCTCAAGACTGTAATTCAACAACGGTACCCAAACACTTCGATTTTGGATGAAGAGTTTGTCCCAGGTTTGGACGGAAAGCTGCGCTATTTTCGCGATCTCAGGGTGGAAATGTATGCTTACCTGAACGAGTTGTTACTTGGAATCCATAAAGATCTCTGCATCTATCTCTGTATGGAGAGTGACGATGTGTGGCGGGAGGCTTTTGGATACACGCCGGTGGAACGAGGCGGCCTGAGCGCTATGCTGGACAGACGGGCATTGTCCTCATTTGTCCCTGCTTCAATTTGACAGTATATGAGGGCTTTGGTAGCTTGCTTTGATAGCAAAAGCACGATCATCAATGACATTTTTTCAGAAGATCAATTGCTGCGCAAGAGAATGTAAAGGCAGTGGTGAAGAAGCGCAAACGAACTCTGAGATTTCGTAATTATGCTCATGAAACGCTGGTAAAGCGTCTCATCCGCAAGGTGCTGGTACCAATAGCCCGACTGTGGTTTGGTACCTGCCGGGTAACTATGCTCAATGAAGGGGTCTACCGGGATTACTTCCTTACCGACCAACCCATTGTTGGGGGCACGTGGCACCGCGGCGCCCTCTATTTCCTTTACTTCTTCGGTAACTTCCAGCCAAGGATTATGATCAGCCAAAGCAAAGACGGGGAGATGCTTGCCCAGTATGCCTCAGGCTTTGGTGTTGTTCCGGTGCGTGGCTCCTCCAGCAAGGGGGGCCGTGATGCTTTAGAGCAGATGCAGCTTTATTTGCAGGGAGGAGGCAAGGCGTGTGCCACCGTTCTCGATGGGCCCCGAGGACCGGCCTATGTGGCCAAGAAGGGCATGATCTATCTGGCCAAACTCACTGGCGCACCTCTCATTCCAATCATCTGGTCCGCCAAGCGGACCATTACTCTGCGAAATAGCTGGGACAAAACCGTTCTACCGCTACCCTGGAGTCGGGTCTATGTAGCCTTTGGCGAGCCAATCTTGATTCCCACAGACAGCAGCAGTAGAGACCTAGAGAGATATCGGCGGTCGGTAGAGGATCGGTTGAACACCATGCTGGCAGAGGTGGATCGCCGCTGCGGCTATCGAAGATAGCCAAATACGAAATCACAAAGACTGAGGTTTCAGGTTTCAGCTTCTATGGCTATATTTCCTGACCCCTGACACCTGAAACCTCCACGAAAGCTCGCCATCTTTACGGTGACCAAATATGCTCAAGCGTTTCACACTCACCTTGATTCTCGCTCTACTCGCCTGCGGGTTGCGCTCCCCAGTGGCAGATGCTGATTCGCCTCGTGTTAAAGTGCGCTGGGTGGATGACGGTGACACCATTGAAGTCGCAGGAGGCGAACGGGTACGCTATCTTGGTATCAATACTCCTGAGGTGGCGCACCAGGACAAGCCCGGTGAGCCTTTTGGTGATGAGGCTAAGGCTTTCAACAAAAAGCTGGTACAGGGCCGCTGGATAAATCTCGAGCTGGCTGAGCAGCAGCGCGACCACTATGGTAGGCTACTGGCCTTTGTTTTCCTGGCGGATGGGACCTTTGTGAATGGTGAACTGGTGCGCCAGGGCTATGCCCACCTGTTGCGCAGACAGCCAAAGTTGCGGTACTGGAAACAGCTACTGGAGCTTCAGCGCCAGGCCCTGAGGCAGAAAAAGGGTATGTGGTCGTTACCTGTCGCAAATCCTGAAAAGTTCTATATTGGGAACAAACGCAGCTGGATCTTCCATCGGCCTAACTGTCAGTTTGGCCGGAAGACCGCCGCTGACAATCGAATTAGATTCAGAGATCGTTACGAAGCTTTGTACCATGGATTCAGCCCTGGCCGTCGCTGTAAACCGTGATGATTGGTAAGCAGTGAAACGTAAGCAGCAAGCAGAGAGGCTTGCTATGGCGCGAGATTATCCAGATCGTCCTATAGTTGGGGTGGCGGCGGTTGTCATTGAAGATGACCGGGTTGTCCTGGTGCGACGCGGTCGCCCGCCGGCATACGGTGAGTGGTCGTTGCCAGGAGGCGCTGTGGAGCCGGGCGAGACCTTGGAGGATGCTGTAATACGTGAGGTTGCAGAGGAGATTGGTCTCAAGGTGGAAGTAGTGGAAGTCGTTGCCGTTCTCGATCGGATTTTTTGGGATCAGGAAGGGGAGGTTCAATATCATTATGTGCTTATAGATTTCCTTTGCCGCAAAACTGGAGGCAAATTACAGGCTAGCAGTGATGCAATCTCCTGTTCTCAAGTTCCTTTTTCAGCTCTCGCTCAATACAAGCTTACCAGAGAAACGAGAGGGGTTATTAGGAGGGCTTACCAACGTGTCAACGGAGGTTCACCCCATTTTTATAGGGGCAAGGCCGCCACCCCAATCCAGTCGTAAAATATCCCCGATGAGACTCCGTTCCCGGATTTATTGTAAAAAAGGACTTGACACCGAGAGTTAAATCAAGATAATGACGGACTGGTCCGTCACAATATTTTTTGAGCTATGACCATGGCAGGGTGTATGGAGAAGTACTCTCAATTGGATCAGGAAAAGCGGACAGTGCTGTTGAGCTTGCTCTCACAGGATACGACTGCGGATCCTACCGCCTGGCAGTTGTTCTGGCAGGACGTGCTGGGTGATGATGCTGGCGTGGGCGGAGAAGATCTGGAAACCCTGGTTTCGGTTTTTGATGAGGGGATTTCCCAAATTACTGCCGCCAATCTCGAAGTTGAAACTGTTATTTCCCAATGGGTTAAGGAGGTTATTGGGATAGCTAAGCGTCGAGGTTCAGACCAAGCAGATTTCAGCGAGCGCTTACTTACCCGCCAACTTTCTAAACAGGTTGGACCCCGCGATCAAGGCAGGGTCCATCAGACTTCCGACACCCGTGAAAAGATCCTGACTGCGGCACTGGAAGTCTTTTCTTCCAAAGGTTTCCATGGCACCACGGTGGATGAAATCGCGGAGCGTGCCGAGTTGGGGAAGGGAACGGTATATCGCCATTTCCACAGCAAGAGAGGGCTATTTTCTGAGCTAATCCGCTCAAAGGTCGCCGAGTTGGAGCAGGCGGTCGCTGGCGCTATCGATCCACGGGCAGACGTGCTTGAGTTTATTGAGGCCTACTTGAGAATCTATTTTGCTTTTTTTGATCGCAACCGAAATCTGTATAAGGTTCTTATCCAGGAGCAGAGCGATTTTGGCGCTGAAGTCAAGGCTCTCTATATTGGCAACATTTTAAAGAAAGTACCGTTGCTCAAGCGTAAGATCTTGCAAGCCACCAAAAGTGGTCTTCTCAAACAAATGGACTTTCACACCGTTTTCTACGGAGTGATGGGCTTTATCGATGGCATAATGCAGAAATGGTTGGCGAGTGACGGCGAATACTCTTTGGTGGATGATCTCCCTACTGTCATCGAGACCGTCTTTTATGGATTTGTGAATCCTGAGTTGCCAAAGGAGTCGGCCGGGGACCAGCCGAGTTGACATCTTTCTGGCTGAGAGGTCGATTGAAACCAAGCACCTTTCAGTAACGCAAGTCAGGTGCGGATAAAAAGTTTGGCTAGGATGATTTTAAGAAACCAAAAGAGAAAGGAGGGATGTTCTCGTCGAATGTAGACCGCAGTAGCTATGATGGAACTTTACCCAGTCGAAAGCGACAGAAGACGGATAAGGTCAATATTAGTTTTTACAGTTATTCCACTTATAATTAACAACCTGATTTTGACAAGATTCTTGGAGGGGAAAGTATGGACGCAGCTGCAATGAAAGATAAGATCGTAGAGATTATTGCCAATCAATTGGGAATCGATCACGGAGATGTGACTCCTGAGGCCAGCGTGGTAGACGACTTAGGAGCTGATTCCTTGGACGTGGTTGAACTGGTGATGGCCCTGGAAGAAGAATTCAACCTTGAAATCCCTGATGAGGAAGCAGAAAAGATCAAGAGCGTTAAAGATATCTTCAGTCACCTGGAAAATGCTCTCCAGGCAGCATAAAGGCGAAAACAATCTCGGTCTATGGCAGTAGCGAACGAGACCGAGACGAACGGCCGCGGTTTTGGATTGAGCCGCGGCCGCTCTTTTTGAAAACCAGGCTTGGGACGAGCCCAGGCGCATGTTCTATGCGAGTAGACTCCTAGCCCGGATATTTCATGAATGACTTGCTGCGACCACGAAACTGGGAACCCGCTTGCGGGACTGAGCGGAGCGCAGCGAGCGCGAAGAAACTGGGAACCCGCTTGCGGGACTGAGCGGAGCGGAGCGAGCGCGAATTATATGGCCGCCCTTCCTGGCGTCCTCGGATGTCGGCCCCTGCGACGTACCGCTCAGGTACGCCTCGGACCCAATCCCGCGGTACCGCGGGACGAGTTGCCAGGTGGCACGCCCATCTTTGTGGTCTCGCGACAGCAATTCACAAAATATCCGGGCTAGTTGTAAAAAGTGCTACCACCACTTATACTACTAGAGTAGCTGACAAAATAATTGTGTGTTGGCGGCCTGGCGGGAGGCAAAGACAGTACAGAGCCGTACTTAATCCTAACGTTGCAGACCTCAACCGGCAAAAAGAGCAATGCTCGCCCCAGAGTCCCGCCCACGGCGGGAACTACTCTGACGCGTTTTTCCTTGGTACGGGTCTGCCACGTTAGGATACACAGCGCTACTGCTCTGACCCATCGGAACTTAGGCTCGATTTGATGGTGCGAAAAACGCTCTGAAAGACACCTTCAAATTGAGTGGGGGAAACCCGACCGATTTCAATGAACTTCACTACTACTTCCTTGGCAATCTTCAGTATTTTTTCTTCATCGCGTGTCATTCTTCATGCACCTCCTCACACAAGAAAGCCCCTGCTGGTTGGAAGAAGGCCTGTTTTTTCTTTACACAGCAGAGGCTTCTGAGGCGAAGGAAAACCGTGTACAGCACTCCAACCCTCGGATTCTATATACCAGAGAGAACGTCCAGAAGCAAGCAAGACTCGGGGTCTCGGATTACTGGAGTGAGAGAGTAGCAAACATTTTGGCAATTCGTATTGCAGAGAATAGTCTCAATTGTTGGATGCAGTAACATGCCACTTTTGAGCAGAGAAAAGGAGATGCTATGAGTTTGGCTGACTGGCCGTTCGTACTGCTCGGGCTCATGTTTCTGATTGCCTCCTCTGCCTTTTTTTCTGGTTCAGAGACCGCCCTAATGGCCGCAGATCGCTGGCGCATTCGTCACCTTGGTCGGAAACGGAGACGGGCGCGACTAGTAGAAAAAACGCTTAAGGAACCGGAGAAGCTTATCGGAACGATCCTTTTGGGAAATAATTTGGTGAATGTGGCGGCTTCAGCACTCGCCACTTCAGTCGCCATCAAGCTAGTCGGTGAAGAGGGTGTCATCTGGTCTACTCTGATTATGACATTGCTCATCCTTTTGTTCGCAGAAATCACTCCCAAAACTGTTGCAGCCTACTATCCAGAGCAGATGTCCATTCTCATAGTCCAGCCCATCTATGTTCTTATTAAGCTGTTCTATCCAATAGTACGCGTACTTTCAGCAGTGAGTAACAAACTCATCTCTTTGCTGCGCTTGGAAAAATCTGGTTTTGGATCCGTGTTGGGCATTGAGGAAATTGCTGCCATGATTCAGGTAGGTGCTGAAGAGGGGGTTCTAAAGAAAAGAGACGGGGAGATGCTCCAGGCGGTTCTGAACCTGGATAGGATTCCGGTTGAGTCCGTGATGTTACCGACACGAGACGTTGTTGCCTTCGAGATCGACACGCCTTACGAAGAGGTTGTGGCTGGCGTGAAGGAAAGTGAGTTTTCACGCTATCCAGTATATCAGGAAAGCAAGAGTGAACTGTCGGGATTTGTACATGTCAAGGATCTTTTCAAGTGGACGGGCCCGCCCGGGCAGTTTTCACTGAAGAAGATCATGAGGCGGGCCGGCTATGTCCCGGAGGGTAAATCGCTTCGTCAGCAACTGGCAGACTTTCAGAAAAGTCGTATCCACCTGGCCTTCGTGGTGGACGAATATGGTGAGGTTGTTGGGATTGTATGTCTCGAAGATATTCTTGAAGAGATTGTGGGGGAAATAGAGGATGAACATGACAGATTTCTTCGCCGGATACAGCCCCAGAGGGACGGCTCGTTTCTTGTGGATGGCAGTGTCTCCATACGCGACTTGAACAAGTGGTTGACTTTGGATCTCCCGGAAGACGGGTACCAGACCATCGCCGGGCTTGTGCTAACTCTTTTTGGCCGTTTGCCGGAGATGAGAGAAGAGGTGCGATGGCGAACTTTTCGTTTTCGAGTGGAGGAGATGTTCGAAAAAGCGATTACTCAGATCCGAGTCAGCCGGGAGCAGGAGCCGGAAAAACCAGCAAGTCAGATATTGGATCAGGAAGCCTAAAATCACGAGCCCGGATATGTCATAAATTGCCCTGTAGCACACCTTTCTCCACGGTCTGGCGACGGCAATTAATGAAATATCCGGGCTAGAACTTTACGGTCTTGCAGATTTCCTCATATTCCTTAATCTCCTCAGGTGTTAGTTCCCGGCGAAGCAGCTTCTTATTAACGAGAATGGGTATTTTTCTGTTTAGGGCCAGGGCCACTGCATCGCTGGGTCTAGAGTCAACGAAGTGCTCTGTGCCATCGGCACGAAAGAACACCTTGGCGTAGTAGGTGTTTTCAACCATGTCATATATCTCTATCCGCAAAAACTCCACCGGGAGATTGTCACTAATTGTCAAATAGAGGTCGTGAGTGAGGGGCCTTTTCGGCTCCACCATGCCTTTTTCCTTGGCGATAGCGGCAAATTCCGAATCTCCCACAAACATGATGAAATGATGTTGGTCCTCTTCGTTTTCCTTGAGTACCACCATGTTGCCAGAACTGCGGTCACTTTTGAGGTAGACTTCGTTGACGGTAACCAATGCTTCTTTTGCCATGCTTTATCCCCCTCGATCTCTCCAAGACTCACGAAAGCGTCCAACAATTCGGCGGTCAAAACCCATTGTGTTCGAATATCTTCTGACTATCCATTATAATGACCTAGTGCGATTTTTTAAAGGCTTTTAGAGCTTTCTACTGCTTCGGCATCAAGATTTTCCCCCGCACTAGCCCGCCACGTTTTACCCAGGATGCCTACCTGGCCTTGAAGAAAGCCGTCACTGACTATGGAGTGATAGGTGAACCATTGCTCCTGGAGAGCATATAATAACTAAGCGCTAAACTCATTTGGCACATTCAAAAAGAGCCGAAAATAGGGAAACTTTGTTCTAAGTTTTATCATTGCCAGACCCCTTCATTCCATGTTAGTTTTGCCAAAAGTTCCGCTATTTGACTTAGATCAAGGCACCGCCGCGAAGGGTGTATTACCATCGCAGGCAATAGTCAAAACATAAGCGGAGGTGCATTATGGCAATGAGGAATATTGTAGAAATTGATGAGGAAAAATGTGACGGTTGTGGGCTGTGCGTTATAGAATGTGCAGAAGGAGCCCTGGAAATCCGCGACGGCAAGGCCAAGATTATCAAAGAGATGTATTGTGACGGTCTGGGTGCCTGTATCGGCGAGTGTCCCCAGGAAGCCCTCACAATAGTAAAGAAAGAGGCAGACCACTTTGACGAAGAGGCTATGGAAGAACACCTCAAAACGCTCAGGGGTAAACAAGCAACAGAATCACCACCTGAACTGGAAGCTGGCTGTCCCGGGGCCAAACTGGTGCATCTCCAGTCTCAACCCATTGCAGCTCCAATGCAGGAACGTGAGGCTTCGGTTTCGGCATTGCGAAACTGGCCGGTGCAGATCCACCTGCTGCCTGTATCCGCTCCTTTTTTTCAAGGGGCCGAGCTGCTCATTGCAGCGGATTGTGTTCCTTTTGCCATGGGAGGATTCCATTCACAGCTCCTTCAGGGGAAGATATTGGCGATCGGATGTCCCAAGTTGGACGATACTGGATTTTATATTGACAAACTTTCACAAATATTCGCCAATAATGAAATAAAATCAATTACTATTGGTTACATGGAGGTTCCCTGCTGTGCCGGGCTATTACACGTGGTACACAAGGCCCTGGAAGCCGGTGGTAAAGCAATTCCGGTGGACACCGTCAAGGTGAGTATCCGAGGCGAGCTCCTTCAAGAGGAAGAACAAGACGGCTCCCATGTGGGGAGCCCATCTTAGCTGTTTCAGCGGCTTAGCAGGGGTTACAGGGTCCGTGCCTGGACATGCTCAGCCTCGTCCTGGCGGACGGGGTTAGCGAGAGAACTTTCACTCGAAGCGAGGTGGAGATCCTGCCTCCCGCAGACTGCAAGGAGCTTCCACTCGAACTGTAGTTCTATGCAATGATGGGTGCAGTGCAGTGCACTTCAATTGAGATGCCAATAATGAATTTCGTTGCCACAGGTAGGGAGGGGGAAAGCAATGGCGAAGGTTACTCTGAGGCCTGTTTTCATTGAGGCAACCACGCTTCCCGATTCCTGGTTTCAGATTATCTGGAATCTGCTTGATCACGGTCGGGAATTTGTAATTGATCACGGCTCCTACGCTGGACAAAAACGGATGGAGCTGGACTACGTAACGGTTCACATTAAGCATCCGGGGGTGAAGCCGCTTCTACCGGATATCCCGGCCCATCTGGGCATTCCCAACCCGGTGGCAGACGACTACCTCGACGACTACCTGCCATATCTCATGACACCTCATAAAGAGCCCGATGAGGATTACACCTATGGTGAACGGTTGGCTGGAGGGGTAGGAATTGATCAGATCCAGACGGTGATCGATACCTATAAGAGCCATGGGTTTCGCAATAATCAGATGGTTATGACCGTGGGAATGCCCACTGACTTGCATTTGGAGGATCCTCCCTGCTTGCGTCATATAGATACCCGCATTCAGGATGGCCTTCTTCACTTCTTTGTTTATTTTCGCTCCTGGGATGCCTGGAACGGTTACCCGGCCAACCTTGGCGGGGTTCAACTGCTCAAAGAATACATGGCGAGCGAGATCGGTGTAGGGGATGGTGAGATGATCGTTGCCTCCAAGGGACTCCATATTTATGATTATGCCTTCGATGTAGCACGGATGAGAACCTACCGAACGTCCGAATGCGAAAAAGCTTAAAGTAACGAGCCCGGATAATTCACGAATTTGTGTCGCGAGACCGTGGAGATGGTCTTGCCACCGGGCAACCACAGGATCTAGCATCCGAGGCGTACTTGAATAGTACGTCGCAGGGTGCGGGACCCGAGGACGCCCATATCCGCGGTCGGAGCATCCGATTCGTGAATTATCCGGGCTACACCAGCCTGAACAAGGACACCACCCGAACCATCATTTGTCACCGCCACCTATGGGAGGCTTCGGCGAGCTTTCGATGAAATCCCCGCCAGAAAGGTGGGTTGTTTTTTGTCGAGAAAAATAAATTTATAAACTATTAAAAATAAAGTAAATTATATTAATGATATAATATTTTGGATTAACTAATTAATTAATCTGAAATCGACTGTCGGTGTAAAAGAATGGTTACAGAAGTTATGGTGAGAACCAAGCTAGATTTGAACAAGCGATTGTTGTCTTCAGGTGATGAAGGGCTGGCGCTTTGCCGCCGCCACTCCGAAAATATCCTCAGCCCTCATTTTTGGCAAGGAGATTACGCCACTCTACAAGAAGCACTAATTGGCATAGGAGTTGCTACATGATTGCTGTATAATAATATGGACAATCACCTTTTTGTGCCGAGGTGGTTCTCGGCCAATGGAGGAGAAGAGCAGGGGAGTGCGACACTCATGTTGTACGACATCATATCAGCAATAAAGAATCTGGATTTCTTGAGCCTGAATGAGATCCTCACCAATATCGACATGTTGGAGGTGTTGAAAGATCCCTACTTCATCGGTTTTATGGTGAGCTGCTCCATTATCTTCATCATTCGTGGGATGGAAAAAGCACTGGTTATGCTTCTCTCAGCGCCAGCTTTTCTCCTGCTTTTTCAACGCACAATCGAAGGGACCGATGCCCTGGACTTCGATGCTGAAAAACTGCTGATATTCTGCGGTGGCTTCATCGCCATAGCTGCAGTGAATATTTACGTATTCTTCGTTCGCCACAAGTGAAGACCGGTCGCTAAGAATCCAAGGGTCTGTCATTTGGCTATCCGCTCTTACCTTGGCATGGCGCCCCTATCGCTCAGAGTCTCCTGTCTGCTTGCCACCTGAATCTTCTAGCCGGTTATACCGTATCTCAGGCTAGCTTCTCCAGATAATATATATGGTTATTGCCATAACAGTGGCCAGGGCCAGCAGGAGAAGGCCATAGGCGAAATTCAGGAACATGAGGTGACCTATACCAAAACAAAAGCAGTAAACAGTGGCAGCACCGAGAGCCCAATTGATGCATGACCTGCTGAAATGTGGATTCCAGTCTAGCTCGGGATATTTTTTGAAAATAGGTCCCCAAAGGGTAGGAAAAGGTTTTACTTTAGCGCAAAACTTCTTCAGGTGTTCCTCAGATGTCGGTTTGGTGAGGAGGCAGACTATAATCCAGGTAATGGTACAGAAAGCTACCACGATTATGAATCTGTATTGCCAGTCCAATTGCGGAATGCGATCCCAATATCCCACAGCTTTTCCGAATTTTGGAGACAGCAGAGTACTGCCAACCCCTGAACTTGCCAGGGCCGCAATCTCCGCCCAGGCGTTTACCCGCCACCAAAACCAGCGTATAACAATCACAATGCCGTAACCTGCCGTGAGCATGGATATGTAGTACCAGGCTTCGCTGACGGAATCGAGGTTGTAGGCAATGGCAACAGCAAGGAGCAGCATGAGCACTGTGCTTATTTGAGAAGCGCGGACATAATGTTTTTCTGAAGCCTGCTTCTTGATGAAACGGCGGTACAGGTCGTTGACCATGTAGGAGGCCCCGAAGTTTATATGGGTGTCCACGGTGGACATAAAGGCTGCAATCAGTGAGGCGAGCATAAGTCCCAAGAATCCTGTTGGAACGAGCTTTACGATCAGCATGGCATAGCCTGCCTCTGGGATCTTGAGGTCGGGATAAACAACCAGGGAAACCATTGCCACCAAGATCATGGGCCAGTAATTGAGGCCGAAAGCGACTACTGAAAAAAGCATGGTGGCGAAAGAGGCGTGTTTTTCGTTTTTGGCAGATATAATTCTCTGGGTGATGGCAGGGGGAGGATTTCCCCACCATTTAAGCGTGATGAATACCAGGAATGTTACAAAAAACGGCGTGCCTATGGTTGGGAAAAAACTGAGCCGTCCCGCGGCCGGATTAGCTCCATATCTGCTGACAAAACCCGCAATGATGTTCCCAATTCCGCCGATGTGGTTCCAGGCCAGGACCCCAAGGGCAATGGATCCTATGGAGCCGATCAAGAACTGGATAAGATCTGTAGCAGCGATTCCCCAGAGACCTGATGCAGCAGTGTAGGTCAGCGTGATCAATAAAATTACTCCAATGAGCAAGTGACGGTTTATCTCAGGGGCCACAACAGCACTAATGATCCATACTGCCTTAATGATCCAGCCCAAGGTGACGGCATTGGCAAATATACCAAAGTAGACTCCCTTGAAGCCTCGTAAAAAAGCCGCAGAGCGTCCGTCATAACGAAGCTCTATCAATTCGGCCGTTGTTATGATTTCCGATCGCCTGAGTAAAGAGGCGAAGATAAAAGCGCCAAGTGCTCCAGCACCACCAAGAGCAAAGGACCAAGCGTACCATACCCCTGGGATTCCATCTTTCGCTACAAGTCCGGTAATGCCTAAAGGGGTGTCGATGGCAAATGCCGAGGCAATCATGGACATGCCAGCCAGCCACCAGGGTAGGACGCGGCCTGAAACAAAATAATCGTCTACACTGCGGAGGGCCCTTTTGGAGAAATAAAAGCCAATAATCAGACTGACGGCCAAGTAAACCAGGATGATAATCCAATCCAACACTGGCAGTTTCACAGGAACTCCAATTGGCTATTACTTTATTGCTTTAAAAATCTTGCAGACTATACCATAAAAAACATGAAGCACATTTCTCATTTCACATTTGTAATTTAAAAACAAAAAGGTCCTCTCTAACCTTTTTCAATGAGCGGCTGATAAATGAGAATTGATGAAATGTTGAGATTTACTCTCAGCAAGAGCCTGGAGTGACGGGTTGTATATTCCTGCGCAGCTGGTACAGGCGGGGATGATCAAGCGGCTTGGCTGGAACTCTTCATGTACTGCTCCACTCTGAAGACTCCACCAGGGTGGCGGTGAATAAGATTTAAAATTGCTTTAGGGTCCACATTTTTCTTTTGGCATAAAAGATAAATTTTATAGAAGGTGAGAGTAGTCATAGCAACGATACTCTTTGAGGAGAGGAGGCTTTGAACATTGGCTGAGAAGTCACTGAACTGTGGTTTGCCGTCTCCTTCGTCATGGATGCTGTTACTCCCGATGAGAAGCAGTCGCTTTTCTCCCCCCTTGCCACTATCAAACTGCGAAATTTCACCCCAGCTATCCCAGCTCTCACTCAGCTCTCCAACATCACTCAGAACCTTCAGACCAAGGGTTACCTGACTATTATCAGAAGCCCTAATCAGACGGTCGATGACACTCTGATCTGGAGAGCGGGTGACTTTCAGGCCTAAATCGTTCAGGAGGTAATGAATTGCGTCGGTAAGAAGCAGCACGTTCTTACTCTTTAACAAACAGTCAACAGGCTTGAACGTTCTTTGTTCTGCAGCTTTTCTGCCCGCTCTCACCCTTTTTTTCTTGTCTTTTTTGTCTTTTTCGGTAACCGCAGTTTCAACCTTCCCAACCAAAAACATGGTAAGAAGGCAGGTAAGCGGTACGTACAATCGCTGATTTCCACTGTACTTGAGCACCGCATAGACGGCAAAAACCGCCAAGAAGAGCTGAAAGAGAAGTAAAGTCTTTTGTTTCATGGCTGTTTCCTAAGATGAAGGATCGCTCTTTTCATTTGCAATTACAGTGCCAAATTTTCGGAAAAGACCTAATAGTGAAACTGATTGCTCTCAATGCTATCCCTCCCATTGAGCCTGGTTTCTGGCCATAGCCTAGGAGGTGGTATGAAAGTACTTACTAGGGTAAAACCACTGAGATGTAAAGAAAAACACGGCTGGAACTAGCCCAGGCGGGTAGCGAAGATACTGCTCGCGCATTCTTGAGCGCACGTGGCCTGCTGTGGAGAAGTGGGGAAGCGGACTGGGTTTGGGCTCAATCCTTGGCTGAAGCTTTTTTTTGTGATTCTTCTGCAGGCGGGAGCAAGCCTTTAGCTCGCAGCTTTAGCCTCTTTTTTCGCCTTCGTCGTCTTCTATCTAGCTCTCTCTTACGCTCAATCTTTTTGTGTTTTGCCATATGATCACTCCGGGAGATGTAGTGGTCTTTCCAGAACGATCTTTTGTTTATAGAAAAACTGCAGAGTAGTCAAGTGATTCCTCAACCCTGCTAAATTCGGGAACTGGAAGAAGTGGGCAAAACAGTGACAACTGGTGAACAGGTATGCAATTGGTCACCCAACCTGTAAAAAAAATTTAACCCTATGGACACGAAGTAGTCCTCCAGGGGAGGGAATGAGAAATTTCTTCTTGACAAATCTTACTACTCTTTTTTAAAGTTACATGGTAACAAAAAGTGGGCATAAGACTATGATCAGACAAGGATACAATAGTAACTGGCGCTGGTGGTGGTACATCCCGGGAGGGGTTTGTCCACTGCCAGGAGGCTAAGGGTTAGAAAACTCTGAAATCTCAAAGCCGTGGGTAGACTCCTTGCCCACGGCTTTTTCAGTTTGTTAAAGGTCGTGGGATAGGCTACCGCTCACGGCCTTTTTTTTACATCGACAACCTGGTCCTTAGAGCAAGGTCAGAGTTGAATGGCTTTGCCGGTAAAAGAGGTTTCAGTGTTCAGGTTTCAGTTGTTTATTTTTCTTCCCTGACACCCGACACCTGGACCCCCGAGATAAGGGAGGATGGCCGTGTACCACCCGAGTAAAGAAGAATTCCTCAGTCTTGCTCAACAGGGAAATATAATTCCAGTATTTCGGGAAGTCACGGCCGATACCGAGACACCCATTAGTTTGTTCAAAAAGGTGGCCGTTGGGCCGGAATGCTTTCTTTTGGAAAGTGTCGAAGGTGGAGCACGTTGGGGCCGTTATAGTTTCATCGGTCACCGCCCACGGCTGTTAGTCAAGGCTCGCGGGGATGAAATTGAGCTCACCCGCAATGGCACACAGTGCGGTCAGTTCAAAGCTTCGCCTCTAGAGTACTTGAAGAACCTAATGGAAACATTTAAAGCAGTTCCTGTGGAGGGGTTGCCTAGATTTTTCGGAGGATTGGTGGGTTATCTGAGCTATGATACTGTACGCTTTATCGAGGATCTGCCAATTCATAAGCCAGATGATGTCGGCATGCCGGATGCAGCCTTCATGATGCCTGAACAAGTTAT
>JAJDNL010000130.1 GCA_022340745.1 Deltaproteobacteria bacterium
GTGTCGCTGTTGCCGTCACCAAAGTCCCAGGCATATATGAGAGTGTCATCGTCAGGATCGGTTGAGGCTGCAGCGTCAAAATCTACTGGCAACGGTGCTTCGCCTGAGGTCGGATCGGCGATGAAGCTCGCTTGCGGCGGAGTATTGGAATCGACGCCGTCAACCACTAAGGCAAAAGGCTGGGGACCGTAAGGCACGTTGTAGCCTTGCACTTTCACGGTCCAGGTGCCAACCGTAGGCGACTCGACATAGACGTTCTCCACGTTGTTTTGCTTATCCGGCAAACCTCCGGTTATGGTCCAGCCGCCCTGGAAACGATTACCCAGATAGCTGTCTCCCACAGGTGGCTCAACCACCAGATTCAGGTCGTTGACCAGATGCTTATAGGCCGAGTCAGTGGAGGGGTAATCGGACCACACCAGGGTGACCTTGAAGGGCGTAATCGCCGAATTAACAATGAATTGATAGGTGAACTCCTCTCCGGTTTGCAGGCCGTTGATCTCGTCTACGAACTGATGGCTGCCGTCTGTGGCGTTCGTTAAATTTACCCTTCCCCAGCCCTCGTGAACGTTGGGTATGGGAAAGGCGTTATCATTAACGCCATCATTGTTTTCGTCCAACAGATCGTCAGCAGAGTTGATCAGGGTGGCTTTGACCAAAGCGGCACTGGCGCTGTGACCATAGTCCTTCTGGTAAAAATCGCGCACCACGGCAGCGCCACCCGCGACCAGAGGGCTCGCCATTGAGGTGCCCCCCATGTATTTGTAATATCCACTGTACGGCTCACTCCAACCATCATACTGCCAGGCACTATTTTGGGGGTTGGTCGAGGGATCATACCCCTCCTGGTACAGATCGGAGTAGCCGGAGAGCACCCAGGTGCCCGGGGCGACCACATCGGGCTTTATGCGAGCATCATTGGTGCGGCCGCGACTGGAGAAGGCCGCCATCTGTTCAGCGTTGCCTGCGCTTGGGTCATCTTTTATGGGGTTGGCAGGGAATTCTCCCGGCCAACCCTGGCCATAAGTAAACAGGGGCTCGTTATCACCATCACACCGCGCCAAAGAAGGATCGCACGGGTAATGATCCGCACGTTCATTTTCGCTGGCGCCGACCGTGATGACGTTCTTGGCCGTGGCCGGGGAGCCGATGGAACCACTGTCAATTATCCCGTCCCCATCGGCGTCAGTACCAGCATTGCCAGCCGAGAATGTTATGGCCATATCTTTGTTATTCCAGATGAAGTCATCGGCATTGACGCTGTCCACGGTGTAATCGCCCATTGCATCGGTACCCCACGAATTGGAGTGGACGCGGGCACCACGGCTGTATGCCTGCTGGAAGAGGTCGCTAATGTCAGGCGGAATTCCGATCAAGTAGTAGCCATCAGCATACAACGGTGCACAAATGGACTGGAAATCAACAAAGTCCTCCACGGCCTGAAAGATCAGTCCGGCACCTGGCGCAACCCCTTGTCCCTCGCCAGACAAACCTCCTTCGCCCAGGGCTGAGAGCGTTACATGGGTGCCATGGCCGGAGTCAACGTCCCGGGGACCATCTGATATAACCGAGTAACAGCCTACTGAAGAACTACCGGGCCAGTCATAAATCTCACTAATCCGTGATGGAAGGATGTCCCGGTGGGCAGTTTCTTTTGTCCCAGCGCCTAGGCCCGTGTCCGCTATGGCGACGGTCTGGGTGGAGCCGTCGTAACCGGCCAAATTGGCTGTTGCGGAGCCCATAATTACACCGCCGCCGTATTCGTTGTGCTTCTCCCTGAGCATGAAATTCTCCACCCAGGCCACATCGAGAACCCGGGCGATGGCTTCCAGCTGGGCTGAGTCTGCAGCCACTTCAAGGATATTCCTTTCGTGAGCCAGCACTCTCGCGCCGCTCTTGGCAATGGCCGCCCGTGCCGATCCGACGTCCGCATTACGCTCTATTCGCACGGTATAGATCTGAGTCCCATTGCGCTTCAATTTAGGGCTGAGTTTGTAGGCGGGATGATAGAATCCTACCCAGGCGACGCTCTCCAGTTCCTCGACCTGGCGGGCCTGGGCAGGTTTCATCCTTACTTTAAAGGCGAAGTCAGGTATGTAGTGCAGAATGTCCGCACCTGTTGCGGTGACCTGGTCTTTCCATTGTTGTTTAATGGGGCCACCGAACTGGACGATGTAATAGCCGCGTTCGCCAGCCGGATAGCCGGAGACAGCGAGGCCCGGAGGGATTGCTGGCTTCTCTCCCTTGGTGGGTGTGAATTGCATTGCCCTAAGTCTGACCGGGGCAGTTTTGCTTTTCATAGGAGGACCGGCCTGGATGAAATTCGGCGCCAATAACATGGAAAGCAGAAGGAAGGCGCTGGCAAATACGGAGAACTTGTTTATTCGCATCACAATAACCACCTCCTATAGTAAATTCAGTTTGATGTACGGACAACTGCCTGAAGGTGTGTTATGAAACTTTGCTTGCTATGACAACTCCGTTCTCAAGCTGGTCATGTTTGCTTAAGAGATGCACAGCATCAGTTGTCAACACGTCCCTTAGACAACTGATTAAGACTAGGCACCAGCAAGCCAGAGGTGAAAGGAGCAAGAGAATTGGAACGTGCGCCGTAGCAATTGTGTTTGAGATGAATATGTGGAAATAATCTGTTGAGATACTAGCAAAAATAATTAAGCAATGCAACAAAAAAGTCTATGATGCAGGCAACTTACCTGTTTTTCTGAGAAAAAATAGAGTAAAATTCTTTATTAGTCTTCTGGATAAGTCATGAATAAAACATGCTTATAGCAATACTAGTTCAACTAAAGTATTAATACATAAGCGCTGCTTGTTTTTATCAGGGTTGGGTCGTATCAGGAAGGGTTCGGGACGGTCACCAGGTGATGTGCAAAAGGATTACAATTTTATTGTGAAGATGTTGCCCTGTCTTAGGTCACTTTTTTGTGATCTTGTTTTTCAGCAAATTTTTGAAACTTTTTTTTCACGGTGTCTATCTTGTCTGTATTGTAGGTAATGAGATTTTTTAGATGGAAGAATGCGTCCAGGTCTAAATCTCTAAACTCGATGCCCATCCCTATATTCTCGTGGCGTGTTATCTTACCGTCCAGAATGATGGAAATCTGCGAAGAAGTACCGGTGAACAGCAGTTCAATCTTGACAAGCCTGCTTAACCCCAGCCTTTCCGGCGTTTTCAAGAATATCCCGGCCAAACTGAGATTCTCAACTATTCCGATAACGGTGGAGTCTTTTTGCCTCACAATGGCTTTGGTTTTGAACGGAATTCTGGCAAAGGTTCGTTTTTCCATACCATTCATCTCCGCAGAACTGCTGTTTTCTCGATAGTAGTGTGCGCAAACAACCTCTATCGCTTTAACAGATAGCAACCATTTGTCAAGAGTAAAAGTGTCCCAGTAGTAGGGCTGCAGCGATGCCTAGCGATACCCTGGCGGCAAGAATCCTCCACCCATCGGTGGAGGATGTCATTCAGTTGCCAGGTGTCCCCCCTACGCTTTGATGAGCTTCCGACTTCGGCAAAGGCTTCGACGGGACTAGACGGCGTGGCAAGCAGTTGTCAGAGTTGATAGAAATGGAATCTGAATACTGAAACCTCAGTCATCGCGATGTCTAATTTGAATTTTCTATCTGCCACTAGACGGGACTTTTTGATTCTCTTCAGACAAATCTATAACCAGGGTATTTAAGGTCTGCATAAGTTCAGGCTCCAAGTCGGCAGACTTGAAATGCTCTAACGATGCTTGCGCTATAAATTTTCGAGCCTCGCTGGGTATTTTTATAAAACGGACACCCATGCCGCGGGGTGATATCTCGTCATCTGGACCGTAGATATTTGACCATACCACCTCTGCCTGGGCTTTCAAGACAATCTTCGACTTCGGGACCTGGATGGCCATGTCAAACACCACATTGAGCCTCAATGGTTTTCTGCAACCGATAAAACACCCGTCAGGGGTGATATTCAACGTTACACCTTCCATGACCCCTTCATCAGTTTTTATCTTAACGGGCCATTTGAGTTTCGCTCTGGGATAAGCGCGCTGATCAACCGACATACGTCACCTCTTCGCAGCAGGAGTAAGTTTCCATATCTTAGCAGTAGTAAGCTGCCATTATTCTCGCCATTGCATCAACCAGATGCTACGCGATAATGGCTGACAATGCAAGAACCGGTCCAGTTCGTGAGAGCCATAGGGTGACTAAAAATTCCAAATAGCAAATCACAATAAATAGGAATATAGGAGTCAGGAGTCAGGAGCCAGTAGTCATTTGGCGATTCGAGAATTAGGCAAATTCCAAAATCGTAGAAATCGCAAAAACCGTAGAAGTCGTAGAAATCGTTCGAATTGCGGCTGGAAGCCGCTCCCACAGAATAATCTGTTTTTTCTGTCCTCTGCCTAGTGCTTGGTCTTAGTCGCTAGTTTTTTCTGCCTGCTGCTAGCTGCCCGCTGCCAGCTTTCTTCCCCCATGCCCCATGCTCTATGCCCCATGCCTTTCCTCAATCCGCAATCGGCAATCCGAAATCCCTCTCTGCCCCATCTCAGCTTGACTCCGTCTCTGGAGTGTTTATATGTCCTCTATAGGATTATAATCATTTTCCACCTCGAACTAGATTCATCATAAGGAGACTGAGATGGAGAATACATACTCAACAATTACATTCGGACTTATTGTCGGGCTTGTTTTGCACTTCGCAGTTGGAGAACCGGAATGAGGAAAACTATCTTTTTTGTTATACTACTCTTCCTCGCTACGCATGGTACGGCTGCTGCTGAAGCAGAAAGAGTGATATTTGACAACAATGAATATGGGGGAGTCACCAAAGAAGTTATTTATTCAGAAGATGATGCCAACTTCAATAAGGGCATGTACAAAGTAATAGCTTCCTACGATAAAGACGGGAATAAGAAGAAAATGGAAGTCTATGCCACTGGAGACTCTTCTGAAAAAAAGGGGTGGTATAAAAAAGTAATTTATTATTGGGGAAGAAAGAAAATCAGTGAGGCTTACTCGACGGATGCCGATTCTACTAAATATGGGTTTTCCAGAATGGTGTCCTACTTTAACAATAATGACAAGTTAGAAAAGAGAGAATATTATTTGAATGAAGACACTGTGGCCGGCAAACTTGGGGTTTACAAGAGGGTTGTCCACTATGATAGCAAGGGGAACATAGACTACGTGCAGGATCTAGACAGGCTGGACAATCCAGTGTTGATTGAGTAGCTTCATTGAAGCTCCCTGCAGCCAGACCTGTCGACGAGACTTGTCGACGAGCTCAAGTCGTGTCGCTCAGGTCGAGTCGCTGTAGTCCGGCTAAAGCGGGATTCGAAATGTAAGGAATTAATCTATTTTGTTCAGACCCGGATATTTCATGAAACATGCACCCTAAAATTCCATTTGGCTTTCTTCGACATACAGTTTCTTGAGGCAAATGCCATCGCTGTTGATGATTAGCAGGCAAAGCGTGGCTGTTTCATAGCTTGGGAAAAGCACCAGGCTTGCAATGTGATTCCACCTGCTGTAAGTCCACACCTCATAGCGCCCCTCTGGCACGCTTACAGCGGCTTGATTTCGTGTGGCGACTCTGGCGATATAATGCTCCAGGCTCTCCTTGTCCAGGGTCAGAATCTGTTCGGGCTTGCCAAGAAGATTTGTAACTTCGCTCTTGGTGGTTTCACCATCAACGATCCTCCTGACACCGCTCTCGGAAAGCTTTGGAGCTCCGGTTGAAACGCAGGACAGCACCAAAGCCATGAGCGCAATTGCCGCTGTCAGATATGCTGTCTTAGAGCTGAACATACCAAACATACATTAATCCTTCGTCGTTCTCGTCTGGAGATGGCTCAATGCTAAGCTACTTGCTGTACTATTTCAAGAGAGAACCCTGGTGTGGCAGGGTATTTTTACGGGAAAGGAATCCAGTTTCCATCCAGAGTTTGTGGATGAAAACTGGATAGGGGCTAACCCTGTCATGCAGCGTGCTTCCTGAGATGAGGATTAACCTAGGTGTTGACCCTCTGTTTCAGTTCATTACACATTTTGAAATAAGGGAGCCTTTTGCCGGAGACCCTTATGAGTTCGCCAGATTTTGGATTTCGCCCCCGGTAGGGCTTATACTCTTTGATCTTGAAGGTGGCAAACCCACGGATCTCGATGCGGCCCCCTTTGGCCAAGGTTTCGGCCATAGCAGTAAAGATCGACTCGACGCATTGTTTTGAGTCAACTTTGGTGATTCCCAACGTGTTCGTGAGTGATTCAATCAATTGTCCTTTGTTCATAGCAACTCACCTGCACCTTACTGGTTAATTTGATTGTGGTTGATCCTATCGCCAGTTCTACTGTCACCCTTGCCTCATGTAATTACCTAGCCCTTTGCTACACTGCCCTTCCATCAACAACTATCTGTGCTTCAGGGAAAGGATGTAATCTTTGTTGAGGATCACATCGTTCTGGTCCCGGCACAGGTAGATGAACTGAGGTGTAAAATTCAAGTAATCACTGAGTCTCAATTTATCCGGTGGCAAGTCAGTGAAAAAAGTTCCTTCTACGAGATCGCCGTTGATCAGTTCTATCTGAACCCTAATCTCGCGGGCCTTCTGGGTTTCGGGCAACAGATCTCTATCTGGCAGTTCTACATCCATGAACCTGTTCTTGCCGATCATCAGAATCTCATCTTTCAAGATGTCTTCAAGTGGGATAAAACTTCGCTCGGAATTTAGAATATCTAAAATGAGTTCTCTTCCCGAGTGCTCGTCGGTGGAGTAGCTCAAGAAGAAATTTACATCCAATTTCCCCCCAGTACTCACCCGGAGCGTGGCTTGCCGTTTGAATTTGTCAACTTTCATGACAAATCCTTCCTCCCGTGATCGTTCAGCCGCAATTTTCCGTGGAGAACTTGCAAGAATCATGCAGACGAAAGGCGCTTTTGCGAAATTTATCTTTCTTGGCGGTATGGCTGTGGGGCCGTTGATGTGCTTAAGGTCCCGGGCAAGGCGACCAAAATTATGATGCAGGGCTAGGTCAGACCGCATAGAGCATAGCGCATGGCGCATAGCGTACAAACAGAGGAAGCTTTGATAATCATAGTTTTTCGCTTTGCGCTCTGCGCTTAGCGCTTTGCGTCATAAGGCGCAAGGTATAAGGAGACAATAAGTTTTCTTTTATTGTTTTTACCCTGTACCCTGAGCCTTGAGCCCTTCGCTTTCGGCAGCCCAAAGCCGGGTCCCTTGGGCCCGGATGTTTTACTGTCAGCCTGCTTGAAACAGGTGATGTTAACCGGGGATAATTGGCTCCTTTTTTGCACCTTGCACCTATGTTTTCACAGTACCGCCAATCTGGGCAGTCTGGATGTCAGTTCCAGGACTACTATTCAGTGGTAGTAACAGGCGGGTTTTATGAAATTTCTCGAAATCAGCAAATATGGCAATAGCGCAGAGGACTACTTGATCTCCGTGGTGATTCTTGTAGTCAGTGTATTTGCCTCACGGTGGGCTTATCTCATCTTGCGTAAAACCCTTTGTGAATGGGTTTTTGGACTTCAAAATGTTTTTGATAAAGAGAACCTCTACCGTTTTGCTAATCTCAGCACCTACCTGATACCTGTGGCCGGATTTTTCTATGCCCAGAACCGGTTGAGTTTCAGTGAGGAAGTCTCGACCTGGCTTGACCTTACTCCGTTGCTTTTGGGTCAGATTATTTTCCTGTTGATCCTGGCAAATGTTCTCGGACCTGTTGCCGAGGTGGTCTCGATTAGAACCATGAAGGAGGTGGAACGACGGGACCAGAAATACTTACAGGCTCAAAAGCAGGTAATAGAAAAAATAAAGAGACACATTAGAGGGCTGACAGGAGGCCTGTTACTATTCATACCCGCGCTGACCATAGCAACCAATGTCACCTTTGTTCCCATTGTCATATGGGTTGCCCCCCCTATTTTTGTCCTGATCGTTCTTCTTCTCTGTCTTAAAATCATCCTGGGTATGAAACGGCAATTCAAAAAAAATGCAACGGTGAAAGTCAGCCATGAAACTCCGGCTGCGCCAGAGGCCTCCGTAATTGTGGAAGATCCTGACCTGGAACTGAAAGAAAGCATCGTCACGTTTTTTTTGGATATATACAAACATCGTTTGCGAGCACTCAAAGACGACCCAGCGGAAATTCGTTTGGTGGATGCGCAGTCCTTTGCGCCGAATTACATTTATGAATTGCGGGTAATGAAGGGCGGTGACTGGCATACGAGACGTATGACCATCGGTCCAATAGGGGAAGAAACAGGCAGTAGGAGCAAATGCTTTTACGTAATTTACGATTATCATATCGTTATCAAAATTCCTCCGAACCCAATAAATGATCTTAACAAATACACTGAGATACTGAAGAAAGAGAGAGGTATTGTAAAACAACTCTCGATGCG
>JAJDNL010000133.1 GCA_022340745.1 Deltaproteobacteria bacterium
CTCGTCTAGGAGGTACTGTTTCTCTAAAGTCACTTGCTTGAGGATAAAACGGCAGACTTTATTGTAAGGGAAGTAAGCTGTGAGTAGCTTCTCATGGTAATGGGCGAAAATGCCCTTGAAAGTTCGACGGATAATCAAGTCCACAGGGTCTGTATAAGGCAGTTTTGTAATTATCGCAGATAGATTGCGCCTAATTTCATCATTCTCGTCTCTGTTGAGAAAAAAATATATTTTTCCTAACAGGCGAATGTAGATACTGCCGATCTTGCGTGGTAACCAGCGCATTAGTAAGGCATTGAGTCGCCATTGCAAAAAACGACTCAGCCCGACCCTACCTACAGAGCGCTCCCGTGCTCTTTTCATACCATTCCCCCCCCTTACGTATTTGAAAAGAGATCTAAACCCGTCAGAGTTCAGCTCTGCACAGCTATATTTTTACCGCTCAGCGATGATGTTTCACGATTCTCCTTGGTGCCTGTATCCCCGTCGAGGACCTCACGGACAGCCGAAGCTAGCTCCTCTGGCTTGAAGGGCTTTTGCACTAGATTTACCCCCGTGGCCATTACTTGCTGCAAGCCATTTTCTCTGAAGCCGTAACCACTGCAAATGATCACCTTTGCAGCAGGATTGAGTTTTCTGAGGCCTGTCAGGGTGTCTTTGCCACCCAACTTCGGCATAAGTAGATCGAGGACAACCAGATCAATATCCGCCCCCCTGCTCTCGTAGATTTCTAAGGCCTCAAGGCCATCGCAGGCAAGGACAACCTGATAACCGTAACTGCGCAAAATCTCGTTTCCTAGATCACGCACCATTGGTTCATCATCCACCAGCAGGACAGTCTCTTCACCTGCCAAACCTGGGGTCAAACGACGCAATGACTGCTGCCTGTCCTTATCCTTTGCAACCCTGAAAAAAAGATCAAAAACTGTGCCCTTGCCCTTGTCACTGTCCACATATACGTATCCACGGGAGTTTTGGACTATGCCATAGACCATGGCCAACCCCAATCCCGAGCCTTTTCCCACTTCTTTGGTGGAAAAAAACGGGTCGAAAATCTTGTCCAAATCTTCTTGGGAGATGCCGATGCCGTTGTCAGCCACCCTAATTCGGACATATTGACCTGGATCAGCAGCTAGATCCTTGTAATGTAATGAGGATTTTTCACCCAAATCCACCGCAGCGGAGGAAATGGTTATCTTCCCTCCGTTCGGCATGGCGTCACGAGCATTGAGACAGAGGTTGAGAACTGCTTGCTGCACCTGGGTGGAGTTCCCTTCTATAGGAGGTAAGCCCTGATTTAGGTCCAACTCTAACTGCAGATCTTTCCCCAGAGAACTTTCCAACAACCTACTGGTCTCCCGAATGACTCGATTCGGATAGACTACCTGCAAATCTTCAGGTTGGGTTCCGCGACTAAATGCAAGCAGTTGTCTGACAAGATCAGCGGCCCGCAGGCTGGAAGTTTCAATGATGTCAATAAAACGCTTGGTTTCCTCCTGATCTCGGAGTCTATGTTTCAACAGGCTAGCATAGCCGAGAACGCCAGTGAGTATATTGTTGAAATCGTGCGCAATTCCTCCGGCCATGGTGCCGATGCTCTCCATTTTCTGCTGGTGCAAGAGCTTAGTTTCCATGCGCTTTTTTTCCGTAATGTCGGTCACCATGGCAAAACTGCCCTTGTAGCGCTCCCCGTCCATAATGGGCACACTACTTATTATGGCTGAAACATGCTCTCCTTCTTTGCGGATCATCTGGATTTCTTCTTGGGCCACCAGACCTCGCATGTTCTGCACCAGAAGTTTGAGTAAAATACGCTTCTTATCAGGGGTAACCAGTTGGTTTATATTGCGGCCTAGCATCTCCTCGTGGCCCAGAATGGTGGCCAGCCGTTGATTGGCAAAGGTGATTATTCCGTTTTCATCTACCACCCAGATACCCTCGTGAGCGTTTTCCACCAACTCTCGATACTGGCGTTCCGAGTCTTCCAGTTTACGGTAGAGATTAGCGTTGTGGATGGCTATGGCGATCTGGTTGGAGAAGCTTACAAGGAATTCCTTTTCCGTCGAAATAACTTGGCCTCCTGCTTTTTCCTGATCGCCGACCAACACCCCGAATACCTTTCCTCGCACTTTCAACGGCAGGGCTATGAAAGCCTGAGGCTTGAATTTTTTTATGAGAATGTTCTCTTTGTTTAAGTTGGAATTGGCCACATCATCCACTAATTCCGGCTTTCCGGTTCGAGCCACTCGGGCAATGATATTTGAGTCTTTTTCTAGGGGAACTGTGTAGGTCTCTGCTTCTCTGATGTAGTCAGCCGGGGCGCCCACAGCGTGCGCCAGATATAATGTTGCCTGTTCTTCTTCCACCAGGAATATTGCCGCTCTGTCCAATACCGACACATCAATCAGGAGCCTGAGGATCAGATTCATCAGTTCTTGAATGTCCAGGGTGGAAAGAATGGCCGTGCTTGCCTCCTGCAGGCTTACCAGTCGGTCTAACTGGGAGTTGAGTTGGATGTTGAGTCTACGAACTTCGGCGTATTTTTCCCGCAGGAGTTCTTTGTCCTGTTCGAGCTCTTGAATGGTGGCTTTTGCTAATCTCCACGGTGCAATTATGCTCAACAGGAGACGCTTAACTGAAGGTGGTCTCTGCCAACTGATACGATATTCACAATATTCATCGCCCTTGAAGTAGCACTTGTGCTCTTCCAACTGGCAAGGAGGTTCGTTCCATACCACCGGAACTGCAGTGTAAACGCCACGGTTCATCAGACAAAAGTCCCGAGTCATGGGGATATTATTAAACCACTCGAGCCGCACCACAGCCCCATCTTTTCTTAACTCATCGATATGGACTCGTTTAGTGCGGTTGAACTTATCATTGAGACTCTGGAGGTGTTTTATTGTTAGGGCATACTTGTTGGGTGCACGGACATAGCTGCGGAACGCAGATACAAAAATCCGCTGAATGTAGCCAAGTCGCCTTTTGCCCACAGACTCGAAGCCGATATCAAAGACCACATCCTCGTTGCCAAAAAGTTCTTTTACCCTATCGTAAAGACGGATGAGTAAATCGGTGGATATCCAGTTGTTGGAGTCAGTGAGAAACTCCTTGACGTCTGCCACTCCTCCCAGTTCCGGACCAAGACCTTCCAAGAGCGGCCTCACTAAGGTAGGGCTACGCTCTTCGACGTAGTCGATTACAGCCTTGGCATTGATGCAGCTATTGTGTTTTTCCATCGCCTTACTACCCAAAAAAGAAAAAACCACACCGCCTTGGAAATCCACCCTTTTGCACCCGAGCCTGTCAGGCCGAGGGACGGATTTCCTTAAACGTGTGGTTGATTGGTGTGGTGTGAGTGGGTGGTCAGCTGCCAGAAATGCAAAACTCGTGCATGCCAACCTACCTCTACAGTTACTTTATATACATGTTACGGTGTTGAAATGTCAAGGAGAAAAACGGGTTGAAGGTTTCAGTGTTCAGTGTTCAGGTTTCAGCTTCTATGTTTCTTATTCCTGAAACCTGAAACCTTGAGATTAGGTGCTAGGCGCTCTCCAGTTGTTCCAATTGCTGGTCAAAGCGAGAGGTGACCAGATCCTCAAACTCTTTGCCCAGGTGACTCTGATTGTTTACGAGTTCAACCCGAATCTTTTGCCAAAGCTCTAATAATTCAGCAGTGGTGGAGCAGTCATCAATGTCCCGGGATATGGCCTCCAGCCTTCGGCTGCGCAGTCGGTCTCGGTTGAATGCCTGCATGTCGGTTGCCAGTTGTATCTGCTCTTCTGAGAAAGCGTTTTCTTCCGCCAGCGCCATGAGTTCGGCAGATACGCGCTCAATCCCAGTGAAGCTCCTTTGTCGTCGCATCTTTTTTTGCAGATCCTTGAGGGCTTGCTCGATGAGTTTCTGCAATCGTTCATGGAAGGAATCGCTCAGAACCTTTTGGTAGTCCTCCGTATGGTAGGTGTAGTTCTTGAGCTTTTTTAGCTCTCGGTGATAGAAGTTTTTGAGTCGCGAAATCTCTTTCTGCTCTTGCATTTGTTCCAGAACCAGTTGTATCTGAAGACGATCCTGGTAAAGTGGCCTAACCAGCCCTTCGTCAGGGTTATAGAGCAAAATGATTCCCACTGAGGCCTTGCTGAGACGGGAAAGCACGCTTGAGTCCTCGAAGAGACGATCTGCAGCCAAGGTGGCCAAATCCTCGGCAATGGCCTGGTAACGCCGGTCAATAATGAGGCTAAAATCGTGAAGATCGATTGCCCTGGGTTTACCATTGCCAGGGCAAAATCGATCCAAACCGCGAAAGCTCAAAACAAGCAATGTTAGCCAATTCTCCGCTGTCAGGTATCGAGCCACGTATTCTAAGCCGTAGATATGGATAGAATCACTGCCAGGGCTGAGCTGCTCCAGCAGGTAGCGTCGGATGGTATCAGCCAGAGCCATGAAAGCCTTATGGACCACCATGGCTCTCTGCAGATCTTCCTCAAACTTCTGCAAGCCAGTGCTCTTCAAGCCTTTCTTGTGGTAAATAAAGGTAACTGGCCTATTCAGCATTTTCATCTGTATATCCACGAAATCAATATCAGGAAGTCCAACGAGTCGGAAGAGCCGTTCAAGGGCTGCTGTATCTTTCCCCTTGAGGCGGTTACTGTGCTTACCTGCTAGACTATCCCAGTCGGAGAACAGGGCCAGCTGACCTGACACGCTGCCAGTGGCATCCATGTCTGTTAAGAGGGACCGCCCTTTTTCCTCGAATTTATCATCCAGGTAGGATTGCCAGGAAGTCTCACCACGAATGACACTCAAGGCCACCTGGCGCAATTCCAAAAAACGGTCGAGCAAATCCTCCACCATGATACCTTCACGATAGGCCGCCGCGGCAAGTACCGAGTGGATGAAAAACGCTTCAAAAAGCTGTTCATCACCGAACGAAGTCACCAGATCTAGCGCTGGTAACGCCACTTCACCCAGAAGCACATGACCCATCAGCCCGTGGACTTCCACCAGGGATGCGGTCAGTCTGCTTGTGTCTTCATCCATGCCGAGGCGCTGAAGCAGAGCTTGTCGTCGCAGGATTTCAGCTCCTGCCACTCCGTGAGTATAGCCGTGGGAGAGAGATCTATATTCTTCAAGATACAAGGGAAGTTTGCCGATTTCCTGGAATATCAGGGCAGCGCTCAAAGCTTCCATTAGTTCCGGTCGGGTGCTGATACGGGCGACGACCTCTTCAAGGATGTCAATCTGCACATTACTCATGCCAATAGTCTCGCCAGTCATGGCACCAAATTGCTGCTGGGCCAACTGGAGAAAGATTTCTGTATCTTGTAGCGCTTGGCGATTTTTAGCTACCAGGGCCTGGAATTTCTTGAGGCAGCGAAGAACATACCCAGGAATTGTCTCCCCGGCGTGAGTGTCTTTTGTCGGTTTGATTCTGTCAAGCTCCCAAAACTCGGTAAGAATGCGACGGCCAACACTTGGGCAGTGTTCGTGGATGATCTCCAAGGTGTCAAAAACTCGTTGAGGCAGAAAAAGCTTCTGGGCAAAAAGTTCTTGGAGGCGAGAACAATAAAATTCGATTTCGGTTTTCAGCTGAGCCAATGATTCGGTGTCCATCCCTGTTTCTTGGGTGAGCTTTTGCAGGTGTTGGTCGTAGCTGTATAGTTCCCGGAAGAGTCGATCGGTCTCTCTTAGCTCAGAGATAGGAATCTCAGGAATCAAGCGGTTGCGAACGGACTGGAGGATAGGCTCCATTTTTATGAGGTTATCCATTACATCGATGAAGATGACTTCTGTGGTCTGATTCTGTGCGTTGTAGCGAAGCTGAATGCCGCTGGTAAAAATAAAGGCTGGCAGTCCTTGGGAAAGTGTCTTCCTGATGCTCGTCAGGTAGTTAAAATGGAGTTGCTCAGGTACCAGAGCTTCCAGTCCCTCCTTTACCTTCGCCAGTCCTTCTTCGCTGTCATGACGTTCGTAGCTGAGAAGTGGGTTAAAATTGATGACATTTCCCGGCGAGGCGCTGATGGTGATCCAGAGAAGAATAAATCCCGCTCGGGTACCAAGCATTGGAAATATGTGGCCGGTGCCGTGGAACTGGCAGTTGAGCAATTTCCGAAAGAAGTATGGCCGGCTGAAAAGTTCGCGCTCATAGAAGCGCTCCTTGAATTCGTTGGTAATACTGATGAGCGCTATTACTTGATCAATCTGTTCCAGCTTCTTGGAACTGTAGTGGGCCAGGGCCTCCTTTTGAAATGGGCCCTTGTCTGCAATATCAGTCCAAGAATCTAAATATTCAAAGAGATTAAAGAGCTTGAGCATCTGGCGGACGGCCAAGTTCTGCGCCCCACCCAGGTCTGCGATCTTCTGGTCATGAAGGATTTCCCAATCCAGCAGCGGATCAGCGGCTATCCAGATGGCCTGATCATAGAGGCTGAAAAGCTCTTTTCCCTGTTCCTTGGTGAGTTTGTCGCGCAGTGAGGCGGCAATTTCTGACATGCTCAACAAACGAATGATTCTGAGCAAATCAGCCACCTCCTCCAAACTCTTGTGTTTGGCTTGGTCAGTGATTGACTTCAGGGTTTTTTCAGGGAGTTTCCCAAAGGTGATTCGCCCCATCGTGGTGTGACCTACCACAATCAGGTAAATTTCCCTGAGGAGGGCCGGTGGTAAACCAAGAAGCGACAACTTCTCGATGTTTTCCAAGACCTTTGTACGGGGTCCCTCGATGGCGTCAGGGTTGAGGAGTTTTTCCAACCTGCCCAGGCGACTGGTCTGCTTCATCAACTTTTTCACGTGGTTGAAGGCACGGTATCTATTTTTCGGGGCCTCGAAGGGATTATGCAGCCGGTTTAGCTCGAGTTCGGACAATCGGCCGAATCGCTTCTCGCGGATTTCCTCCAGCATCTGCAGCACCGCATAGACATAGTCGAAAGTGTTCTTGTAGTCCGCCACCAGGGCAAGAGAACATCCGGCCATGCCACTAAGCCGCTCTTCTTGCTCTAGTCGCTCGAGGAGTAGCGAGGGTTCACGCTTGCGACCAACGTAGATCTGCAGGTTGTCCGGAAGCTCTCCTTCGACGATATAGTTTCTCTCCCAGTTTCTCTTCAGTGATGGGGACAGCTTGGAATGGCAGGTACTTTTTAGAAAGAATGGTTTCAATACCCTGTCCCATCTGGCCTCCAAATCAACGGGCTTGGCACTGGAGATTTTTAAATCCAACCGAGGCAAACGGTCAATTTGCTCTACGGTAAGCTGCATCAGATCCTGTTCGCCAACGATTTTTTTCAAATCCTCGCGGTAGACGAAAATTCCGCTTAGGTAATTGTAAAAATCTGAAAGATGGACCCGAAGGAGACTGCCGCTCTTGCCACGGTATCTCTTTTTGGAACGAAACACATGGGTAAAAAGGAGGAAATTTCGCAAATCAGTCGGGTTCAGAAATTCCACCCAGACCTCTTCATTGGTGCGGGGAAACTGTCTGCTGGCAATAATGCAGAGTTCGCAATCGGCCACTAGAAGGTCATAGATCTTGCCAGCCACATACGTACCGTGGGTGATGAAGGTTTTCTGGGTTAGCCTCGGGCCAGTCAATCCCTGAATGGACAAGGACAAGAGCAGATCATCCATGTCTTGCGGGATAACAATGAGATCGAATGGTCCACTGGCCTCACGGAGCATTTCTACAGAGTCGATAATCACAAATTCCTGCGCCGCCATTCTACCGGTGATCTCATGCACAATGAGGTCGTTGGGAGCTGTGAGGAGGACGACATTGAGCTTTTCTTTCTTGCGGCGATGAGCTTGCTCGAGGAGGACTCGCTCGATCTCATCCACTTTGTCTTTGATGTCTTCCAAGGAGTGAGACAGCCAATTTATTGGAATGAGAAAGTAACGCTTCCCGTGTTTGCTGAACCGCATCAATAACCCCAGTTTCCGGTATATGCTATTGATACGGCGGTAGTTTTTCCTGAGGATCTTTGGGTCGCCAAGATCCACGCTTTCAAGAAAGTCAAGCTCTCCGACTCCCAATTTATCCTGCAGTTCCATGATGCCAAGGCCGTAGGCGTTACCGCCATAGCGACTGGCAAGGAAAGGGGGATGATCTTCAGCCACAAATGTACCCACGGGAATATCTTGAGGGTCGATTCCCAAGGAGGCGAAATTCTCGGGCCGGACGATGCGGTAGGAAATATCGAAGGTATGAATACGATCGGGTAGCGGTGGGCCGGCTGGTAAGCTAGAAGATGGGGTTTCGCTCTTAAGGCTCATAAGTAAACCATTCCCAAAAAACTCAATTATATACATTTTGGATGTGAGATCTGGGATCTATGCATTCAGGAATTGCGAATTAAGGGATTAAGGAATTGAGTTTGGTCTCGAAAATCCCTGAATTCTTCGCGCTCGCTGCGCTCCGCTCAGTCCCCACACTTTCAGGGCGGGGCCCCGGTTTCCTCAATCCCTAAATTCCTGAATTTGAATCTCACATCCCAGATCTTCATCGCTTGGTATCTTGGCGATGAAGGGCTTGCAAGAAACACCTCACTTTACTTGGGCCCTTTCGCATTACCCAACCCATGTCGAGCCTTGAGGCGCAACAAGCCCGGGCTCCGGTGAAGGTACATCAGGGGGCTGTCGAAACCAGCTGCGACGAAGTAGGCCTCCAACTCATCAAAAAGTACCGGTCGAGTCGGCCAGGTATATCGACGTTCTCGTTGACGGAGTGTTTTCCACTGGGAGTTCAAGGCCTCGTTGTTGTCGAGCACGAGGTTCCTGGCGTGCTCGCAGAGAAACATCTCGCAGACAATGGGTTTGGCCCGCCAGAGACAACCTGTGTTATGCAAATAGACACAATTCGATCCACCTGTGTCTGTGTCGAGAGTATCCAGCAAAACATCGATTTCTTGCTGGGTGGAAAGCAGCACATTGACCACAACATCAGCAAAAAAGGTGATAATTCCTTCCCGACCACAACAAGCACTCGTAGAGCTCGTGAAGCATTTTGCCGAGCAGAGATCAGCAAAGTGCATCTCTTGAAAAGATGCTACAGCCTCTCGAAATACCAGGTACGAATTGATTCGTTGTTTCAGTCTGCGTAGTTGAGATACGGGAAGCCCCGACAGATGCTGGCGCACCATGAGAAGGGCCTCCTCCTGTTGCTGATTGTATTCGCTCTTCACTGACATTTTGTTTCTTCTAGTCCCAAGTGTGATTCATAGAATCCAGGAGTCAGAATCAAGAATTCAGGAGGCTTAGAGCAGAAGGCATAGATCATAGAGTAAAAAAAATCAGATTTCCCTCAGCCCCTGTTCCTTTCTTGCTTAGTGTCAGTGTTTAGTTCCTAGTTCCTAATTTTATTTGCGGCCCGCTGCCAGCTGCCAGCTATATTTCTCCATGCCTTGTGCCGTATTATAACTCATAGAGCTTGTCATCCTTCCTGGGTGGAACCTTCCGGCGACCGGTCTTCTTTTGTCCTTGAAAAACCAGGGGATCTTCCTCTTCCAGTAAATCACCCATTTCTGCTTCAATCTGCTCAGGGTCTTCACCGGCCTCCATTCTTCGTAGGGCCTCTTCCATACCCGAACCCAACTCAAGACCCGTCATTTGAGTAAGCTTGCGCATCAATTGGGCCGCCTGTTTTGGATCATCCTCATTGATGCGCTCAGCTTCACCGGCGAGAGCGGTCATGGCCTTCTCCAGTTTAGACTCATCAATGTCAGGGAGGCCATCGTCCTGATTCTCCTTAGCACCGCGAAGCACTGCGAAAGCGGACATCTGTCGATCCAGCTTCGAACGATTGCACCTGGGACAGTCCGGTATCTTTTCAGTATTGATTGTACGGGAGAAAAAGTTGAAAATCATGTGGCAATCCGGGCAATAGAATTCATAAATCGGCATAACAATGTACCTCCAGTCCTCTCTCCCAAATCACAATTAGGAATATTCGCTGTAGTCCTCTGCATTTGGTAAAGAATTTCAGCACAAAAGTCAACGGTAACCACGGATCAGCAAGCAGAAAACAGCGGACAGCAGGCAGCATGAGCTAGACTCGGAACATGGAGGCGCAGAGCTAAGGCCATTGCAGATTGTAGATTGCGGATTGCAGATTGTGTCAATCTAAAATCTCAAATCTGAGATCAACAATCGCTAAAACTTCAATACTCCCAGGATGCTGCATTGACTTGATGAACGATGTGACTTAGGATAGCTACCTCCCATGATCAAACATTGAGGCGAGGTTTATATGGATCGAATACCATTGGTTATAGCCACGAGGAATAAGGGCAAAACCGAGGAGATCAGGGCGCTGCTGATCGATTTTCCTGTGGACATCAAGGATCTAGCTGACTTTGGGCCAACGCCGACAACCGAGGAGGATGGCGAAACATTTGAAGACAATGCAGTAAAAAAGGCGCGCTTCACCGCCAAGATTCTGGGATTACCTGCTCTTGCCGATGACTCTGGTCTGATGGTAGAAATTCTGGGCGGTGCTCCAGGAGTTCGGTCTGCCCGCTACGCAGGAGAAAACGCCAGCGATAAGGCAAATAACACCAAACTGCTCCAAGAACTTGAGAGTGCTGAAAATCGCAATGCCGCTTTTGCTTGTGTTATCGCTATAGCAGTTCCTTGGGGTCCGGCTCTCGTATACGAAGGACGCTGCGAAGGGATTATTACGAAAGAAGGGGTTGGAAGCCAGGGGTTCGGTTACGACCCGGTTTTTTATTATCCACCGTTGGAAAAAACCTTCGCGCAACTCAATACCGAGGAGAAGAATCGGGTGAGTCATCGGGGACAGGCTCTGGGTCATTTACACGATGAGTTCGATAAGGTACTAATCTGGCTGCGGCAAAGGCTGTTGGAGTCCGGCTGGCAGTGGTTGAAGGAATGAAAAAAGCCGACTCCCCACAGTGGAGTCGGCTTTTCTAGCGTCAGCGTATTCTAACAGCTGCAAGAACCGCAAGCGTCTGGTTGGGAAAGCGTTGAGGTAATAGAAAAACCCGAACAGTGAGCGTCTTCCATGTAATCTACCTTTATGGGCTTAGCCTGATTCATTAAAGTGGTATCAACAAGATAGGTAAGACCGTCAAGTTCGACAACCTGATCTTTCTCGTTTGGCTCATCCAGAGCCATTCCCAATGAGGGGCCCCCTCAACCAACTTGGGAGACAAAAATACGAATTGCAGATTCGATCTCACGCTCTTCCAGGTACTCCTTCAGTTTCTCTGTCGCTTTTTCAGTAACCTCGATCATGCTGACTCCCTCTCTTTATTGATTTATCTGGTAATATATTCACTGCACAATTTTATGCCAGACTTTCTATTTTAAGGATCCTCTTCGTGGGTGTCAAGACCTCAGTGTAAGGTCTGGTACCCTTCCCAACCAAACACTCAAGAATCACAGTTACCCAATTTCTCTGGCTGTGGTTTGAGGCTGGGGAGATTGGCCAGATAAACCCCAAGCAGCAAAAGACGAGTCACCACGTAAAAGATGTTTCGCTCTCGGGATTAAGCATTTTCCAAGTGGAAACACAAAGTAAACCATGTTAAGAAAAGGGCCATGGTCCGTTTTCTCATAACCTTCCTTTCCGTCTACGGCGCCGTCCATCTCTACTTGTTCCTGAAAGCGAGGGCCGCATTATCGCCTGGGGTTGGGCTCAGTCTAGTGATGGCGCTGTTTTTAGTGGCCATGGTGGTTGCGCCCATAGCCGTGCGGTTACTCGATCGTCACGGACTGCCTCTGGCTAGTCGCTATCTCGCCTATATTTGCTATACCTGGATGGGACTGCTCTTCTTTTTCTTCTGGATGAGTATTTGCCTGGATGTGTTCAATGTGAGCATGCGGATTTTGGCTTTCCTCCCGGGATCTGCCACCAGCCGTTTTGTCTGGACCGGGAAGAGTAGCTTTGTGTTTCTAACACTTGCTGTTGTCATGCTGGGAGTTTGGTCTGCATTGAGTGCCTGGCAGATTCGCTTGGATAGGGTTGTGCTGCACACCACAAAACTGCCTGCCGGCAAGAGCACGTTAACCATTGCGCAAATATCTGATGTACACTTGGGACTGATGGTGGGGGAGAAGAAAATATCCCGCATTATCAGGCTGTTGGAACGAGCTAAGCCGGACGTCCTGGTTTGCAGCGGTGATCTTGTAGATGCCCAGATGGAACGGTTCGACAACCTGGCAGCTATGTTGGCAAAGATAAAGGCCCCATTGGGGAAATTCGCCGTCATGGGCAATCATGAATTCTATGCAGGGGTTCGTCAAAGTGAGGGGTTTCTGAAGGCTGCGGGATTTAAACTGTTGCGGAATCAAGAGTATGGTCTAGACGATCTATTTCGTATTGTGGGGATTGATGACCCTGTGGGAAGAAACCGCTATAAGGAAGAGGCTGCAGGCAACCAAAGCGAAAAAGATTTGCTTGCTCGTTCCAACTCACAAGTATTCACTATCTTGCTGAAACATCGACCGACGGTGGAGAGTGAATCCCTGGGACACTTTGATCTGCAATTGAGTGGCCACACTCATGGGGGGCAGATATTTCCTTTCAATCTGGTGGTACAACACTTCTACCCCAAACAGAACGGACTTTACCGTCTGGACAAAGGCAGTACACTCTATGTAAGCCGGGGGACCGGAACCTGGGGCCCGCCCATGCGTTTTCTTTCTCCTCCACAGGTAACACTTATTACACTCGAGAAGGTTGGAGATGGATCAGGTGGGCGCGAAAATGAGGTTCGTTAACGAATGATTTCCACGATATCAGTTCTCTTTACGGTAAAGCTGTACCTGCCACCAAAGCGGAAACTCTCAAGAGTGATAGAGCTGTCGTCTTCAGCAATGACCACACCTTTGTGGAGGGCGCCGTTTTTCATCTTGATATACACGGTGCTACCGACCAAGTAGTCTCTTTTCTTTTCAATACTCTTCTCAAGTTGTTGTTCCAATTTCTCGATAGAAACACCCGAGGTTGCCGAAGTGGCCCCATCACCATAACTGTCCACAATGGCGGTGTAATAGGGTTGCAGTTTTGCGAACTCTTGTTTCGAGGCTATCAGTCTAACGATAAAATACCTGTCAGGCTGATTCTCAAAAATGCTGATGGCCATACGTTTATCAGCCAGGGCTCCAGTTATTTGCGAGACATCGCGCTGGTTGAGCTGCTTGCTCTCTGCTTTGACCTTGGTATAGCCTCCTCTTTTCAGCGTATCTTTCAAGGCTTGGGCGTAATTGTCCCCAACTTCTCTACTCCGAGTGTAGCACTTAAAGCTTGCTTTACTGTCGGGCGCTTGCAGACGAATGCCATGGATAATGCTATTTTCCGAATCCACTTCACTTTGGCTCCAGTCAGTGGGAAAGGAAATATGGGAGCCATCCGGAAATGTAAGACTCTTCCAAGTGCTAACGTCAAGTTTGTTATCGGGAGCAGGCTTGGTCTTTTCGGCCACCTTTTTCGTTGGTTCCACCTGTTTTGGGGCTTCCTGCTTCGGAGCTGGAACAGGTGCTTGCTTCTCAGCAGGAGGTTTTTTCCTGGGTCCTCGAGCCTTTCTTACCTGCTCCACTGTAGGCTTGGCGGCAGCCCGTTTCTCAGGACCACTGGTAATATCCTTATACATTACAACCAGGAAGTAGATACCGTATCCCAGAACCATCACCCCGATTACCAGATAAAGCCCCAGAATGCGGTTTTTCCGGACATCTTCAGTGACAAATTTTTTCAGTCTCTGGATGATCTCAGTGAGCTTGCCTGCCCGAGCTCCCATGGTCTCAGCCTTCCGTTTAGCCCATCAGAACCATAATCTTGAAAGGTAGTGGTCAGTACAAAGTATGAGCCTGCTCAATGTAACTCACTACGTGCCGGTCCAATCAATGATGGAAACAAGCAAAGAGCATGCCAGCCAGATGGCAAAATCTCATGGTTCGGGAAGCTTTGATCAAGAGTATGGTGACATCCCTCTACCAGTAGTGGAAACCCACTGTCGGAATACCCTCACGTACTTTTCCACCTCTGGGTCTTGCCACAGTTCTTCCAGTGTATAGTTCATCTTTGTGGACCAATTGGAATGCTCTGTGACTGTTCCAGGCACATTCTGTTGCCGGGTATCCCTGAACAAGTCCTCTTGACTTATAACCACCAACTTTGCCGGGGTTGACAACAAGAAACCGATGATACCGCTGTGAAGTTCATCGCTTATTTCAGCTTGCAACGCCAAATCGTTACCCACTTCCGTCCCCAGGAAACCCGAGGCGGTAAGTCGTTGGACGATCTCCTCTTTTTCGTGCGTCCGTCTCTGCAAAGCAGCATGAAATTGATCTTCGCTGGGGAAAAGGCCCAAACTGTTACGCAAGGAAAGATCTTCTCCTGTCCAAAATCCTGCCAGGGTGGGAAGATCGTGGGTGCTCACCGCAGCCAGAGCGTAGGGCGGATACGATCCCGGGTCCCTCAAACCACCCTGGTCGTCTCTTTCAAAGTAGAAAAGGCGGTAGGAGAATATACGGAAATACGCTAAGACATCCCTTACCTGAGGAGGAACCGTGCCCAGATCCTCGCCAATGATTAGGGTCTTGGCTCGGTCACTTTCAAGCGCCAAGATTTTAAGGAGATCCTGGTAGTAGTCTTCCACATAGGTTCCATTCTTCGCTCGCTGTCCTTGAATGATCCAGAAGAGACGAAAAAACCTCATTATGTGATCAATTCTTAGTGCCCCAGCCGCTTGACAGTTCTTTCTGATCTCTTGAACGAACAGGGAGTAGCCGTCGCTGCGGTACTTTTCTCTGTGGGGCGGATGAAAGCCCCAGTCCTGACCTTCAAGGGCAAAATCATCAGGTGGTGCCCCCACCGTGACTCCCGGAACAAAGAAATCCGAGTAGGCCCAGTTGTCGGCCCCGCCAGGGTCACTACCCAAAGCAAGGTCGTGGTAAAGACCAACACTTGCTCCCATTGATTGAGCCAGATCCTGTGCTTCCTTCAGTTGCTCCTCCACCTGCCATTGCAAGTACTTATGGAAAAGTATACTTTGCCAGTGGTTTTGTTGAAACTCTTGCACCTCCTGAGATGCAGGGTTCTGAAAAGGCTCCGGCCATTGCCTCCAGGCCCATGCATCAGGGGCCTTCTGACGAAAAGAATCCTCAAGGGCGCAGAAGGTAGCGAAATAGTCTAACAAGGCGGTTTCCTTTTGGAGGTAAGCTTGAAATTGCCGGGAGTGTTCCGTCATACCTGCCTTGTCGAGCCAATGGACATCAAGAAATGTTTGGAATACCCTCTCGAGCACTTGGAGTTTCAAGGTGGCCACTCGCTCGTACTGCACCAACTCAGAGGCGCGAAGGTCGGCCAGTAGATTCTGGGTCGCTGCAGCCTGCACAAACTCATTTGCCGCGGGAGAAGAGCGAAAATCCTCCATCGCGGCAATATCGAGATAGATATAATTTCGATAAAATCGGCTGGAGGGAAAATAGGGACTGATGTTGTAAGGCTGCCGATTGGGGATGGCGTGCAGAGGATTCAGGCCGATCACATCCACGTGGAGAGAGCCGATTGCCCAGCGAATGAATTCCTTGAGGTCACCAAAGTCTCCCACCCCCCAATTGTGTTGCGAGCGAAGGCCATACAGAGAAATGGCTATTCCGGCTCTCTTACCATCTCCTTGGAGAGCCGGCGGCAGATAGGCCTGCCCTGGACAAATAGCAACCAGAGTTGTTTGTTGATGCTTGTGGTTATCATATGCAACAGTAAGTTTGAAATGGTAATAGCCAGTGGACAGTGCAGTGGGGAAAGGAAAGGACCAGCACTCATAGGTGATGTCATCAAGCTGGTGATCCTTTTTGAAGTTCAGCTGTTCTAAATGATAGGAGTGGTTGATTGGGGAGGTGTTTTCGCCGGTAATCTCCAACCGAACCTGAAGTTTCTTCTCCGCCACTGCGCCGGGAGAACTGTTGGATGGAACTTGAAAAAGAAAATCGGCGGGTAGTTGATTGATTGATACCACCAGTACCGGTGGGGCTAGTTGATTCCAGGCACGATGTTCTACATCCCGTAAAACCTCTCGCGGATTGCTGACATCCACTCCCATGGCCCCCAGCAGCAGTTCCAGTGTCTCAGGTGCAACGGTATAGGTATTACCCCAGATGTCCGAATAAGACGGCTGGATTCCGAAGGCTGTTGCTAAGACCTCAATATCTACTTTTTCCTGTTCGACCATATTCTTTCAACATTGAAAACCTGGTCCTTAGAGCCAGGTCAGAGTTCAATGGCTTTGCCAGCAAAAGAGGTTTCAGTTTTCAGTTTTTTGTTTTTCTTTCCTGACACCTGACACCCGACACCTGACACCCTGAGTTTGGGTCCTTTGAGTCCGGATTCTTTACTAACTGCCAAGCTGTCCACATTAGTTGTCAAATTTTGCGGCGATTGGCATTCTCCTACCCATTCCAAAGGCCTTGGAGGTAACCTTCAGTCCCGGAACTGCTTGCCTGCGCTTGTACTCGTTTCGGTCCACTGTTTGAATTACCCATTTGACTGTTTCAGGGTCGAAATTGTGTTGGAGAAGGTCAGCCATGGAGTAATGCTCGTCCACGTAGTAGTGCAGAATTTCGTCCAGCACCTCATAGGGTGGGAGGGTGTCCTGATCGGTTTGATTTTCTCTCAATTCCGCTGAGGGCGATTTATTGACAATCTCCTCCGGAATTATGGTGGAGTCTCGATTTATGTACCGCGCCAGTTCGTACACCATTGTTTTGGGGACATCGGCAATAACACTCAGCCCGCCGCTCATATCGCCATACAAGGTGCAATAGCCAACTGCAAGTTCGCTCTTGTTGCCAGTGGAAAGCACCAGATGGCCAAATTTGTTTGAAAGTGCCATGAGGATGTTGCCTCGAATCCTAGCCTGAAAGTTCTCTTCGGTGATGTCAGGTTCTCTCCCCTTGAAATGGTCCTGGAGGGACTTCATATAAGCCTCGTAGGCAGGAGAAATTGGTATGACTTCGAACCTGATAGCAAGGTTCTCCGCCAGCTTCCTCGAATCTTCGATGCTACCCGTTGAAGAGTAAGGTCCAGGCATGGTGACTGCGACAACGTTTTTAGCTCCAATTGCCTCTATGGCTATACAACAGGTCACCGCAGAGTCAATGCCGCCGGAGAGGCCAACAAGAGCCGAGGTGAAACCACATTTTCGCATGTAGTCCCGAACGCCCAAAACAAGCGCCTGATAAACACTTGCAATCTCTTCTTGGGGGACATACGAGTCTGGGATACCATCACGGTCCACAGAAATTGTCTGCACGTGCTCCTCGAAGGGAGGAAAAACCACAAAAGGATCACCCGCCCCATCTACACCTACACTCCTGCCGTCAAAGATTAGCTCGTCGTTAGCACCCACCTGGTTAATGAAAAGAAATGGAATGCGGTGCTTGGTTGCATGGCTCCGGACAATGTTGTATCTCAGCGTTTCTTTGCCTCGATAGAAAGGGGAAGCAGCAATATTAATAATCAGGTTCGCACCCTTTTCGGCCAGAACCTCGATAGGATCATAGGAATACGTGGGCAGGTGCCATAGGGCCGGGTCATTCCAGGCATCTTCACAGATGGATATTCCCAGGATCTTGTCCTTGAATTGTACTACCGGATCCTCCGTAGCTGGGTCAAAGTACCTAGGTTCGTCAAAAACGTCATAAGTAGGCAGCAGGGATTTGTGCTGAGTAAAGAGGATTCGGCCTTGATAAAGCAGCAGCGCTGAATTGTGTAGGCCTTTGCCGGTGGATTGCTGCCCAGGTTGAGGAGCGCCCACAATGATGCCCGTATGCGGGTACTTCTGCGAAACCTCAGAGAGCTCTCGGATTGCCTCGTTCGTCCTGGCGATAAAAGAAGGTCTCTCCAGGAGGTCCCTGGGTGGATAGCCGACGAGAAAGAGTTCCGGGAAAACAACCAGGTCGGGAGAGTCCTTCCTGCACTGTGATAGCGTCTGCGTTACCTTGGCCACATTGCCGCAAATATCGCCAACGGTCGGATTCAGTTGTGCCAGTGTAATTTTCATTTTATTAGTCCACCCATGCAACCATTATTACCTAATAACCAGATTCTTTGCCGGTCATACTTTCTATTTCAACCTTTATGATAACGGTGCTTTTCACGGCAGGCTCATCATATTCAAAAGATCTGCCTGCATAATGCTGCATAATTGCATCGAGTCCTTTTTTCTTCTCTTGGAGATTGTCAACCAGTGAACCCTTACCAAATGCTATAACACTGCGGTATTTCATGCCCCACTTGCACGGATTGTCGTCCTGAATGACCTTTTGGTCCAGGTCGAATTGAAGCTCCCTGCAGCAAGCTGCAAGGAATCTTCGACTGTAAGGAATTAGTCTATTTTATAAAGTTCGCTCGCTAACCCCGCAGCCCCGGCGACGGGATTTCCGCTCCGCTCCAACAAGCTGCGGGGAATGCGCTCGCTGGTTCAGTTCAACACAGACGTTGGGATTGTGTTGGAGTATCTCTAATTTCAAACCGTCGCCTGCGGAGTGAAAATAAAGCGTATTATTGCTGTAAGCAAAACAGAGAGGAACAACATAGGGTTGATCATTTCTAGACATACCCAGACGACAAACCAATGAGTTGCCGATAACCTCTTCAATCAAGGCAGTATCGGCAATTTCTCTATCTTTCCTACGCATCAACTCCTACCTCCCCAAATCCACAATCACTCTCCCTTTCTGCTTTCCAGCCAGGATGCGATCTATTTCGGAGTCCAGCTCTTCTAAGGAGCACACGGAAGTCTGCCTATCCAGGTTGTCCAGTTTCCACTCACTGGCAATTTTTTCCCATGTTCGGCGCCGAAAGGTCATTGGAAAGCTCTGGGAATCAATGCCCACAAGAGAGATACCCCTCAAGATGAAGGGATAGACGTTAATATGCAAGTCAGGCGATGCCACATTGCCGCAGCAGGTAACCGCGCCGTGGAGTTTGGTGGATCTGATGGCTGTTGATAGGATCTCACCCCCTACCGCGTCTACTACCCCAGCCCAACGGCCTTTCAAAAGGGGCTTTCCCGAGGTGTCTGTCGCCTCAGCTCTGGAGATGACTTCTTTGGCGCCAAGATCGACAAGAAACTGCTTCTCATCCATCTTTCCGGTTACTGCAATCACTTGATAGCCTATTCTGGCAAGCATTGCCACGGCAAAACTCCCAACTCCACCGGTGGCTCCTGTAACCAATATCTCTCCCTGATCGGGAGTGATGCCATGCTCTTGGAGCTTAAAGATGCAAAATCCGGCCGTAAGACCGGCTGAACCATATGCCATGCTTTCTTTTGGTGAGAGATTCTCCGGAAGCGGCACCACCCAACCGGCCGGTACTCTAATGTATTGTCCAAAACCACCTGGGGTGTTCATACCAAGATCATAACTGGTGACAATTACCTGGTCCCCAGGCTGAAACGCTTCACTATGGCTTTCTTCTACAACACCGGCGGCATCTACTCCCGGCGTGTGTGGATAATGCTTGGTGACCCCCCTGTGACCAGTGGCTGAAAGTCCGTCTTTGTAATTTAGTGATGAATAGTGAACCCGGATCAATACTTCACCTGCTGGCAAATCATCCAGTGATTTCTCGGCAATCCGCCTGGTATATGTGCCAGCCGCTGTTTCTTGCACTACCATGGCTTTGAAAGGTTTACTGTCCATAGTTATCTTCCCTTTCGATTACAGATCCTCTCGCCAGATAAGTCTAACATGAGCTTATTCTCGCTTCCCGTTGCAGTCAAGAAGTAAGTATGTAGATGAGCTTTCAGCAATCGGCGCTCAGCGCTCAGCGGTCAGTGAACAACAATCAGGAGTGTATCATTGGAATGCTGTAAAAATGGATAACCTCTTAGGGATGGGTACAGGAAGAAAGGCGTAGACTACTGCAGACCGCTCTAAAGAAAACGGGACTAGCCCCTAACCCCAAACTTCCCTCTCCCCTGGGGGAGAGGGTTAGGGTGAGGGGGATATTTTTTGAAAGATTCTGGAAGTTCCGACCTTAGGCCGGAGAGATTAACTAAGGTTTTAGCAGAATTTTTCCGAATAACCCTTTTCCGGTGAGCATCTTTGTGTGGGCTTCTGCTGCCTCTTCAAAGGGATACACTGAGTCAATTGCAGCCTTTATCTTCCCCTGAGACATCCAGTAGAATCCCTGTTCTACCTCTGCCTTTGTGCCCTGACTTGAGCCAAGGATGTTGGTTCCTTTGAAGAAGATATGTCTTAGGTCTGCTTTGGCATCGTAGCCTGTGGTGGCGCCGCATTGAACCAGGGTTCCGCCATATTTGAGCAGAGTAAGCTGCTTGTTGAAGTGGGTCTCGCCGATGTGATCAAAAGATACATCGATTCCCGGAGATACCCCAGTCTTTTGAGAGATTTCCTTGGACAAACCCCGGACTTCCTTGTGCCAGTCATCCTTCCTATGATCCACGGCGTAATCGGCACCAAGTTCGAGACATCTGTCTAGTTTATCAGGACTCGCTGTTGCAATCACCGTACAGTTGTAGAGTTTCGCAATCTGGATTCCAAAGCTACCAACACCGGAACCCCCTCCCATTACCAGTACGGTTTGTCCTGGTTTAATCTTGGCCCTGCCTACAAGCATGTGCCAGGAAGTGAGCAGGGTCATTGAGGCTGCCGCCGCCTCATCGAAGCTGACGTTATCTGGAATCTTGATGACGTTTACTTCCGGAAGATGGGTAATCTCCGAAAACCCACCCCACAGGGGGCCGGTCTCGAAACCCCAGATCGTCCGCTTATTACAGTCATACTCACGACCGTCAGTACAGGCAGAACAAACTCGGCATGACATATTAGAGTGGGATACAACTCTGTCCCCAACGTTGATTCTGGCTACATCCTCCCCCACGGCGATTACTTCACCGGCTGCATCAGAGCCTGAAATGTGGGGCAACGGGACCGGTATGGGAGTTCCTCTCATTCCCCAAATATCGTTGTAATTCAATGCAGCTGCTTTGACTTGAAAAACTACCTCGTTTGGTTTTGGTTTTGGATCGTCTACATCTTTTACCTGCAAGATGCGCTTAAAATCATCATCCGGAGCATACTCTTCGTAAACCACAGCTTTCATCTGTGCTTCTCCTTTCTTTGTTTCATTCAAAATCAGAAATTTATTCCTCAGGGCCAGTCCACGATCCCGCCCTGCGGGGGTCAGAGTTCAATGGCCTCGAGGGTAAAGATTGCGACCTGTTCTGGAGCACTGGAGCACGTATGATTTATGATTGCAGATTGAGGTGTATGCACTCTTCTCCGGTTGGTCTAAAGCTTTTAAATCTAAAATCTGCATTCTAAAATCTAAAATCACTGAACTCCATGACTCTAGCAGATTTCCGCAAGCGGGGGAAGAGCATTCAAGCTCCCTCCTTGATACGCCATAGTCACGCCCTAGCCTGACGACTGCGGTAGGGGCCAGCCCCAAGGCTTTCCCTTTGTGCCGGATTCTTTACTAATCTATGCACCAATACGTTTTCATATCCTTGCAAGGAAGTATGAAAACTGGCATGATTACAGCCTATATGAGGATACAAATTGAAGCTTTCTGCAGTCCCGCTACAGCGGGACAGGGAATCTTCGAAAGGTAAGGAAGTGATTCCATTTTATTGTAGCTCGCTCGCTAACCCCGTCCGCCTCCGGCGGACTACGGGGAATACGCTCGCTGTAGCATTTTCAAATATCCATTCTCAAAGGAGCTCCACTTCGATGAGTAATACCCTGAGAGCGGTGATATTTGGCCCCATGCGTTTACCCTTTCTCATCCTGACTCCGGCATGTGTAATGCTGGGTGCAGCCACCGCAGCTTGGTCAGGATCTGAACTCAAGCTGTATTATCTTGCTCTTACATTTGCCGGTGCGTTGGCGGCCCACATAAGCGTTAATGCCCTGAATGAGTACGATGATTGTAAAAGTGGTCTTGATTTCAATACCCAACGCACTCCCTTCAGCGGCGGCAGCGGCACCCTGCCCCAGAGCCCTGACAAGGCCCATGTAGCACTGATTACCGGTCTCTGCAGCCTGGTTGTCACGGCTATTGTGGGCCTGTACTTTCTCTCTATCCGGGGACTGTGGCTTTTACCCGTGGGCCTTGTCGGCCTGGTGATTATAGTTGTCTATACAAAGTGGATTACCAAAAACGCCGTTTTCTGTTTAGTAGCGCCCGGGCTTGGTTTTGGCCCCTTGATGGTAATGGGAACTGACTTCGCTTTAAGTGGTTCCTATTCGTGGACCTCATTTGTAGCTTCCCTGGTTCCATTTTTCCTAGTGAGTAATTTATTGCTACTCAACCAGTTTCCAGATGTGGAAGCGGATAGAGGGGTGGGCAGGCACCATTTCCCCATCGCCATCGGCAGAGAGGCCAGTGTAAGATTATACGTGTTATTCCTTGCAGGTGCCTATCTGGCGGTTATCTTCGGTTATATAAGCGGCTGCCTTCCGCTGGCAGGCTTCTTGGCCCTTGGCTCACTTATCATTGCCGTTCCTACTGTCAAGGGTATCGCCAGGTTCGCAGAAGATATGGACAGCCTGATACCCTATATGGGCAGGAATGTCGTAGTAATCATTTTGACGCCGGTGTTGCTTGCTATTGGTCTCTTTATTTCGTCTTAGAAAACCTTGTCCTCAGGGCGAGACTAAATCGCATAGAGCATGGCGCATAGAGCATAGCGCACAAATCCAGGGATTCGTGACATTGAAACTTTTTTGCTTTGCGCTCTGCGCCAAGCGCTTTGCTTTATCTTTCGGGCCCAATCAACTCAATTTCAAAGAGTTTAGGCCACAGTTTTCCGGTTACGAACAAGCGATCATTTTTGACGTCGTAGGCAATGCCATTGAGGACGTCGACCCGGCGATCGCGATCTTCAGGTCTTAGAAGTCCTTCCAGGTCTATCCACCCTATCACTTCACCGCTCTCAGGGGAGATTTTTGCAATGCGGTCTGTTTGCCAAACATTCGCGTAGATCTCCCCTTGAACGTATTCCAGTTCATTGAGTCTGGACACGGGACCCTCTCTGGTGTGGACTTTAAGCCGGTGGACTTCCTGAAAGGTCTGAGGATCTAGAAAGTACAATGTTGAGGTGCCGTCACTCATGATGAGAGACCTGCCGTCGTGGGTTATGCCCCAACCCTCGGTAGGATAGGTAAATGTGTCCAGCAATTGAAAGGTTTCTCTGTGGTAAACAAAACCTACCCTCGAGCGCCAGGTCAATTGAATGACTCGGTTGCCGTAGATTGTGATCCCTTCACCGAAAAACTGGGCTGAGAGTCGCCGGACTCGAAGGATATTCCCGGTCTTTAGGTCAACCTTCCTCAGGCTGGAATGACCTCGCAGCCCTGTCCCTTCGTAGAGGAAGTCGTCTGCAAAAACCAATCCCTGGGTGAAAGCGTTTCGGTCATGAGGATAGGTATTAACGATCCTATAACTTACAACCGGAGCAGGATCAGGTGTTGCGGGTTGGGTGGAGTTTGTTACAGCAGGAGCGATTGCCTCAGCTGAACTATGCCGGCCTGTCTCTGCGGAAAATACCGTGGTTGGGACCAACAAAATCCAAGAGAAAAACAGGAAGAGTCCAACAAGAGAATACATTCGGGCAAGCAAGCTCTTCATCTCATTACTCGATAAGACTAATCAGTTGTTCAACCGATACACCTAAATTAGGACTGTTGTGCAAGGAGTTGCCAGGTCGCAAGACCTGTTCAGGAATGAAACCAGGCAAATGAAAGTTGCACGACACAACCACAGTCCCGGGCTTGAGATTGGCTTCGAGCTTCGCTGCCAAATCCCTCATTACATCCGGAAAGAGATAGCGGAAAACAACGTCGGCCGCCGACAGATCTTCTGTCCAAAAGTTGCGCCATATTACCTCTACGTTTTGCGGACCAAGGCGCAGGAGTTTGGCCTTCAAATAGGCCAGGAGATTCAGGTCGTATCCAAGCTCTCTCGCACCATATCTTTTCCGCACCTTGCGAAGAACTCACCAGTCTCCGCAACCAATGTCGACGAGGAGTTGGCCTGATTGTGTGGGTACCGCGTCCATAAAGGCGGTAATTCTTACCCGGGAGGTTGAGACGTACAGTGCTCCTCGAGTAATAGGAAGAAGCAGGGCAGTGCAAAAGACGTACGCAAGTTTGAGCACGATGAAAACTGCAGCGACAGTTAAGCATATCAGAAGCCACGTGTACATTTCCCGGGCCTGGATTCTTTACTCTTCGCTCTTGTTCTGTTTTGATATTTTTCGGGCTTTATTGACTTCACCACTCAAGTCAATAGTCCCGCAATCCAAACACATGGTTGAAAAAATGGGAACATGCCCTGTGAGAGCAGTTAAAAAACGTGGATCATCAAAATGAAAGTTTACCCGACCCGTGGACTGAACCCGGCCAGGTTCCAGGTTTGAGCCTCCACAGCGAGAACAGGTCTTGGAATCACTCATAGTTACTCCCCTTTCTTCAGATGAAATAGTAGGGCCTGCATACTCACCGAGATATCTATGCAAAAATTATCCCAAAACAAGGTCTACTCAACTTCGAAAACCTGGTCATTGGAGCCAAGTCAAAGCTCCCTGGTTTTGCCGGCAGAAGAGGTTTCAGCTCCTATGTTTCTTTTGCCTGACACCTGACACCTAAAACCCTGGGATTTCAGACGGGAGGAGAGGTTCAGCTTGGAAAACCTGGGACAAGGATGCAGGTGTAGCAATTTATTGCGGCAAATCAACGATCATGACTTTCCCTCCATATCCGTGGACCGAATCGTGGGCTCGAATGGTTACCCGGTGAATTTCTTGGGGTATCTTTACTCCTGACAGGCTCCTTGTGAATGGTTGTTCCTGGACATGTGGGTGGTAAAGAGTACGAGTGCCAAGAATGGTCCCGTCCGGAGCAACAACATCCCACTTGTTCGCATAGTGATTCCAGCCTTCGTCTTTGTGAGTAACAGTAACGTCAAAATCATAAACATTGTCGCCACTGCGGTTTACCTTTACCTGCAAGACATCCACTTCGCCAGCATAGGTTACGGCACATGAAAAGAGAAAAATCAACACCAGAACCTGAAACGTCTTCACTTTTCGAGACCTCGGGTTGAAAAACGGATCAGTGCTTCATTCCAATCATTGAAGCAACAGGTCCTATGGATCGAACGACTATTAACTTAGCTCCGCAAGAATCTATTGTACCCTGGGCACCATGTCACAATTCGCCCAACACGTCATTCCGGACGAGGCCGCCCAAGGCAGGCGAGATCCGGAATCCACAAATACAGGTTAATAAATGATGCCTGGATTCCCGCCTGCGCGGGAATGACGTGATTACATGAGCCCGTCATTCCGGAATTCGCTGCAGGCGGATGTCCGGAATCCAGAAAACCTACAATGACCTCATTTGGTGCCTGGTTCCCCGCCTTCGCGGGGACGTTGTCTGGATCCCGGCTCGCGTCCCGCTTTGCAGGACTTGGCCGGGATGACGCATTGCGACACAGCACCTCAAAGTGAAAAGCACTTTTTTCGGAGTTAAGGGCATAGGCGTATTGATCATTTCACCGAGATTTATCGTTCTCTTGAAAGGTGATTCCTCTGATGATGCTGTCTTTGGCAACCTTGAAGGTAGAAGAGAACTCCAGCACCGGTCTTTCAGCTTCATTGTAAACAGTTGCCTGCCCTTGCAGTATTCTTCCTTCTTGTTGCAGGACTTTTGCTCTGGCGGTAACGACCCCTTGTTTGACAGGATAAAGAAATTTTGACTCCAGAGCAATTGTGGCAAAGTGAGTTTGAACCGGAGCCAAACTCTTGATGGCCATGACAACCGCGGTGTCGGCCAGGCTAATCAGAGCACCACCGTGCAAGAGCCCGGCTCCTTGAGCGAGGTCGATAAGAAAAGGCATGGTCAAGGTGGCCCGACCGTCAGAGGCTTCGACGATCTCCATGTGCAACAATCGCTCAAAGGGCGCACAACTAATCCAGCCGTCCATATCAAATTTATGTGGGCCAGTGTATCGATCCATGGCTACAATCCTCTCCTCCGTGGCATCCTGGTTATTCAACATCGAAAATCTGGTCCATAGGACCAGTCCACGATCCCGCCTTGCGGAGATCAGAGTTCAATGACTTTGCCGGCAGAAGAGGTTTCAGTGTTCTTGTTTTTCTTCCCTGAGACCTGACACCCGACACCTGAAACCCTGAAATTTGGGTCCGGATTTTTTACTCTCCCACTACTCTGACCCACAAAGCGGAGCTCCTTTGAATGAGTTCCGGCCAGATCTCAGAGGGAGTTTTATCGAAAACACTTTCTTCATCGGCCGATAAAATATGCCAGCCGCCTCTTGACACTTCATGGTCCAATTGCCCAGGGGCCCAACCGGCATAACCCGCATAAACACGAAATCTTTCTGGGGTGTCGGGATTGTCGATCATTTTCTCAATGATCGCGTGACTGGAGCTGAGGTAGATGTCCTTGAATACGAGGCGAGATCCCTCAGGTGGACTGCTGGTTTTTATGAGAAGCATCAACTGATTCTTGGCCACAGGGCCGCCCAGATAAATGGTGTCAGACCGTTTCTGCAAACCCTCTATCTCCGGCAACACCTTTGAAAGTTTGACCGTGGTGGGTCGATTAATTACTAGTCCCATGGCACCCTGGGTATCATACTCAAGCAGGAGTACGACCGTTTCAAAAAATTGCGGATCTCTCAGCTGTTTGCTGGCGACCAGAAATTTCCCTTTTGACAGCTTGATCTGGGGCCGTGACTGATCCGATGTGTGGAAGATAAGGGGACCCTCAAACGATGGCAAGGTAGAGATGTGGCTGGAAAAAGCCGTATTCATCAACACCATGTCAGCCACTGGTGAGATGAGAATCAATAGGACCGTAAGTGCAACAATAGCCCACCACTTAGGGATTCGCCTGTACTCACTCGATGTGGAATGCAGGGTCACAAAAGCCTCTTCCAATCTGCTGAAGGTTTTCTCCCGTGCTTCCTGTTTTTCGAGCTTGGTTGCTTCAGAGATTGCGCTTCGCTCTTCCAGAGTTTTCGGAATGACACTGGTTGGGGTGCAGATTAGTTAAAACCCTCATATCTGTCAAAAAAGGAATGAATTCCATCTTCAGAAAACCAAACCGGGTCCCATGGCTCGTCTTCCACTAAATCTCTATACCGTTCTTTAAAGACATAAACCCAGGCTGTAATGGTGCGTCCGTCAGTCAACCCACATTCGACCATTTCCTTTTGATAATATTCCCCCTCGAATGCATCCAATGTCTTCACGTCGCTCTTGCTCACATTCAGGTAGATAATACCATCAACATAATCTCGGCTCGTCCCAGGAAGTACCGTCGGATATATCTCACCCCGTATTTTCCTCCTCTTGTAGCCATACAATCTTGCGCCTACCTTTTCGTGCATACCACCCACCACTTTCGACCAAACTCGATGGAACATGAGGGAACCGTATGTAAAAACATGCAGACTCATAAGCATCAATGTAATATTAACGATTGAGCTAACCGGTTCATCATATATCGACCAGTTACGATGACATCTCCTCTAACTCCTTCAGTTTGGCAATACCCCATCGTATTTCTTCTGGCTCGTAGGCGGGAAAAGTCAAACGCGTAAACAAGCCGTCCTTACGCTTTTTCTCTCTCAAATTAGGAGCGACAGCATCCCAGGCCGCAGCGATACCAACGCCGGCTTCTTTGGCAGCTTGGATGAATGCTTCTTCTTTTTCTGATGTTATTTTCTGCAAGCTGATACTCGCAAAGAAGCCGCCGCTGATATCAACAGAAGAGACTTCCGGAAAATGAGCATAAAGCGACACATTAAGTGCCTCCATTTTCGGTTTATAAAGAGCACGTAGATAGTCCAGAAAGTCTGCATACTTACCAGATTCAATGAAATCGGCTATGAATGCCTGCGTTGGTAGGTTGGGATTGATCCGGCTGTTGGCAACAACCTTACCCATGTGTTCTACATAGTCTTTGGGCAGAACGATGTATCCACACTTCGTCCCCGGAGAAACAGTTTTGGTAAAGGAACTCATCAAAATAGGTCCCCATTCTGAAACCGTAATAGAGGTATTTTGATTGCCGTCATAGCGCAGCAGTTCATAGCAAATATCCCAAGCGCACAGGATGGACTGTTCTCTGCATATCTGTTCCACAGCCTGCCGATTCTCTTCAGAGTAATTGATACCAGTGGGATTTTGATGAAACGGGATTCCGTAAAAAACTGCGGCTGGGATTTTATTCGCCACTTCTTTGAATTGATCGAGATTTATTCCAGTCGATGTCAATTCGACTCCGATCAGATTATGCCCGTACCGTTCTGCATCGAACAGGAAGCGATCATATGTTGCTTCCTCAACAATAATATTGCTTGCTCGCGGGATTGACTTGAGAAAAAGTGAAATCACTTCCATGCCGCCATTGCCAACAATGACTCGTTCCGGATCAACCTGATGTGACTGGCCCATGAGTTCTCGCAAAGGCTTAAAGCCATTGATATGACCGTACTGAAGCACATCTGTTCCATATCTTTGTATCGCTTTTTCATAGCCCTCGGATGCCATTGGTATGAGGCGGGAAAGTGCTTCTTCAGCAGGAATACCCCGCAAGAAATTGATTGATCTTTGTTCGCGTGCTTTACCCACTGTACAATCCTCCCTTTTTTCATTCATTTTGATGCAAGATGTGAATAGCACAGCATTGGGGCGGGAACAAGGGAAAAAGGGTGAGAACAGAGAGATATCCAGGCTATACAAAGCGGTGTCCAGCATGCGACAGTGCCTGGACAGCACTATCCACCTGTGCTTCCTTGACCAGCAGATAGTCGGTATCAAAGGTAGATATTGCCAGAACGCTGATACCGGCCTGGGCCAGAGGCATCGTTAATGAGGACAGGATTCCAGTCAAAGAAAAGTCCAGAGGCCCCCCCACCTTGAAACAGCGAAAGCCTTTCTCACAACGAGTCCCTTGAGGTATTGTTTCCTGTAGACATAAAAGTGAGAGTTCTTCCTTTGTCCGGGTAACAGAGAAGAAATCCCCGGCCAGGACCCAAGAGGGAATGTCTTCCTCGGGTCCCAGTCTACAAATGGCAAAAGTGTCAGATAACAATGAGAGAGCAAGGTTGGTGTGGCTCATGCCGTTCTCCACTTGTCAAAGGCAACTCAAATAGCGTGTTTACCATTTACATTTCAACCCAGAAAACATCAAATTGATCATTACCATGTACCCTGCTAAGATCAGAGGCAATTTATTTCGTCTTGAAAACCTGGTCCTCAGGGCCAGTCCAGAGCACAAAGAGCATAGCGTAAAAATACAGGGAGCTTTGGCATTGACAGTTTTTCGCTTTGCGCAAAAAATACAAGAGTACTGGAGTGAACCCGAGACTATTGTGCACATTTGGGGGCACGGGGACAAGGGGGTATTGAGTCAGGCAAGCAACCTTTTAGGAGAGCTTGAGTAAAGTGATTGTACTCCACAGATCTGCTCGAGACTTGGAAATATGATTGTGTTGTGGTAGATTCACCCGTTCGCGAATTGAAGCTCCCTGCAGCAAGCTGCAGGGAATCTTCGAAATGTAAGGAAGTGGTTCCATTTTGTTGTAGTTCGCTCGCTAACCCCGCAGCAAGCTACGGGGAATACGCTCGCTAGAGCATTTTCAAAGGCTGAGGCGACCATTTTGCAGGGCACCAAGGGATGTACGAGGAGAAGTTGTGATCCCGATTGACGAACTCAAGAAGTACGAAATCTTGGCTGAACTGGATCCGGCTGAATTGAAATTCCTGTCCGGGATGGCCGAGGTCACCCATGCCCAGGAGGGTGAGGTGCTGATACAGGCTGGACTTCCGGCTCGCACGCTCTATATCCTCCAAGAAGGAAATCTCATGGTGGCCTTTCCTGATGGTCGCGCTATTACATTGCACAAACCCGGTGGGGTGGTGGGTTGGTCGGCACTGGTCAGTCCAACACGTTACACGGCATCGGTTACCTGCCTGACGGACTGTACGCTCATTACCTTTCCAGGCAGCGAGCTCTTACGTCTGGTCCAAAGAAACGTGGTGATGGGAACCAAAATCATGCGCAACATTTCCAAGGTGCTCGGCCGCCGGCTCCCTTTTTTGCAAGAAGAAGACAGGCAAAGACTGAGAGAGAAGAGGTAAACCCATGGGTGGATTTTCTGCAATTAGCGTTGGCAATGGCTGGCTGATCGCTGCCCTGGGAATCTCTGTGGTTTTTTTCGGGCTTGCAGCCCTCGCGTTTATTATCACCTATTTCCCTCGGGCAATCCGCTGGTGGAATGACCATGCTGAAAAACCCAAATATACCATTGAACTGCTGAGGAGTCTTTTCAGCAAGCGCGAGACCGAGACACCCATAAGCGCAGATACTGGGGAGGGCCATGGACCTGGCGGACTCGATGACGTAGAAGAAGCTCTGCGCTTGCTCACTACTCATATGAAGGAGCCATTCAAGCTTCCCCGGCTTATTGAGGTGGCCGAGCAGCGAGGACTGGCCAGGGTTCACTCAACCATTAATCGTTTACTTGTAAAGGGCACGATGGTCGGTGAGACAGATGGCCTGTTCCGCTGGGCAAAGGGAAGCAAGAAGGAGGGAAATCCGCATAGTTAACGAGGGTTCGGCACAGCCTCAAAAAGATATAAAGGTGGTACCACTGAGACAGAGAAGAGTAGCTGCACTCAAATTCGAAATCCGAATTCCGAAGCACGAAATGGTTCGACAAGCCGTTCGACAGGCTCACGGTCCTGAGCGGAGTCGAAGGACTCACCACCCTGAGCCAAGTCGAAGGGCAAATACAAAATCCTAATGTTTAAATGTTCAAAACGTGACCACTCTCTCAGAATTATCTGGCGTTTCTGTCATTTGAATTTTGGGAATTCGAATTTGTTTCGGATTTAGATATTCGAATTTCGGATTTAACCAACTCTTTGATGAACGAAGAAAGAAAACAAGGATTGTTATGGAGCTCCTAATAGACTTTTTTCAAAATACCGGTTTTGGTATGGCTGACTATCGCCACTTTGTCATGATCGGTGTGGGGCTAATCTTCATTTATCTCGGTATTGCCAAACATTACGAACCGCTGCTTTTGGTCCCCATTGGCTTCGGTATTCTGGTTGGTAACGTCCCGGTTTTCAAAGGTCTGGGCCTGGGCATCTATGAGAAAGGTTCGGTGCTCAACTACCTCTACTTTGGAGTGAGCCAGGGTATTTATCCTCCGTTGATCTTTTTGGGTATCGGTGCCATGACAGATTTCTCCACACTTCTGGCCAGGCCAAAACTCATTTTGCTGGGGGCAGCTGCGCAACTAGGTGTTTTTATGACATTTTTAGGGGCTCTATTTCTGGGTTTTGTTCAAAGAGAGGCAGCGTCTATAGGCATCATTGGAGGTGCAGACGGCCCTACCGCCATCTTTTTGTCGGCCAAGTTGGCACCGCACCTGGTAGGACCCATTGCCATCGCAGCCTATTCATATATGGCCTTGGTGCCGGTTATCCAGCCACCCATTATGAGACTGCTCACCAGCCGAGAAGAACGTCTCATCAAAATGAGTGATCCCAGAGAGGTGAGTTCGCAAGAGAAGATCCTCTTCCCCATCGTGGGCTTCTTGTTTTGCTGCTTCTTGGCGCCTGCCGCCCTGCCATTGCTTGGCATGCTCTTTTTTGGCAATCTTTTAAAGGAATGTCTGGTTACCGACCGGTTGGCGAGAACTGCCAGAACTGCTGTGGTTGATACAGTAACAATTGTTCTCGGGCTCACCGTAGGTGCCAGCACCCAGGCTGATGTATTTCTTACTGCCAAGTCCGTAGGTATCTTTATCCTTGGCGCCTGCTCCTTCATGGTGGCCACGGCAGGTGGGGTGCTTTTTGCGAAACTGATGAACTTTTTTAGCCGCGACAAAATTAACCCTCTGCTCGGTGCAGCCGGAGTGTCGGCGGTGCCGGACTCGGCCCGAGTAGTGCAAATGGTAGGCAACGCAGAGGATCCGAGTAACTATCTGCTCATGCACGCCATGGCGCCAAATGTTGCGGGGGTTATCGGTTCTGCCATAGCCGCCGGTGTTCTCTGGAGTTTCATTGGTTGACAGACTAAAAGGACATCCCTGGAAAACCGCGTCGGTGGGGGACGAGACCGACTCCATCTGTCCCCGTTGTGATGATGAGACCATTCACCGGGTGGTGGCCATGAAAGATAAAAAGATTCACCTGGTGATTTGCCGCCGTTGCAACAGCCAACACCGCTACCGACCCTCACTGGCTACCATAACCAAGAAGGTTCCTCTTCCATCCGAACGCCAAGCAAAGGTGTTGAAGAAAGTTGGGTCAGTCAGAACCTCTCGTCCCCAGGTGTCCTTGAACGAGTGGCAAGCACTCAAGGAGATAGCCGGCGACAAGGAGCCTCTGCCATACGACCCGACCGTTTCTTACCGTGAAAAACAGATCGTGTCCCATCGAATCTTCGGACTTGGCTTCGTGCGCAAGGTGATTGACAAATCGAAGATCGAGGTGGTTTTCGAGCACGAGGTCAAGATTCTGGCTATGAGCAGACCGAGGCGAGATTAGGCGCTGACGGAGAGTGGTCAGTAGCCAGCAGGAATTGAGAATAGAGCAGAAGACAGGCTGAGTATCAAATGCGAAATTCTAAGCACGAAACAAATTCTGAGCAACAGATGTGGGATGTGCGATATGTGATGTGAGATTCAACATTTCTCCCGGGATTCAGTATCCCACATCTCAGATCTCACATCTCACATCAAAATTGGGGTTGTTTGGAATCTATCTTTTTGCCCGATGCCTCATGGTTGTTTCTAGGAACGTGTGCTCAGTATTGCAGTGATGAAGGGCAAAATGGCCGTCAGATTTAGCAAAGCAAGAATAAAGAGCGTCTGATAAATTCCCACCGTAGGTATAAAAACGAGTCCCACCAAGAGACAGCCCAGGCAGGATCCCAGAAGATCAACACCATATAGTAAACCCGAGATTGGGCCGACTTGCGGTAGCTCCTCCAGCAATATCCGGTTGGCCAGTGGAAAGTGAACCCCGCCGAGAAAACCCGCTACCAAACTTACTACAGAGAATGCTTCCCGGTACATGAATTCGTGATGGCCAAAGCTCAGCCAATGGGAATAATGAACAAAAATGAAAGCCAAACCGAGACAGAAGCAGGCCAGGACGAACTGGAAGGTGACGAGGGTTCTAATCTGTAGGGGTCTATTTCTGGGGTAGTAACTAAAGGTGAAACTCCCCATAGCCAACCCTATCATGAAGAGAGCTAACAGAATCCCGATCTGATAGTAGACATAGCCGAAGAATACTTGGAAGGCAAAAACGATAAGAATTTCCAGGGATATTCCAGTAAGGCCAAAGACAGTAACAGTGTAGAGTATTCTGCTTTTTGGAATCTGGGAAGCACCGGATCGAAAGCCTTTGGTACAGCTAGTAACTGCAACAACGAGGCAAAAGAGAAGCATGCCTATCCAGATGGTACGCTTGCTCAACGCTGAGAAGGCTTTTGCTATTATGGGCGAGTAGTGCGAGCCCCAAAGGAGGAGATTATAGGAATAGGCTCTGGGGTTAAGATCACTGTTTTCTTGGTTTTCGTCTGCTTCCTCGATCATGGCCATGAAACTTTCTTGTCGCAAAGGCGAAAGATCCCAGAGTATATAGTGATCTTGTACGTAGAGGAGATCCAGCTGGCGCTGGCGCATTCTTGCCACCAAGGTCTCCGGTTGTTTGGTTAGGATGCCTGGAGAATTTGAGCAAAAGAAACGGGCAGTTTGGCCAGGGAATACCACCACTTCAGCGAAAACGCTGGATGCAGTTCGATAGAGGAGTTTCAAGTACCTAGCCTGAATAGGACCGAGTGCAGTCTCAGCTGCACTGGCAGTAAAAAAGAAAACGCCACCAGCACGCATCTTACTAGCGGCCAGGCGGAAAAATTCTTGGGTGTAAAAGCGGTTTATCTGTGCGGTAAAAGGTTCGGGAAGATTTAGCAAAATAACGTCGAACTTGTTAGATGTACGAGAAAGATAGCTTCGCCCATCTTCATAGAGGACTCTGGCCCGGCCGTCTTGCAGGGCAGCAGTCACATCCCCCGGCAGATATTTTTCCCCCAACTGGATGAGTGCGGGATCCAGTTCCACGTACTCTACCTTGAGAACACTCGGATGTAAGAGCAACTGCGCCAGAGATCCGGAGACCCCACCTCCGATGAGAAGTACACTCTCAGGCTGTGGATGTTGTAAAAGTCCATAGTGAACCGCCTCTTCAGCGCTCAATTCATCTGGGACTGTAAAGTTCCAGAGACCGTTTTCAAAGAAGGTGATCTGGTTCTCTCTGGCTACTACAACGATGTGACCGTAGATGGTTTCTTGAGAGTCGAAAAGGCGGAATCCGGACCATTGCCATTGGCGACTGGCCCTGTCCATATCTGTACTTCGGTATTGCACGGTGGCAAGGCCAAGGAAAAGACATGCAAAAATCAAAATATCAACCTGGCGGTTTCGGACGGCCTGTAGGGCGATTAAAAACCCTGCAGAGCAGAGAAGGAGCCCGATGGAGCTAGCGATCTGTAGTGCACTGAAATGGTGAATCAATATGAGGGTAAAAAGGAGTCCTCCGATACCAGCCCCCAAGCCCTCCAGAAAGTAAACCAGACCGGGAGACCTCGTCCAGGCTGGTATTTGAGCAGCCAAGAGAGAACAAGCCAGACTGAACAACAACCCGGAGATCAGACAGAAGGGTGCAAGAGTGAGAAAAGAAATTGCCAGCATCTGCCCCAAGGTGACTAGCTCTCCGGCGCCGACCTGAAAAAGAGTACGCGCCGCCCTGATAAGGAAGATAGTCGAGACAAGGATGAGACCGCTGCCCCCCTGAAGGTAGCCAAACAAGAGCAGGCTGCCGCCATAATACTGTGACAGTTTGCTGCCTAGCAGTCCGCCAAGGGCCGTCCAAAAAAGCCAGGCAGCAAGGACGATGGCCACTGCCAATTCAGTGCCGGAAAAAACGGTGAGCAATTCTCGCAGTACAAGAATTTGACCAATGGTGGCCGCAAAACCTAGGAGGACAAAAGCGAGGATGGTGGTCACTTTCATGTCTTGATCAATACACTATTTTGTCAGGCCAATCCAAGGGTTTTCATATTTAAAAGCAAGAAGACAGGAGACAGGAGACAGGAGTCAGGAGTCAGAATGAAAAATCAAATAGCGAATACCTCTTTTCTACTGACTACTGGCTATTTAGTTTCTTCGTTTTGCCTCCAACCTAAAGCGCAGCGCTCCTCCAACCTCCAACCCTATGCTCTATGCTTCTTGCCGTGTGCCTTCAAAGCTGACAGCTTCGAAATTTGCCCTTGACAAAAACATTCGTCCCAGCTACTATCGCAAATCGTTCTCAATAAGGATCAACATGAAAAGTGAAATTGAGGTATTCAGAGAATTCATTCGCAATAAGGGTTTAAGAAAAACACCCGAGCGTGAACAGGTTGTCAGAGCGGTATTTGCCATCCACGACCATTTTGACGTGGATGAACTTTACGTGCTACTCCGGCGCGAGAACGAGAAAATCTCCAAAGCTACGATTTACCGTACTATTCCCCTGCTGCTTGAGAGCGGCCTCATCCAGGAAGCCTACTTCGAGGATGGGCATCTGCATTACGAACATATCTATGGGCATGAGCACCACTGCCACCTTCGTTGTCTAGAATGTGGTCAAATTATTGAATTTACAGAAGAAATTGTCAGAGATGTAGAGGAAAAGGTCGGTGAGCGTTATGATTTTCTTGTAACTGGACACAAACTCGAAGTGTATGGGCATTGTGTCAAATGTAAGGTGCACAGGTGAGTAACAGCGCAAATGGCAAAAGTGTGCGACAGATTCGCGACGAAATGGTGCTTAGATAAGGGAGTCGAGGCTCGATGGAACGGTTACACCAATACGAGAAAGATGAATTCATCCACATCTGCAAAGAGCATGGCCTGAACTATAGCGATAAGAGGTTGCTGGTGCTCGAGGCATTCTTGGGGACAACAGAGCACCTCACTGTTGCCGCTATCAAGGAGGAGCTCGAAAGCCAAGGCCAGCAATTGGCCAGCGACTTTATTGGCGAGACCTTGGATCTTCTCTGCCGCTATGGCTATGCTTACAAGACGGAATTTGAGGGCCAGGAGGTCCAGTATGAACATCGCCACATAGGTTGGCATCATGACCATCTCATATGCGCCGACTGCGGCAAAATTCAGGAGTTCCACAACAGAGAGATTGAAGCATTGCAGCGACAAATCGCCCAGGATAGATATTTTACCTTGCTGCATCATAAAATGGAGCTCTACGGCATTTGTGGAGAGTGCCGGAAACAGCGGCGACCTGGTATTCCTTTATCTTATGTACTTCCTGGAGAGGAAGTTGTTATCGAGCGATTGCTCGGTGGGAAACAGGTTCAACAGCGATTGGCTGACATGGGACTTATCCCCGGAACAACTGTAGAAGTTATAAAAGCAAGCGGACCCGGCCCTATCATCGTTGCCTTCCGAGGCAGCAGAATCGCCCTGGGGCGCGGCCTCAGCCAGAAAGTGCTCGTCTCTACCAATAACAACCCTGCCAAAGACACTGGCTGAGGAGTTCCTCTCATATTGGTTCCCGGTTACAATCCTTATCATCTCTGCAGACGAGGGTGAATTTGGTGGGACACTTTATAGGTCGAATTTGGAGCTATGGTGATGATTCCATTGAGTGAGTTCAAAGAAGGTGAGCGAGGTGTGATCAGACAATTGAACGGCAGTGGCACCTTTCGCAAGAGACTGCAGGAGATGGGCTTTATCAGGGGATCTGAGGTATTCGTTGAAAAATATGCTCCTCTGCGAGATCCAATTGAACTGGTGATCAAAGGCTACCACGTGTCGCTACGGATGGATGAGGCGTCCCAGATAATGATGGAAAAGCTGGAGCAAGAACAAAAGTGAAGAAAGAAACCATTACTGTTGCCCTGACCGGCAACCCGAACTCTGGCAAGACCACCATTTTCAATAATCTTACAGGTACTCGCCAGCATGTGGGAAACTGGCCGGGGGTGACGGTAGAGAAGAAGATGGGAACCGTGCTCCATAACGACCACCGGTTGCAGGTGGTTGACCTGCCGGGGACTTACAGTCTTACCGCATATTCCATCGAAGAAATCGTGGCCCGCAGTTTTCTGGTTGACTCGAAGCCGGATGTGGTTGTGGATATTGTGGATGCCTCCAATCTGGAGAGAAATCTCTACCTCGCCACCCAGCTTATAGAGATGGGGGTAAAGCTTATTCTGGCCCTTAACATGGCTGATGTGGCCCAGTCACGCGGCCACCAGATTGACGCTGAGAGTCTGGGTACTCTCCTGGGTGTGCCTGTGGTTTTCACTATCGGTACCAAGAATCAGGGGATGAAGGAACTACTGGACAAAGTGCTGGAAGTGGTGGAGGACAGGGATACGGTGAGCCGGCACATCCACATTTCTTACGGCCACGAGATGGAGAAAGAGATCAAGAAGATCCAGGACGTTATCTGGAAGGATCCCTCAGTTGGCGAGCGCTTTTCAACCCGCTGGTTGGCCGTGAAATTGTTGGAAAATGATGCAGCCGTGCAAGAGAGGGTACGATCGTTCGGGGAGATCGGCGAAGAAATTTTGGCTCAAGCTGAGGCGAGTCGCGAGCGGTTGGTTGAGTTTTATAAGGACGACGCTGAAATGGTACTCACAGACCAGCGTTATGGCTTTATTGGGGGGGCTCTCAAGGAGGTCCTTAAAGTCTCCACCAAAAGCAAACTTGATCTCTCCAGGCAGGTAGATCTGTTTCTTACCAATAGGATTCTGGGTTTTCCCGTCTTCATTTTCTTCATCTGGGCCATGTTTCAGCTGACCTTTACCGTGGGGGCCTATCCAATGGAATGGATAGACGCCGGGGTGACCTGGCTCGGGGCCGTTGTGACTGCGCTGCTGCCGGCGGGACTCCTACAGGACCTACTGGTCAACGGCATCATAGCCGGAGTGGGTAGTGTAATTATTTTCTTGCCCAACATTTTGATTCTTTTTTTCTGTATTGCCGTGTTTGAGGATACAGGCTACTTGGCGAGAGCCGCCTTTATCATGGACAGGGTAATGCATGTCATTGGTCTGCACGGCAAGTCGTTTATTCCCCTGCTCATGGGTTTTGGTTGCAACGCTCCGGCGATCATGGCTACTCGCACCCTCGAAAGCGAGCGTGATCGGTTGCTGAGCATCCTGATCAACCCTCTGATCAGTTGCTCAGCCCGATTACCCGTGTATATACTGCTGGCCGGCACATTTTTCGGAGCCAGTGCTGGCAACGTCATCTTCAGTATCTATGGGCTCGGCATTGCTCTGGCCATAGCCATGGGCAAGCTCTTCAGTGTGACTCTTTTTCGGGGTGACATCGCTCCCTTTGTAATGGAACTTCCCCCCTATCGGGCGCCAACATTGAAGAGTTTGCTGATTCACATGTGGGATCGCAGTCAGATTTTCTTGCGTAAAATGAGTGGAGTGATCCTGGTAGGTTCCATCCTGGTCTGGGTCCTCAGCAGTTTCCCACGAAGCCCCGATCTGCTCCGGGGCCAGGCTGTGGAGACAGGGGCCACGAGTGCCACCCAGGAACGGGTGCTCACCGCTGCTGAATCCCAACGATCAGCGTCGGCCTCGATGGTGGACGAGAATCTGAAGAGTTCGGTAGCAAACATTGAAATGGCAAGGCTGGAAAATAGCTTTCTCGGGAGGTTGGGCCATTTCATTCAACCAATCTTTGCTCCCTTGGGTTTTGACTGGCGAACGAGTGTTGCCGTGCTCACAGGATTTGTGGCAAAAGAGATTGTGGTGAGCACGCTTGGAGTATTGTATGCAGCCGGAGCCGATGTGAACGAGGAGAGTGAAGCCTTGCGCCGGTCCTTGCGGGCCTCAGGCATGACTGCTCTCGGGGCATACACCCTCATGGCTTTTGTGCTTATTTACATTCCGTGTTTGGCTACGGTGGCGGTGATTCGGCGCGAGACCAATTCCTGGAAGTGGACCGGGTTTAGTATTGGCTATTCTCTGGTCCTGGCATGGATGGTCTCCTTCCTAATCTATCAAGGCGGGAAGATTGCTGGGCTGGGATAGCCACAAAGTGCCTGGCACTTTGTGGCAGCAGGCAGGAGTCAGCAAGCAGCAGGCAGTTTTCCGGTGAGCAGCCCTGGGTGGGGGCCTCGAGGTTGGGGGCAAATCGAAATGAAACGGAGAGGAGACGAGGAATACAGAGGCCAAGTGACAGAACGCAGCATCAGGAAAAGAAAAAGTCAAACGAGAATCTCTTAACTCCTGGATTCTGACTCCTGACTTCTGGCTCCTTTATTTTTATTATGGCCATGAAAGACTATCAAGTCAAAAGAATGTTCGAGACCATAGCCTTCTCCTATGACTTCCAGAACAGCTTTCTGTCATTAAGAAGGGATTCATATTGGAGGCGAGCCATGGCTCAGTGCCTTCGGTTGCCGACGGAAGCTCTTGTACTCGATATGGCCACGGGTACAGGTGAAGTAGCAATCGAGATTTGCAAACATCACCCGCGGGTCGGGGTTGTTGGGGTGGATTTCTCACCCAAGATGCTTAGATTTGGCAGGCGAAAGGGAAAGTTCAAGAGGTTCGACAGCCGTATTCACTTGAGTCTGGGCGATGGCCGTCACCTACCGTTAAAGAGTGCGTCCTTTGATGCAGCCACGATTGCATTCGGAATCAGGAACATTGAGGAACGAGACCAAGCGCTGGCAGAGTTCTACCGTGTGCTCAAGCCAAAGGGGCAACTACTCATAATGGAGTTCGATATCCCTGACGATCCACTACTGGGGACCATATACAAACTTTACTTTGACTACCTTCTGCCTCCTCTGGGCAACTTGTTGTCGCGGACAAATTATGCTTACAGTTATTTAGCCACTTCCGTACACGGTTTTCCATCCGCACCAGAATTTTTGCAGGAAATGGGTAAAGCCGGATTTACTTCTTTGAGGATTAAGAAGCTTACTTACGGGGTTGCCAAGATATTCAGAGGAATCAAAAGCGCATAGCGTATGAAGCAAGAAGGGTGGAAACGGAATATTAGCGTAGATGTTCCCGAAAAGTTAAAATGTTTCTCCTGAATTCTGACTCCTGGCTCCTTACTCTATGCTCCATGCCCCATGCCCTATGCTTTTTCCCACGGACAACGGACGACCGACTACGGACCACCGGAAGGTGTTAGATGAAAGTTAACTGGCCTGAAAGACTATGGGTTAACAGTCCATTGCGTTATCTAATCCTGCAGCGTGAAACCCAGTACCTCAAGAGGGTAAGGGATCTGGAGCCTGGGACTCGCTGTCTGGAGATTGGCTGTGGTCACGGTGCGGGAGCCAGAATTATTTTAAGAACCTTTCAACCGGAGCGGCTGGATGGCTTAGACGTTGATCCGGCCATGATTCGCTTGGCCATAAAAAGACAGCCACATTGGACAGTTGATCGTCTTCTGTTTTTTGTTGGCGATGCACAGCAGCTGCCCTATGGTGATGGTAGCATGGATGCTGTGTTTAATTTTGGTATTATTCATCATTTAGAAGATTGGGAGCAGGGGATAAGAGAGATCTGCCGGGTTTTAAAGAAGGGTGGCGGGTTTTATTTCGAAGAGATTTATCCTGCGCTTTACGCCAATGTAATTACGCGCAGGTTGCTCGACCATCCAACTGAGAACCGTTTTTACGGCCCAGAGTACCGCGCGGCCTTGCAGCAGGGGGGTCTCAGGCTGCTTCCCGGGCACAAGGAAACGCGGTTTGCTATTCTGGGCGTGGCGGTGAAGGAGTGAGCAGGAAGCCCTTCGGCAAGCTCAGGGCCTGGCGGCAAGCAGCAGGCAGTAATAAACTGGGCAGTAAGAACTAAGCACTGGGCACCCACAAGTCATTACACTTCGCGCAGATGCGCTTCGTTGTCAATTGGGCTGGCGGCCGTCATTAGGCCTTACGGCCGTCATTAAGTCGTAACAACAAATGACCACAAATGACAGCGTAGCGTTGTGACGGCCACTTTCAGTGGCCAAATGACCATGAGTGACAGCCAAAAGCTGATAGCTTCTAAAGGAGTTTACACGTGAGTGCTGGCAAACTAAAAAACATAATGCCAAAACGGCCTCGGTACCATGACAGGTTGCCGAAAAGACTCAGTGGGCGGTTAGCCAAAATCTACCAGAGGCTTCAGGAAGTTCCATATATCAATAAGCAGCAAATGGAGAAATGGCAGGAACGATTCTGTTATTCTCCAGAGCCGGAACGCGAGGTCGACATATGGGAATGGATGGCCAACGAGTATGAGAAACGTACGGCTGACATCGAGGACCAGCCAGAAAAGAACCGTATATTCAAGAGACTATTAAGTGAATCGGTAGACTATGAACCCCTAGGCGTGCGGAAGTTGCCGGAATAAAGAAGAGGCGCAAGGCACAAGGCTCGAGATGGGTTGGATCATTCGGCGCCGTTTTTTTCTCTCCGCGTCTCTTCTTCGCGTTCGGCCGCGAGCTCCTGCTGGGCTTTCCAGGCAGGGCAGTACTGGCCATGCCAGGACATAACCTTGCCAAAACGGGTTTCCGGATTCTTCCTGGCATAATTACATAAAGGGCAGTTATCACAGACCTTACCCAGTGTGTGTTGAAAACGATTCATAGCTCATATTCCTGCAAGGAGATAGAATCTAGGAGCCAGAAGTTAGGAGAACTATTTCTTTTCCCTCATTGACTTCATGTAGGATTCTAACATACGACCTATTTCTCCAAGGTCATCGTTCAGATCCATGGCATCTACATATTCCAGATCGTGCGCGAGAATAATATAGTATCTTACTTCTTCCAATGAACCTTGGGCAATGTTGAAGTAACGCAGCTTCTCGGGAATGGTAGCTCGCTTAAAACCTTCAACGATGTTTGCCGGGATGGATACTGCTGCTCGACGAAGTTGAGAGGTTAAGCCAAAGAGTTCGTCTCTAGGAAACCCCTTGCTCAATTTATAGATTTTTATGACAAGCCTATGCGCCTTCTGCCAAACTATCAAATCTTCAAACTTTTTCGCTTTTGACATTTTGTGCCCCCTTTCCAAATGAATTTGATTGATACTACTTGATATACTCCTGACTCCTATCTCCTGACTTCTCCTTATAACTTTTTTCTTGACAATGTGAAAAGTTTATCATAATATCCGCTCGTCTCCTGCCAAAAAGGGGAATCTTTCCGAGGGAGACTCCTGCAGTTCTCATCAAAATAGCGGTTTTCAGTTCTTGTACACACGTTCGTGCTCGTATTGATGCGGTTGTTGGTTTGGCGTTGCTGGTCTGGACCCGTGCGGAAGTTCGAGTGACTATCCCGTTGGCGGAGTGACAACTTGGAAAGGTTCCCCTTTTTTCAAATATATCCTCTAGCCCGGATATTTCAGCATTATACTGCTACTCACGTTGTTCCTAATCCCTCGTCCGTCGCATCTCATTTTTATTTCATCCACCATACGGCGCGTAGCTTTCCCACGGACAACGGACAACTATCAACGGACACCGCCAGGATGGCGGTTTCGTCGATTGTTTCTATGATTGATCTTGGAATTTCGCACAGGGCCGGGTCCGTTTGACAGTACTGCAGAAACCACCTCAGCACCGAAGTACCGATTTACTTCTTCAACCAAACTCCGATCAGGTTTCACTCTAATTCTATCACCCAATCGTATGACGGCCTCACAGTGCTCGTCCGTGCACAGATGCACGTATGCCTTGCAATCGCCTTTGTGACGCCCCAAGATAGCTTTGAGATCAGCCAGATTTTCCTTGGTGACTGTTTGCGCCGGGAGTTTAATGTGAATTGCTTGGGTCATATGCTCCTTGGCTTCCAGGAGGGTGAGAATGCGCTGTGCTATGATCTTGGCTCCCTTCTCCTCCTGCTGTACAGTGCCCACAATCAGCAAGGGATCATCCACCTCAAGGAGGTGGCGGCTACTCTGATAGATGTCGCTAAAAATAACAACCTCCACAGTACCCTTGCGGTCTTCCAGGGTTAAAAAGGCCATACGGTCACCTCTTTTCGTGGTAATCTCCTTGAGATCGGCATTGAGACCACAGAGGATTATTTGGATTCCATCAGTCTTGTCCGCAATACTTGAGATATCCACTATGGCGAAGGCTTGCATCTCTTTTTCGTAAGCGTCAAGAGGATGACCGCTAAAGTAAAAACCGAGAGCCTCCTTTTCCATGGCAAATTTCTGTCGGTGGTTCCATTCAGGGATATTCGGTAAAGGGGGCTCGGAGTTACGCTGCTGCCCGGCAAAAGTGCCGAACATACTTATCTGGCCGCTCAAACGATCTTTCTGGATGGTTTGCGCCATCTCCATTGCCTCTTCCAGTGCGGCCATGGCTTGACTCCGAACAAGGTGAAGAGAATCAAAGGCGCCGCACTTGATGAGGCTTTCCACTACACGACGGTTGACGCGTTGCAGATCAACCCTTTCACTGAACTCATAGAGAGATGAGAAGGGGCCACCATCAGCCCTTGCCTCAACGATTGACTCGACTGCAGCCGCACCCACGTTTTTTACCGCACCCAAACCGAAGCGAATACTATACCCTACTACAGTGAAGTCCCATGTGCTCAGATTTACATCAGGAGGAAGTATTTCCAGTTCCTTTTCCCGGCACTCATTCAGGAGTTTGACCAAGCTGTCGGAGTTGCTCAAAAAGCTATTCATCAGTGCCGCCATATACTCGAGAGGATAGTGGGCCTTGAGATAGGCTGTCTGGTAAGCTATAAGCGCATAGGCGGCACTATGGGATTTGTTGAACCCATAGCCGGCAAATTTTTCCATGAGATCAAAAATGTGCGCAGCTTTCTTGAGATCAATACCGTTTTCCTCGGCTCCTGCGAGAAAACGATCACGCTGTGCCGCCATCACCTTCGGGATTTTCTTGCCCATGGCCCGCCTCAGAATATCAGCCTCGCCGAGGCTATAATTGGCCAGGACACTGGCAATCTCCATTACCTGTTCCTGATAGAGAATGACCCCGTAGGTGTCCCGGAGAATGTCCCGCAGTTGCTCCAGTTCGTAGCTAACTTTTATATTGCCGTGCTTTCCGTTGATAAAGTCGTCCACCATACCGCTCTCGAGGGGACCGGGGCGGTAGAGAGCAACCAAGGCGGTTATGTCGTTGAAATTTTCAGGCCTAAGCCGTACAACCAAGTCGCGCATCCCGGAGCTTTCCAACTGGAACACACCGGTTGTATCCCCGCGGCTCAGGAGTTCAAACGTTTCCGGATCGTCCAGGGGCAGGTCACGCATGTCCAATTCGGCACCATTATTCTCCTTGATGAGTTTAACCGCATTGTCGATGACTGTAAGGTTACGGAGCCCCAAAAAGTCGAACTTGATAAGGCCGGCTTTTTCCACGTATTTCATTGGAAACTGAGTCACCACTTCGCCCTTGGAACCCTTATAGAGAGGCATGTACTCGACGAGGGGAAGATCTGAAATGACAACGCCGGCTGCATGAGTGGAAGCATGACGTGTGAGGCCCTCCAGGGCCAGGGCCACATCGAAAAACTCTTGAAGCGCCGGATCTTTGCGAAGTTCCTTGAGGCGAGGCTCAGTCTTGAAGGCTTTTCTGAGCGTCATGTTGAGAACCGGAGGAATGAGCTTGGCAATCTTGTCAACCTCTCCATAAGCCATGCCGAGGGCGCGACCCACATCGCGGATAACAGCTCGCGCCTGCATAGTGCCGAAGGTGGTGATTTGAGCAACCCGATCTTTGCCGAAATGTTCTGAAACATACTGCAGGACCCGGTCCCGGCCATTCATGCAGAAATCAACGTCGATGTCCGGCAGGCTAAGCCGTTCCACATTGAGAAAGCGTTCGAAGATCAGGCCATGATCTATGGGATCGAGATCAGTAATGCCAAGGCTATAAGCCACCAGGCTGCCAGCCGCAGACCCCCTACCAGGGCCGACAGGTATCGCATTCTCTCTGGCAAACCGAACAAAGTCTGCGACTATGAGAAAGTAGGTGCTAAATCCCATCTTTTGGATGACCGAGATCTCGTGAGCCAGGCGCTGGCGATATTTTTCCTCTTCCTCCCCGCTGAACTCTGGGTGCTTCTTGCGAATTTCTGCAAGCCTTTTGGCAAAGCCCTCCTCGGTTTCCTTTTCAAAACGGGACTCTGCCGACTCACCCGGCTCAAGAGGGAACTCTGGGAAGTGAGGTTGACCAAGCTCCAAACTGACGTGGCAGCGTTCTGCTATTGAGAGGGTATTGTGCAAAGCGGCCGGGACATCCTGGAAGGTGGACCACATCTGCTCAGGAGATTTGAAATAGAGCTCACTGGTTGAAAACCGCATACGCTCTTCATCCAGTACCGTCTTTCCTGTCTGGATGCAGAGCAGCACGTCGTGCGCCTTTGCATCTTCTGCTCTCAGGTAGTGGCAGTCGTTGGTTGCAACCAGAGGAATGCCGGTTTTTTCACTGAGGTGGATGAGATCACGGTTGACAATTTCTTGCTCTGATATGCCGTTTGCCTGCAGTTCCAGGAAGAAATTATCCTTGCCGAAGATGTCGCGATACTCCATCGCAGCCTGTTCGGCGCGGGTATAACTGGCGGCCAACAGATGGGATGCCACCTCGCCATGTAAACAAGAAGAAAGGCCAATGAGCCCCTCGTGATACGTGGAGAGCAGCTCCTTGTCCACCCTGGGTTTGTAGTAGAAACCTTCAAAGTTGGCGAGAGTCAGCAGCTTGAGCAGATTTCGATAGCCCGTATTGTTCTCAGCCAAAAGAACAATGTGGTGGCTTCGGGCGCCACCGAGACCCTCGCCGCGGTCCCTTCGGCTTTTCGGCGCCACGTAAATCTCACAACCCAAAATGGGCTTGATCCCAAATTCGTTGGCTTTGACATAGAATTCAAGTGCGCCGTGCATGTTGCCGTGATCAGTGACGGCGACGGCAGGCATACCGAATCCAGCGGCGGTCCTGAGCACGTCAGTGATGCGGATGGCACCGTCTAGAAGGCTGTACTCGCTATGCACATGCAGGTGGACGAATTCCTTTGACGACATAGAGGAGAATCCTTAAATGGAAGTAAGGGATTGAGAAATTATACTTCGTACAGACTTGAGGGAAAGTCTTAATTGTTGAAATCCCTCAATTCCTTAATCTGCGTCAGGCTGTGACGCATTTCGTTCACGGGAACCGGATGAATAACCGCTCGTCCAATCTCAGCAAGAAGCACGAAGTGACAGATGCCTGCTTGGATCTTTTTGTCTTTTTCCAGAGGGCCAAGTAGGGCTTGCGGATCTATGTTTTCGGGTATGTCTGTGGGCAGGCCTAATTTCTGGATAAGATCCAGAGCACGAGCTGCCTCTTCCTTTGTGAGACCGGCCCACCGTTGGGAAAACCGGATGGCAACTGCCATTCCAGCAGCCACGGCCTGTCCGTGGGTTATGTTGTAATTGGCCGCAGCCTCTAGGGCATGCCCTAGAGTGTGACCAAAGTTTAAAACGCGCCGCAATCCACTTTCATGCTCGTCTCGATTCACCACCCGGCACTTAACATCACAGGCCTTGGCTATGATCATTTCCAAAAGCGGATTGCTGGTGTTAAGAAGGTCAGCCCCTTCCTTTTCCAGAATTGAAAAGAGATCAGGATCTTCGATGAGGGCTGCCTTGATAACCTCGGCGAACCCGTCGCGCTTGGCCTCAGAGGAAAGAGAGGCCAAAACATCAAGATCGGAGAGCACAAGTCGAGGTTGATGGAAGGCACCCAACAGATTCTTACCTGAAGGTAGATCGACACCGGTCTTTCCCCCAAGAGAGCTGTCCACTTGGGCGAGCAAGGTAGTGGGAACTTGAATGTAGGGGATCCCTCGCATATAGATAGCAGCAGCAAAGCCGGCGATATCACCAACAACACCGCCCCCAACAGCCAGTAGTAGACTTCTGCGGTCAAAACCCTGAGCAAGGAGCTGCTGACAGAGGTCGAGGACCGTTTCTATGGTCTTTGCGCTTTCACCCGGGGGTAAGGCAATTAAGGTGGTATCAATGGAGTTAGACCGCAGTTGATTTTGAAGTGGTTCGGCCACCAGCGGTTTTACCACCTCATCAGTAATCAAGCCAAAAGATGAAAAGCGTCCCAACCGTTGTATTTCGCTGTGAAGACTAGCTAGAATACCCCTGCCCACCAATACGTCATATGAGCGATCAATATCTTTCTTTAGCTCCAGGCGGAGACGTTTCATAGGCTCGCTCGTTTAGCTCGCCGCCTGGCGCATTGCGCTAAGCGCATGGCGACTGGTGAACATTGAACAATAAAGAGTTAAAGGAATCTCCCTGATGACTCAACGTTCACCTTATCGTGCCAACTTGTGCCAAGCTAGTTGCGGGGCTGCTAGCTGCCGTCTGCCCGCTGGTTGCGGTCTTCAAGCAATCTCCTTCTTTGTTTCTCCGTAAGAATGGGGAGGATCTCATTGACCATCTGAGTGAATTGCGTAGGGAACAAAGCTTGCTGGCCGTCACTCAATGCCTTTTCTGGTTCATGGTGTACTTCCACCATCAGACCATGGGTTCCGGCAGCCACAGAGGCCTTACTCATGGGAATCACCTGGTCCCGGCGGCCGCAGGCATGGCTCGGATCGGCAATAACTGGAAGATGACTTTCTTGCTTAACCACCGGGATGGCACTCAAGTCCAGAGTGTTGCGGGAATGGTCGGCAAAAGTGCGGACGCCGCGCTCACAGAGAATGACATTCCGATTTCCCTTGGCCATAATGTATTCGGCTGCCATGAGCCATTCTTGAATCGTTGCGGACAAACCACGCTTGAGAAGAACAGGTTTCCGAGCCTCGCCAGCCCGATTGAGCAAGGAGAAGTTCTGCATGTTCCGGGCGCCGATCTGGATGATGTCGGCATACTCTTCCACCAGATCGCACTGTTCGCGGTCCATTGCCTCGGTGACAATGTATAACCCCGTTTCCTCCCGCACCTTGGCGAGGATCTTCAGCCCTTCTTCTCCCAAGCCCTGAAAACTGTATGGTGAAGTGCGAGGCTTATATGCACCGCCCCGGTAGAGACGGGCGCCTTGACTCCGAACTGCGCGGCCGATGGTGAGGGCCTGGGTCTCGCTCTCGACAGCGCAAGGTCCGGCAATGATCACGAAATGATCGCCGCCGATGGCAACATCCCCAAGGGTGACGATAGTGTCGGTTTGTTCGAACTCACGACTTACGAGCTTATAGGGTTTAGAAACAGGGATGGTCTCTTTTACTCCCGGCAGGAGCAGAAAAGGGGCGGGATCAACTGGTCCTCTGTTTTGAAGAATGCCTATGGCGGTACGCTCACCGCCCTGTATCACTCGGGCAACATTACCTTGTTGTTCAATGGCCATGACGACCTGAGCAATTTCTTCTTCGGTGGCATAGCTGCTCATAACCACCAGCATTTGAATCTCCTTTCATTGGGAACCAAACCGAGCCTTGAGACGGTGTGGAGGGTTATAATGACCTGACGAAATTCCATCTCTAGCGGGTGAGCATCCCTCTAACATACGGGTCCAGTTGGTGTCAACGGATTAAAAAGCTGACCTTCCTCTTTTGCCGTAAAGAGCATGAAAAGATAATTTCGGATTTCGGATTGCGGATTGCGAATTTCGATAAGACGCAAGGAACAAAGTAATAGAAGACGTGATTTTTGCCTTGCGTCCTGAGCCTCTTATCTCTCACTGTGGATATAGGCCTCGAAGTAACATGGCCTCAGCCACCCGTTTCACCGCAACCATATACGAGGCCATCCGCATGTTTACCTTCTCAGTCTGGTATATATGCCAGACGTTCTCGAAGGCACGATCCATTATTCCCTTGAGCTTAGAGTTTACTTCCTCTTCAGTCCAAAAATAACGTTCCAATCCTTGCACCCATTCAAAGTAGGAGACGGTAACCCCTCCCGCGTTGGCAAGTACGTCAGGCAGGTGATATTTGCCTCGGTCATAGAGGATCTCATCAGCGTCTGGGGAGGTGGGGCCATTGGCTCCCTCAGCAATGATCTCAGCCTTGATGCGGTCGGCATTTCGCGAGGTAATCACATTTTCTAATGCTGCGGGGATTAGAATAGAACAGTCAATCTCCAGCAGTTCTTCATTGGTAATACTTTCTCCGTCAGGATACCCTTGCACTGAACCAGTTTCCGCCTTGTATTTTGCCAAGAGACGCGGGTCCAACCCTTTGGGATTATAAACCCCTGCTTTACTGTCACTGACGGCAATGACTTTGCCACCGTCATCGTGCAAAATCTCGGCAGCGTTATAGCCGACGTTGCCGAAACCTTGGATGGCGACTGTTTCATCATCTACCCTACGATTCAACTTTTCAAGCAGCGAGTAAATGGCATATGCACAGCCACGGCTGGTTGCGCCAAATCTTCCCAGAGAACCCCCCACAGGTATGGGTTTGCCGGTCACCACACCGGGTTCGGCATAGCCAATGGACATGCTGTAGGTGTCCATGATCCAGGCCATTATCTGGGGATTCGTATAGACGTCCGGTGCCGGAATGTCAGTCCTGGGACCAAATACATTCACGAGTTCAGAGGTATAGCGGCGGGTCAAATGTTGCAGTTCACCCCGCGACATTTGCTTGGGATTACAGGCGACTCCCCCCTTGGCTCCGCCATAGGGGATATCCACCACCGCACATTTCCAGGTCATCCACATGGAGAGGGCGGTTGTCTCGTCTAGGGTGACGTCAGGATGGTAGCGAATGCCCCCTTTCGCAGGACCACGGGAGGTGTTGTGGTGTACACGATAGCCTGTAAAGACCTCAACGCTGCCGTCATCCATCCTTACCGGGCAGGCAACTATATAACATCGAGCCGGACTGCGAAGCCGCTTGTGAATGGCCGTATCCAAGTTGATTTGCTCGGCAACCATGTCAAGTTGGCGGACAGCAACGTCCAAGGCATTGTCTTTGTCGCTCATGGTTATGCTCCTTTCTAATAGTGAGCAGAGCGCCAAGCGCTTGGCGCATAGCGTTTTGATTTCAAAAGGTCACTTCGTATCACTGCCATTTTGCCTTGAGCAAGAAGCATGAGACAAGCATATCAATTCTTTTACTCCATGCTCAATGCCCCATGCTCCATGCCAGAAATGAGGGCGAAAACAGATGATTTAAAGCCACGTTATCTTCCGAGTAGCCGATGCAGATTCTTCTCCTTCCACTCTTGCAGTCTGTGGTAATGGCGATACCGTGCTTCCAGTTGGCGGAACCTTCTGGTGTGGGCCATTTTGCGGCCATTGCGATGTACAACTCCCAGGTGATGGTGCAGCATCTCGTGGTAAACGATACCCATGATCACATACTTTGGCACGTAGCTCTTATCCAACGCAGGATGGACGCGGATTGTTTTGGTTCTGTCAGAGTAGCTGGCAAGCTTAATGGAAATTTGGTTCCTGACCCTCCTGTTGGCTCCCCAGGTGATAGGGCAGTCAAGCTGGTTTTCGAAGTATTCAGAGTTGACTTGGTGAAACAGATCATGGAGATCGAAGAAGCGCCCCTTCGAACGCACTATAGCCTGCCGGGACTTACGAGGAGATCGCTTTATCTTATCTGAGTTGTTGGCAACAAAGCTTCGTAAAACCGAAGGTGCTTTCCTATTTCGACTCTTGACGAAGCGAGCCAGGGATCTCAAGACTCCAGTGTTTGCCTCGAGAAACATGTGATGGAGGCGCATTTTATAGCCACTGTTGGAAGGCCTGATGTGTATCATCGAGTGGGTGTTGTCGGTAATGGTGAGATGGACCGGTTTTTTAACCAGACGGGAGAGGTTCTGTTGGAGATGGCTGACATTCTTCCGGTTGAACTTTTCCATGCAGTTACCTAGACTTTTGTCTTGCCTCCTGCCGGACTTTTCTGTGCACTTCTAACAGAAAACGGATGACAAATGCCAGCATTAATTTGTATTCAATTATAGAAAACGAGGTCCTAAGGACCAAGTCAATATTCAGTGGGTTTGCTTGTGAAGATGGCGTACGGCTGAAGGTTTCAGTGCTCAGTGTTCAGGTTTCAGTTTCTCTGCCGCTTTTTCCTGACACCTGACACCTGACACCTTTCCCTATGCTCTATGCCCAATCTCACATCACACATCAAAACATAGCTCTTGAGAGGTGACTCATGGACCCAAGAATCAAAGAGGCGATGCAGAGACAGGTTGCTAGGGAACCCTTCGCCACGAAGCTCGGGCTCAAATTGATCGACGTGGGCGAAGGTTATGCCCTAGTTGAAATGAAATGTACCAGAGAGATGGAAAACATTTTCCAAATGACTCACGGCGGGGCCATATTTACCCTGATCGACGAGGCCTTCGAGATCTCGTGCAATTCACACGGCACCGTGGCCGTGGCGCTGAATGTAAATATTACCTACCACAAGGCTCCGTCCCCGGAAAGCACCCTGAGGGCTGAAGCCAAGGAGGTGGCGAAGACCCGGAGGACAGGCAATTACTACATCACCGTGAAAGATGAGAAAGACCATCTTATCGCTAGTTGCCAGGCCCTCGCATACAGGGTGGGGGAAAAGTTGCCCTTTCTTGAATAAAAAGGGGGTGCCAATTCCTTGTCGTAAGCAAGAGAAAAGGCCACTATAATTATCGAAAGAAGAGCTCCTTCATCCACCTTCCGTTCGATTGCAAGCTACTCCTAATTCCAGATTCATCTGATTATAAGCCAAGATAGTAACTCCGAGGCATAGAGAAAGGTAGGGGTGAGAGGTCATTAGCATAGAAATTTCCTATTTGACTAATAGGGATCTTCGAGTAATAGTTGTTCCCATCCCGGCTGCCTGTTCGTGGAAGACCGAGAGTGAATACATTACAAACAGTGTGGAGGTATATATGAAGAAGAAATTACTACCACTGCTCATTTTGGCTTGGATTATCTTATTTTCTGCAGCTCTGGCAACAGCCGCCTCTAATGTGCCGAAGAAAAAACAAACGGTGTTAGGACTTTACCTGACTGCGAAGGATGCCTTTTCAAAATGGCATGTTGATGCCGACAAGGTTGTTGTCTTGGATGTAAGGACGCCGGAAGAATACATCTTTGTTGGCCATGCACCGATGGCCAGAAACATCCCCCTCAGTGTCTTGAACCAGGAATTGACGGCTGAGAAAAGAAGACCTGTTATGGAGTTGAATCCTGGTTTTGTTTCTCAAGTCAAAAAGGACTACAAAATTACCGATACGATTCTGGTTATGTGCCGTTCGGGGGGCCGCAGCGCCAAGGCGGTCAACCTTCTAGCCGAGGCTGGATTCAAAAATGTCTACAATATCACAGACGGATTTGAAGGGGACTCAGTCAAGGACCCGCAGAGCTACTTCAACGGGAAAAGAGTGAAGAACGGGTGGAAGAATTCGGGAGCCCCCTGGACCTATGAGCTGGACCCCAACCTGATGTATCAGCCCTAACCCGAATTTTACAAACTGAAACCGGACAAAATCGCTGCGTTCACACCATTGCACCGCCTTTGGCGGGACGGCTATGCTTGGCTCGGACAGGATCTCACCTACGGCCAAGGACGCTTCATCAGGTCCGAAGAAGCCGTACTACCTTCGTTTTTAAGGCCAATAATCTCCCTTTCCCTAACTCTATTCCCATAGAATTTTCCGATATTAGTCATTGGTAAACATCAAAATTATCTATTTGACTTTTACGTACATTAGTCTTGTAATAGTGCAAATATTCACATTTCTTAAAAGGGTGAAATGCTGGCCGAATGAAATGATGGTGATGATTCGCCAAGGCTGGTGAACCGCTCAGAGAGGCGGGCTTCATGCGCTACTTTCTAGCTGCCGCAATGCTAACGTGCACGTTTCTCCTGTTTTTTATCACCCCTAATGTCTTCGGGAGCTCACCTGCAATCCGTTTCCAGGAGAGTGTGTTCACCTTCCCGCCGGTTTTGGAGGGTGAATCAGTTGAGATCGCTTTTGAATTTTGTAATGCAGGTGGCGAGCCTCTGGTGATCCATGATGCCGTGACCTCGTGTGGTTGCACCACGGCAGACTACCCAAGCTATCCTGTAAAAGCGGGAGAAAGTGGCAAGATCAGAACCATATTCAGGTCTGCAGGACATGGCGGTGAGAATGATATTGTGCTGCTCGTCAAGAGTAACGACCCCATTGCTTCGATAACGAAGTTGCGCATCCGGGGAACAGTGATACGCCAATGGCAAGCGCAGCCGGATCGATTCATTTTGACCAACCTGAAGCCGAATCGTAGGTACACTCGGCGGCTGCAAATAGATAATTTCATGAAGGAATCACTACACATAAGACAACTAGTAGCTGGGAACCCTCACCTTCGCTTTCTCTCCAAGTCAAGGGAAGTAGCACCAGGAGGGGGGAAAATTATTGCCTTTGAAGTGAACACCAGGAATCTCGAGCCGGGGAGAATCGTTCAGTCTTCTATCCGGCTCGAAGTTGTTAATGCTGAGATGCAAGCGGTTGAGATCCCCGTACTCATAAGACTCAAATGAGTAAGGGAAAGGGAGGTGATCAATGAGAAAGGTTATTGTATTTTTCTTGGTGGTTGTTGTGGTTGCGAGCCTTGGATTCCTTTCCGGCTGCGATAACTCCAAAAAAGTTGGTGTTAGCGAAGCCAATGTGCAAGCAGAGTTCCTCGCGTTAAAAGCAGCCAGTGAGAAAGAACGCGGCAGCTACAAGCTCATCAGCCTAAAGGATTTGAAGGCAAAATTGGACGCCAAGGAGGATGTGCTTGTGGTTGACACCATGCCCTATGAGGCCAGCTACAAGAAACAGCACATTCCGACGGCAGTGCAATTCGAGTTCCCAATTCCCGAGATGACGACCGTTGATCCGGAAATGGAAAAGCAATATGCTGACTTACTTGGTCCTGACAAGGACAAAGTGATTGTAGTCTACTGCGGCTTCGTAAAATGTGGCCGGAGCCACAACGGGGCCATGTGGGCAGTGAAACTAGGTTATACAAATGTATATCGGTGCTTGGGCGGTATCCGCGGCTGGAATGAGGCGGGCTATCCGGTAGAGGCGGTGAAATAGCGCTTTGCGCTATTTCCCAGCGGGCAGCAAGCAGGAGGCAGCAGGCAGCAGTATATTGATCTTTGGCGATGGCCTTGACTGCCAGCTGCTGGCTGCCTGCTGTGCGATTGTACATTGTACTATGTCACTTGTTATTATCTTCGACACTGCTTCGGTTGAAACACATCCTGCTTGTTCGGTAGGTCTCTTGACTTTTCAATTTCGCGAGTTACTCTCCAGGAGGTGGGTTAAAAACAAGGCCCCAGCGGAAGCAGAGGGGAGGCGATATAAATGGCACAGTCAAGATCCGCCAGTGCTGGAGCGTGTTGCTTCAGTGAAAAACGGAGACTGGTAAAGGAGCTGAGCACCTGTGGCTATTGTTCCACCAGCTTCGAAGAGTATAAGCGTTGTAGGCAAGAGGCAAGTCGCGAGAGTGGCGAGCACTCTAAGGAATGCATGATTGCCTAACTTCAGATAACCTCCAACAAATCGGAATCCACAGAAATCAAGAAAGCCCGGACATGTTTCGGGCTTTCTTTTGTTCGGAGTGTTACCTGCGAATCTTACACCGTAAACTCGAGCTTGGCGGACCCATTCTCTCTAGCAATTGTTACGAAAAGAATATAAGCTCTAACAAAAAGAAAAGGAATGATTGAAGGGGAATGAAACGTTTCCATTTGAGTGGAGAGGTCACGGAGGTGAAACCATGAAGAGAAAATGTAAGCCCTCAAGTTTTCATAAGAGCATATCATTGGTCGCCATGATTTTTTTGTTGATTTCTTGCGCGGGACCTTCTGTAAAGCGGACAGAGGTAGATGAGACTATTGATCTGAGTGGCCGCTGGAACGATACCGATTCTAGACTGGTCTCAGAGGAAATGATTGAAGACTGCCTCAATCGTCCGTGGCTCCAGAGCTATCAGGGGAAGCATCAGGGCAATATGCCGACAGTGATTGTTGGCACCGTTAAGAACCAAAGCTACGAACACATCAACACCCAGGTTTTCATCAAGGATCTGGAGCGGGCCCTGATCAATTCGGGTCGGGTGCAATTCGTGGCCTCCCAAGATGAACGCATAGAATTGAGGCAAGAGAAGGCCGATCAGCAACAAGGGTTTACCGATCCGGAAACCCAGAAATCCATGTACAAAGAAGTGGGGGCGGACTTTATGCTTCAGGGCTCCATCAATGCGATCAAAGATGAAATAAAAGGCAAATATGTAATGCTCTACCAGGTGAATCTTGAACTCATCCAATTGGAAACGAATGTGAAAGCGTGGATAGGTCAGAAGGAAATTAAGAAGGTGGTCAAGCGGAGTAGACTTAGCTGGTGAACAAAGGCAGCAGGCACTCTAGTTGCAGATTAATGGGTCAAGAATTACAGACATGGTGGACAGTAAAGCTGAACAACTTTGTATGAAGTCCTACAGTCGTAGGAAAGACGGTTTCGCCCTCCTGATAGTGCTCGCATCGGCATTCGTTTCTCTAGCCACTATCTCCGGTTGCGGCATGCCGCATCACCTCACCACCACGGTTGATGAGATGAGCGCTCGAGGGGAGTTTTCCCAAGCTCTCAGCTATGTAGAGGAACACGAGGAAGACTATCAAAATCGCAATCGGTTGCTGTTTTATTTGGATGAAGGGATGCTTGCCTTTTGGGTTGGAGACTTCGAAAAAGCTATCCAGGCTTTCACTGCGGCAGAGCAACTTATGGAAGAACTGTACACCATCTCCATAAGTGGGGAGGCCACAACCTTCCTGATCAATGACAACACGGCTCCGTACCGGGGTGAGGATTTCGAGTCAGTAATGGTCAACCTTTTTCTGGCCCTGTCATACGCTAACCTTTCGAAGATTGAAGATGCCCTGGTGGAAGCACGGAAGATTGACAGTAAGCTGGCAACAATCAACCTGCAATACGACGAGGAACACCAAAATGCCTACCGTGAAGACCCCTTTGCTCGAATGCTCATTGGAATTCTCTATGAGATGGGACAGACGAGCGCTGATTTGAATGATGCCTATATATCATACTACCTTGCCATTAGTGGGTACGAGTCGGAATACCAACGCTTCGGTTTAAGTGTTCCTGGAATCCTTGCGGAAAACGCTTTGTCAACCGCAGAGTTCATGGGGGGAGAACAACAAGATCAATTGCGGGAGCGCTTTCCGGCGCAGCAATTTCCAAGTCTGGCAGAACGCAAGGAGAAGGCGGAAGTATTTGGCCTGCACTTTAATGGTAGAGCCCCGGTTAAGGAACCGGCTACCATCGCTTTTCCGATGCCTGACGGATTTTTACTGAAATTGGCTTTCCCAACCTACAAAGAGGTGGATAAACGTATCGTCGGCGGGCGACTTTACGCTAAACCGCCGGAAGAAGATAGGGCCTTTGATGCAGCGTTCACCGTTGCTGAACCCATCGGCAAGATCGCCAAGGAGAACCTGGAAGACCGGAAGGGTCGGATTGTTGTAAAAACTGTTGCTAGAGTGACTGCTAAATATCTGGCTGTAAAAGCAGCACAGCACGCGGCAAAGGAGGCGGGTGGACGGGACTACGGGGCCCTGGCTGGTTTTCTCACGGGGATTACTGGGAATATACTTGCCTTTGCCAGTGAAGAACCGGATCTGCGATCATGGCGAACCTTGCCAGCGGAAATCTTGATCAGCAAGTTGACTTTGGAGCCGGGAACCTACGAGTTTTGGGCTGAATGTTACGATGCCTCTGGTAGGTTTATTCGGAAAGTGGAACTCGGAGAGAGAGAATTGGCACCAGGCGAGAAGATATTATTACAGTTTCGCACCACGGAATAAAGAAAAGGCATAAGGCACACGGCGGCGCAAGGCACAAGTAAAAAATAAACGAAATATCGGCTTACACCTTAAACCCTGAGCCTCAGTTACTGCCTACTGGCTTTTTCCTCTTGCGGCGATTTTGAATTCCTCCACCACCCTCCCTTCTCTTAGCCCATATGCCCTATCGAAGAGATTGACTACTGCACAGGCATGGTTGGGAATGATTCGCACTCTGTCGCCGATATCTAGATCTTGATCTGGGTCAAGGTGCATAATACCGTGCTCTTCGGAAAGTCTTACCAATGTTGCATTCTTGCCCAACACTATGCCAAAGCCGGACGCCATCTCTTTCCCATGCGCCCCCCGATCCGAACTAAAAGCCTTGCTTCCTCCATCTATGACGGCCCGTTCTCGTGCAGGTCGGCTAATAACGGTTGCGACTATGGTCAAAGCGCATTCCTCTAGCGTCGCCGAGCCCAGAGACACCTGTATGGCATCGTGAAAAATATAGTTGCCCGGACGGATCTCATTGACAGCCTCATGCCCCTGCCAGACCTTCATCGTTGGAGTGGAGCCTACGGAGACAAAATCGGGAGAAGTTCCGACCTCCGCAAATGCTTGCGCGGTCTCGGCCATTATTGTGCTTTCATGGCGGCTGAATTCCTTTACTTCCGAGAGTGAATCTGCCCCATATACCTGACCGGCATGGGTGAAGATTCCCTTGAACCTGAGAGCGGGAAGGGTATCAACGGTTTGAAAGAGCTCCACTGCTTCATTCCCAGGTGAAACGCCACACCGATTCAGGCCACTGTTGATTTCAATGAGATATTCAATGCTGAGTCCGGAAGCAGCAAATACATCTGAGAGTTTGTGCGCTGCTGCGACGCTGTCCAGGCCTATTGATATGTTTACTTCTTTTGAGAGGGCTGCGAGTCTAGTAAGCTTGTCTTTGCTCACAATCTGGTTGGCGACGAAAATGTTTGTAATTCCAGCCGCAGCCATGACTTCGGCTTCTGAAACCTTGGCGGCGCTAATCCCGCTTGCGCCCAGGCGCATTTGCAGAAGAGCCAGTTCGGGTATCTTGTGCGTCTTTATATGAGGACGGAGAGCTACCCCGAATTTGTCGGCTCTTTGCTGCATCCGTTCAAGGTTGCGGTCAACTATATCGAGGTCGATTAATAAAGCGGGGGTATCAATGGAGGGTAGGCCTGAATCCATCATTTCACGGTTCTCAATCGTAATCGAGTCATTTGGCCACTTCCGTGGCCGTCACTACGCTGCGCTGTCATTACGCTCCGCTGTCATTGCGGCTGCGCCTGTCATTTGGCCTTACGGCCGTCATATGTGGTCATTTGGCTTCGCCGTCAATAGGGCTGGCGCCCGTCATTAAGTCGTTTCAAAGCCATAGTCACAATTAACTATGAATGACAGCAAAGCGTAATGACCTAATGACTATAAATGACGCCGCAGGCATAATGACAGCCACTTTAGTGGCGTAATGACTACCTTATGACCTGCCTGCGGCAGCTAGGCAGCTAAGGTAGCCGTCGATCCCACACAGCTGACAGCAAAGGTTTCGCCCAATTCCTGACTCATGCGGATGTGGGGCCGAAAGCCGGTGCAATGGCCGGTGAGGGCGAGTTGAGCCCCGCAATCCTTGATGCCGTTGATGGTCTGGGTGAGGACCTCCTCGCCCACTTGAGCCAGGTGCAGACCTCCAATCACAGCATAGATTTGAGAGTTTCCTGTAATTTCCTGGGCGTATTGTATAGTATTCACGATTCCCGGATGAGAACAACCCGAAATAATTACCAACCCCTTCTCACCTAAATTAACCACCAAGGCTTGCTCATCAACGAGAGGGTCGTCCATATCCTCACCGTTTTTGATGATTTTGGCCCCAGGCATGGGAGCTTCAAAATCAGTGCGGCGGGGAATTTCACCGGTAAGAAAGACACCTTCCTGCACTTGCTGAGCATCCGTAGCGCAGGTCAATTGAGCACCGGTTTTCTCTATCTTCTCACGTTCAAGTTTCCAGGGCCCCACTTTACCCCTCGGAGTCATGAGGTATTTGGGCCAGAAGACATCAGGGTGGCAGTAGATGGGCAGAGGTGTTCCCCGCCACTCCAAGAAACCGAGAAGCCCTCCATAGTGGTCAGGGTGCCCATGAGTCAGGAAAAGGGCATCAACCTCGGCGGGGGTCCGTCCCAAAGCTTCAAAGTTGTGTTTAAAGGGTTCAAAGGCATTGCCGGTATCCATGAGCAAGCAAAATGTGCTTTCACTCCGGCTGATGTCCACCAAATAAGAAAGTCCGTGACCCGCCAAGAGTGGTTTTTTTAGCTTGCCAGGAACTGCGCGCTCGACCAAGGGAGTGGAGGGTTCAAAAACGTCGATGTAGTTATCAACGACCGCGGTGACACTGACTTTTTCCGGTAGCGACATAGCGAGCCTCCTCTAGCCGTTTCAAATAATAAAAAAAGGATTGATACTATTTCTCCCGAGCCGCAAAAATACAACTGAAAAACCCTCTTTCTTGCACGAGAAAAATGGCCGAAAGTGGAAGTGAATATTTCCAAGTCAACTGCCAACAGTTTATACCATTGTGCATTAAAGTGCAAAGTTTTTTGGCCTCGTCGGCTCCAGGAAATAATAGCAACTGCCTAATGGTTTCAGTTTACTCCTGTACTATGGTATTATTTGTTGCAAGAGGTTGCAACATTAGGTTCTCGTGTTCGTTGCCAATAGTGACGCGGGCTAGGTTTCCAGGAGAACCGAACGGGTCAGAGGGAAAAGGGCTCCCAATCAATGGTGAAAGAGAAACCGCCTTACAGCACAAACATCTTGCACGAACAATTCAGCCAGTTGCTCGAGAACCTTGGCATCGGCGTCTTCACTGTGAATAGGGAACGGCAGATCACCTCCTTTAATGAGACGGTGGAGCGGCTTACTGGCTTCCGTGAAGAAGAAGTACTTGGAAAAAAGTGCCACGAGATCTTTTTTAGTGATCTGTGCCATGGCAGGTGCATGTACCCGCAAGAGGTTGAGCTCGAAGGCAAACCGCATGTCTTTGAGATGGATATCTCCGATCAGGAAGGCAACCTGCACCGCATAACCAAGCTGGTCTCTCCTCTCCTTGGTAGTGAAGGACAAGTCACGGGTTGCATCGAAGTCTTCCAAGATTTCTCAGTTTACAATCAACTGCTGGACCGAATTCGATATGACGAGCATCGGCTCAAACTCATCCTTGACAACCTCGACATTGGGATTTTTACGGTAAACCGTGGTGGGCACATAACCTCATTCAACTCAATGGCCGAGAAAATCACGGGCTACCAGCGGCAAGAGATTGTGGGCCAGCATCACGCCAAACTCACGGGTTGCGATCGGCCTGGGGAGACGTGCAGCCTGAAGGAATCAATCAGCACGGGCAAGTCCCTTGCCAACCTCCACCGTCGATTATTTACCAAGGACGGGCGCAACCTACCCATCCGGGCAAGTTTTATGGCTCTCCGTAACGAAGCGGGAAATACTATCGGTGGGCTGGAGACCTTCCAGGATCTCTCCCTAATCCAACAGCTCAACCGTGCCATAAGCAATAAGTACTCCTTCGCCGATATGATCGGCAAGGATGGAGTAATGCAACAGATATTTGAAATTCTCCCGGTGGTGGCTGAAAGTGAAGCCAATGTTCTGGTAGAAGGGCCTACGGGTACAGGAAAGGATCTGTTGGCCAAAATTATCCATAATGCTTCACAGCGAGGAGAAAAGCCTTTCGTAAAGGTCAATTGTGCAGCCTTGCCTGATAATCTTCTGGAATCAGAGATGTTTGGCTACGTCAAAGGTGCCTTCACCGGGGCGGATAGGGACAAACCTGGCCGTTTCCAGGAGGCGGACGGCGGTAGTATTTTTCTAGATGAAATTGGTGATTTACCCCTATCCTTGCAAGCGAAACTGCTGCGAGTATTGGAAGATAAGGAATTCTACCCCCTGGGGGGGCGTGAGCTTTGCCGAGTTGACGTGCGAATCATCGCCGCCACCAACCAGGTATTAGAAGATCTGGTGCGAGAAAAACGGTTCCGAGAAGATCTTTTCTATCGTCTCAATGTGATGCAGCTGGAACTTCCGCCTTTAAAAGAACGACGGGGCGATATACCTTTGCTCATAAGTAATTTTATTAAGAAACACAATGTTACCAAAGGATCTGCGGTGTCACGAATTGATGAAGATGCAATGGACATACTGCTGAACTACCACTATCCTGGCAACATACGAGAACTGGAAAACATCATAGAGCACGCCGGAGTGCTATGCCAGGGAGAGCTCATTGAGCGGCGGCACTTGCCAATGTATATTCAGGAAATTACGGACCACAGGGGAGTAGATAGAATTGCCAGAGCCGAAGTTACAACCAGACGAGATCAGCGGGAGAGGGAGGTCATTGTGGAGGTGTTGAAAAAAAACCGCTGGCAACGACAGAAAGCTGCCCAGGCCCTTGGTATGGATAGAACCACGTTGTGGCGCAAGATGAAGAAGTACGATATTTCTCCTTGATTGACCCTTGTTGCAAAATGTTGCAAAATATGTTGCAATACGTTGCAAATAGAAATAAGACTAAAAGATTTATTTATTATAGCTAGTTACAAAATTTTAGTCTGTCAAACGTTGCATGGCTGCAGCAATATCCCACCCATCTTTCAACCGCCTTCCGACTTAAATCCACCTTAACTAATTGAAATAATAAACATTTGTCTCTTGAGTTCCATTATGGCACAGCACTGGCATTGCCATCTGGGCACCCATCCCCAGGAGAGTGTGCTCGATGGCAGCGTCACAAAACAATCAGTCCGGCCGAGAAATCCTCAAAACCGTTCGGCGAAGCCTCAGTTTCAAGCTTGGCCTTGCGGTTGGTTTGATTTTTCTGGCTGCGGTGCTTGCACTGACTTCTTACCTTGTCTCACTCCAGGAACAGCAGTCTTTTGAGCGAATGGAGGAAAATGTCAACCAATTTAGCGACACGGTGAAACGTGGCACCCATTACAGCATGCTCAAGAATCAGCGCGAGAGCCTACACAAAATCATCGAGGCCATAGGCGCCCAGCCGGGAGTTGAAAACATCCGCGTATTTAACAAAGATGGCGCCATCATGTTTGCCAGCCGGAAGGAGGACATCGGCAATTATGTTGACCTGCAGGCGGAGGCCTGTTACGCCTGCCACCGTCGTGATCAACCTCTTGAACGGCTGAGCATGAGCGACCGCAACCGTACCTACCTTAGTCCAGCCAATTATCGAGTGCTAGGGGTGATCAACCCCATCTATAACGAATCCAGTTGTTGGCAGGCTGCATGTCACTACCACCCTGAGAAACAAAAGGTTCTTGGCGTGCTGGATATTGGTCTCTCCCTTGAATCCCTTGATCAAGAAATTCTGGCCACCAAGAAAAAGATTACCTTATTTGCTGCCATAATATTTCTGCTTGTTACCGTCATTGTGGCCGGCTGCATCCTCTACTTCGTTAAGCGGCCAATTAGCCGCTTGGTCTCGGCCACCAAACAGATTGCAAGCGGCGATTACGAGCAGGAGGTGACGGCCATCACTCAGGATGAGATTGGCGATCTGTCCCTTGCCTTCGACGAGATGCGAAGAAATATTAGGGACCAGGCCCACGCCTACCAGAAGAGCAAAGAGGAATACCAGACCCTATTCGAACAAGTCCCCTGTCAGATCAGTGTGCAAGACCGGGATTTCCGCATTATCCAAGTAAACAGAGTCTTCCAAGAGCAGTTTGGCGAGCCACTCGGGGAATACTGCTACAGAGCCTACAAGGGCAGGGATGAGGTCTGCCCCGTCTGTGCAGTTGAAAACACATTTCAGGATGGCAAGCCCCACTCCAGCGAGGAGGTGGGGCTGAGCAAGGACGGCACCCTCGTTCACATGCTGGTTTCAACTTCTCCCATCTTCAATGAAGAGGGCGAGGTGGTGGCCGCCATAGAGATGTCGACGGACATCACCCAGGTGCGGCTGCTGGAAGAAGAATTGAAACGCTCAGAAGAAAAGTACCGCACCCTATTCAACAGTGATCCCAACCCCATCTTTGTCTTGAACTTAGAAACCTTGGAGATCCAGGATGCCAACGACCGGGCTTTAAACTTTTACGGCTACGAAAAGGGCGAGGTCCTGGGAGGAAGCTTTCTTGATCTGGCCGATCCTCAAGAGTGGGACCGACTCAGGAAAGTCTCCTGGGATAAAGAGGGCGCTATCTTTAAGGTGAAGCACCACACCAAAGACAATGACTCGATCCATGTGAACATTCGTTACTCCAGTTTAAAGGACCTGGGCCAGGATACGGTGATTGTCACCACTTCCGATGTGACCGAACGGGTAAAGAGCGAAGCGCAGCTCATCCAGGCGAGCAAAATGGCCACTTTGGGAGAGATGTCTGCCGGCGTTGCCCACGAGTTGAACCAGCCGCTTTCCGTGATCAAGACCTCTGCCAGCTTTATAGCCAAAAAGATAGATCGGAACGAACCGGTGGATCCGGACATTCTCCGAGAACTTGCTACGGAGATGGATAGCCAGGTGGACCGTGCCTCCTTGATCATCAATCATCTCCGCCAATTTGGCCGGAAGACCGATATTCGCAAGATGCATGTCCAGCTCAACGACTGCATTCGTGGAACCTTTACCGTCCTGGGACGCCAGCTCGAAGTGCATGGCGTCAAGGTGGAGCTGCACCTGGAAGAAGAACTCCCGTCCATTAGAGGAGACAGCAACCGATTAGAACAGGTCTTTCTCAACCTCATTATGAACGCCAGAGACGCCATGGACGAAAAGGAAGCACTGGCGGGGAAAGGGGTTGAAAAGGTCTTGGAAATCTCCTCATTCCGAGAAAATGGTGAGGTGGTGGTGACCATATCCGATACCGGGTTAGGCATGAGCGAAGAGGTGAAGGAAAAGATATTCGAACCTTTCTTCACCACTAAACCAGTGGGAAAGGGAACCGGGCTTGGTCTGTCCATCAGTTTTGGCATCGTCCGGGACTACGACGGCAACATAGATCTGGAAAGCGTGGAGGGGCAGGGGACTACTTTCAGGATTAGGTTTCCAGCCGTAGAGGAGGAAACCCGGGAGCCGATGGAGGTGCTTGGTGGCTGAAACTAACCTGCACCGCGTCCTTTTGGTTGACGACGAAGAGGGTATCCGCAAGGTTGTGTCAATTGCCCTTAAGGATGCCGGCTATGAGGTTTGGACTGCCGAGAATGGCGAGCAGGGTCTGGACATCTTCAGACGCCAGCAGCCACCGCTCGTTCTTACGGATATCAAGATGCCGGGCATAGATGGCATCGAGGTTCTACGTCGCATCAAGGCAATGGAGACCGATTCCGAAGTGATAATCATCACAGGCCACGGCGAGATGGAACTGGCCATCAGCGCCCTGCAGCTGGAGGCCTCAGATTTTATTACCAAGCCGATTCATGATGAGGCCCTGTTCATTTCTCTAAAACGCGCCGAAGAAAAAATCTTTCTCAAAAGGCAACTCCGTGACTACACGGAGAACCTTGAACAGAAGGTCCAGGAGGCTACCGCTGAAATCCAACGTATTAGCGATTTTCAGGCCAATCTCATCGACAACTCTCTGGATGGGATAGTGGCCGGAAATAAGGAGGGAGAGATTGTTATCTTCAACAGTAGCGCCCAGCTGTTGACCGGTTATTCGGAGGAGGAGGTGGTGGACAAGCTATCTCTGGGTGATATTTATGGTCCGGAGGTAGAAGAGAAATGGCGCACCAATTGGTGCGAGCTCAACAGAAACGCAGTGGAAGAGGCTGGCACCTATTTGGACACTACCATCCGAACCCGAGAAGGAGAGCAGATTCCAATTCGACTGACAGGCGTGAGGCTCCTTCAGGCTGATCAGGTAATGGGCTGTGTTACCTTCTTTCAAGACTTGCGCGACATTCGCCGTCTTGAAAAACAGCTGGTGCAATCAGAGCGGATGGCGGCCATCGGCCAGACCTCAGCCACTATCGCCCATGCCATAAAGAATATTGTCGGTGGGCTGAAAGGCGGGATGTTTGTGGTCAACAAGGGCTTCGAGTTGTCAAACCAGGACTATCTTCAGAATGGCTGGGACATGGTGCAGCGCAACGTTAGCAAGATCTCCAGCCTGGCCATGGATCTGCTCACTTACTCCAAGGAGCGCAAACCTGAATACCGCTTGGCTCAAGTTAATGAGGTTGCTGGGGAAGTGGTGGATCTCATGAAAGCGCGGGCAGAGGAATTCAAGGTCAATCTCATTCTGGATGCCACCGATGGGTTGGAACCGGTGGCAATGGATGTAAGCGGTATTCATCAATGTTTGGTCAATCTGGTTAGCAATGCCATTGACGCCTGCTGGCCGGAAATCTGCGGTCATGAACGGGGGCAGGTTGTGGTGCGCACGTGCCGCCACCCGGACTGGGCAGTTTGTGTGGAGGTTGAAGATAACGGTTGCGGCATTGAGGAGGGCGACAAGGAGAAGATCTTTACCACCTTTTTCAGCACCAAAGGTGCCGATGGAACAGGACTGGGCTTGATGAACGTCCAGAAAATAGCCCGAGAACATCAAGGACGCATGGAGGTTGAATCCGTGCTGAATAAAGGCTCGTTATTCCGCCTGCTGCTACCTTCCGGGCCAGCCGAAGAGCGGCAAAATGGCAGTGAATCTGATCTGAGAGAGAATGCAAGCCTCGAACCGCCCTCGGCAGGGGCCTAAAGGGAGAGGAGGAAGCTATGGTTAAATACAGCAACATTCTGTATTGCAGCGATTTTTCCGAAGAGTCGGAGATGGCATTCCACCATGCCGTTGACTTCTGCCAACGTTATGACGCCCGCCTTCACATAATTCACGTGCTGCACTCCGGTTACAAGTACATGCGCCATGTAGTGAATGAATATGTGGAGGAAGGTAAAGAAGAAGACGTAGCAGATGAGGAACTTGTCGCCAAGGCAGAAACGGACCTCAAGGCACGATATGGCGAGAAGTTAGAGGAGTGCAAGGAGGTAACCTTCGCAGCACGGGTCGGAGTTCCTTTTGTGGAGATTGTCCGTTACGCCAGAGAAAACAAGGTGGATTTCATCGTCATGGGCGCCTCAGGGAGCTCTGAGTTGGACAAGCAAACTTTTGGCAGCACCGTGGAAAACGTCGCAAGACGGGCCCACTGTCATGTAATGGCCATCCGGAACCCAGAGATTGCCTTCAAGTTGCCCGGTTGAGTCGGCAGACAACAGTCTTGGTCAGGTTGGAAGGTAAATCAGAGTGGCAGTGTATGGTCACAAGACCAAGCCATTAAATAAAAAATAAATGATTCCAGTTAGAAGGAGAATGCCATGAAGAAAAAGAAAATCTTGGTGGTGGATGATGAGCTGGACATGCGGACCTTCATCACCACTCTGCTGGAGACCAGTGGCTATAAGCCGATTATTGCCGTCAACGGAGAAGAGGGCATTCTGAAAGCCCGGGAGAAAAAGCCGGCGGCAATCATTCTAGATGTGATGATGCCTCGAGAGGGCGGGATTCAAATGTATCGGGAATTGAAAACTGACGAGGAACTCAAGGATATTCCGGTGATTATGCTCTCGGCCATAGCCAAGAAGACCTTTTTCCATTCCCAACAAGTATTGAATACCTATCGGGGACAAAAGGTGCCTGAGCCGGCGGCCTATATCGAAAAGCCTCCGGAGACCGAGGAACTTCTACAGGTGCTAGAACAATGTATCGGTTGTTAAGCTTGAGCGGCTGGTGGTTTCTTATTCAACCAGTGCCAGGCGAAATCATCTATCTGCGAGGTTAGACTATGGCGGCGAAAATTGGAGTCTATATTTGTCATTGTGGAAGCAATATTGCTGGCAAGGTTGACCCTGGGGAAGTGGCAGAATTCGCCAAGGGTCTCAAGGATGTGGTGACGGCCAGGGATTACAAGTTTATGTGCTCAGATCCCGGGCAGGAGATGATCCAGGACGATATTAGGAACATGGGACTCAACCGGGTGGTGGTGGCCTCCTGTTCCCCGAGGCTACACGAAAAGACCTTCCAGGGTGCCTGTCAGCGGGCAGGTATCAACCCTTATCTTTTCCAAATGGCTTGCATTCGTGAACACTGCTCCTGGGTCATCGAGGACAAGGATGAGGCTACCAGCAAGGCTAAAACCCTGGTGGCGGCAGCAGTAAGTCGGGTCAGTCATCATCAGAGTCTGGCGACTCGGGAAGTAGGTGTGCACCCGGATGTTTTGGTGGTAGGAGCTGGCATCGCCGGAATCCAGGCTTCCCTGGACATTGCCAAGTCCGGCCACCAGGTCTATTTGGTAGAGAGAAACCCGTCAATTGGCGGGCACATGATGAAGTTTGACAAGACCTTTCCCACCCTGGACTGCGCCGCATGTATTTCAACACCGAAAACGGTGGCAGTGGCGCAAGAGCCTAATATTCATCTCTTTTCCTATAGTGAGGTGGCCGAGGTAGGCGGCTATGTGGGTAATTTCACTGTCAAGATCAAACGCAACGCGCGCTATGTCCGGGAGGATCAGTGTACCGGCTGTGGTCAGTGTGCTGAGGTCTGCCCGGTGTCGGTACCCAACGAGTTTGATGAATACCTCAGCGAGCGCCAGGCCATTTATCGCTTCTTCCCCCAAGCAGTGCCCATAACCTTCTGCATTGAGAAAAAAGATCGAGCACCCTGCACCATTACCTGTCCAGCGGGCATAAACGTGCAAGGCTATGTCCAGCTCATTAAGCAGGGGAAGTATAAAGAAGCGGTCCAACTCATCATGGAGCGTTTACCCCTGCCAGGTGTTCTGGGCCGTGTCTGTCCTCACCCGTGCGAGTTCCAGTGTCGTAGGGCGGAGATGGATGAGGCCATTGCCATAAGGGACTTGAAGCGCTTTGCCGCTGACCAGGTAGATTTGGAAGCTCTGCCCTTGCCTGAAATCGAGGAAAAGCAGGAAAGAGTGGCGGTGGTGGGCTCGGGCCCCGCGGGATTGACTGTGGCCTACGATCTGCGGCTCAAGGGTTATCAAGTCACCATCTTTGAAGCGCTCCCGGTGTTGGGCGGCATGCTGCGTGTGGGCATTCCCGACTACAGGCTGCCTCCAGAGATTTTGGACCGAGAAATCCAGAACATTCTCAGGTTGGGCATCGACACTCAGACCGACAAGAGACTGGGATTCGATTTCACTCTGGATGACTTGAGGGAACAAGGTTACAAAGCTATTTTTCTGGGCATCGGTGCCCACCGAAGTTTGAAGCTGGGCATAAGTGGCGAGGAAGATTTCGAGGACGTCCTGGATGCAGTGGATTTCCTTCGGGAGGTGAATCTCGGCGATCGGCAAAAGCCGGGTAGCCGGGTGGTCGTTGTTGGCGGGGGCAACGTGGCCATTGATGCTGCCAGAGGGGCGTTGCGACTCGGCTGTGAGCAAGTGGACATTGTCTACCGGCGAAGTCGCGAGGAGATGCCCGCCTATGCAGAAGAGATTGAGGGTGCTTTGTCCGAGGGAGTGAAGATCCACTATCTCACAGCACCTATGCGCATTGTGGGCGAAAACGGCAGGGTTACCGGATTTGAGTGTCTCCGAACCGAACTGGGGCCACCGGATGAAAGCGGCAGGCGAAGGCCGGTGCCGGTGGAAGGCTCGGAGTTCATCATAGATTGCGACGCGGTCATACCGGCTATTGGCCAGCAGCCCGAGGTAGATTGGACTGTGGATCAGACTGATCTCGAGATCACCCGCCGGAACACATTAGTGGTAAGTCCAAACACCATGCAAACTGCTATCCCTGATGTCTTTGGTGCTGGCGACGCGGTGAGCGGTCCGGCAACGGTAATAGAGGCGGTGGCTGCAGGTCATAAAGCGGCGGAAGCCATGCATCGCTACATTAACGGGGAAGATCTCGACCTCTTGGCTGAAGAGTTGGTAGCCAAGGAGCCACCGGGGCAGGACTGGCAGGAGATTCCTGAAGATGCTGTCCCAGAGTCCAGGGCTCATCTGGCTCATCGGGATCCTCAGGAAAGCGCTTCTTCCTTTGACGAGGTAGCCCTGGGATTCAGCGAGGATGAAGCACAGCGGGAGGCGAGCCGCTGCATTAATTGTGGGATCTGCTGTGAGTGCATGGAGTGTGTTAGGGCCTGTGAAAGAGATGCGGTTGACCACCAAATGATTGAGGAAGAGGTCGAGATAAAGGTGGGTAGCATCGTCATGGCCACGGGATTCCAAACCCTGGACCCCACTCCAATGAAGCAATACGGGTACGGAGAATTTGATGAGGTTTACACCGGCTTGGAGTTTGAGCGGTTAAACAACGCGGTTGGACCCACAGGTGGGCAGATCCTGATGAAGAACGGCAAGGTACCGGAAAGCGTTGGCATCTTTCACTGTGTAGGCAGTCGCGATGTGAACTACCATGAGTACTGCTCCAGAGTCTGCTGCATGTACGCCCTCAAATATGGCCACCTCATCAAAGAAAAGGCTGGGCATGACACCCAAGTCTACAACTTCTACATTGACATGCGGTGCTTTGGTAAAGGCTACGAGGAATTCTACCGTAGACTTCAAGAAGAGGGGATTATTTTCTTGAGAGGTAGACCCGCCGAGGTC
>JAJDNL010000139.1 GCA_022340745.1 Deltaproteobacteria bacterium
GTACTGCCCGTTTTGCCTCGGGACTCAGCGTTGATCACTTTGTAAAAAACACCAGCGTGATCTCCTACTCCTCTAAAGCCTTGCAGCGAGATGCAGCAGACATCATGCGCTTGGCTGAACTTGAGGGTCTCCACGCTCATGTTCGCTCAGTGCGCGTGCGCCTTAAGAGGTAAAGGTGTCAGGATTCAGGTGTCAGGTTTCAGAAAATATGAACCGCAGAATATCGAAGTGAAGGAACTATTTGACTGCTTTTAAAAACTTCTGCTGTTCGACATTCCTTGTTCGATATTGTCCTTCGGACTCCCCACCCTGCGGGCGGGTCCCCAGTTTTGATATTAAAGCTCTCTGCAGCTAGCTGCAGGGAGTCTTCGCAAGGACAAAACTGTGGCCAATCTCGGTGTCGCTGCAGACAAATTCAAACCACAGGGCACTGTCATTGACGTCCACGAGTATGGCAATGGCAATATCAATGACACCTTCCTGGTAACCCTGGATTCCAAAGCAGAAAAGCACTTCATCCTGCAACGCATCAACACCCAGGTGTTTCGTCGGCCGGAACTTGTCATGCTGAACATGCGCACCTTCACCGAGCATGTTCGCCAGCGGTTGCAGAGTGCTCCCCTCAGCCCAGGCCGCCGCTGGGAGGTGGTGCGCGTGCTTTTGGCACAAGACGGACAGGACCACTGGCTTGACTCCGCTGGCTCGTTCTGGCGGGCCATCAGCTTTATTGACGGTGCCCTGTCCTTTGACACCATCGAAGATATGGAGCACGCCAGCGAAGTCGGCTATGCCCTGGGCATGTTTCACAACCTCCTGAGCGACCTGCCCATTGAAAGACTGGCCGACACCCTGGAAGGCTTTCACCATACGCCACGATACCTTCTGCACTATGATGAGGTTCTGGAAAAAAAACAAACGAGCACATCCCCCGAAGTGGCTTATGGCCTTAGGTTTGTGAGCGAGCGCCGAGATTGGGCCCACGTGCTCGAGAATGCCAGAGCACAAGGTAGACTGCGTCTTCGCCCGATTCACGGCGATCCCAAGGTCAACAACGTCATGATCGACACCGGTAGCGGGCAGGCCATCAGCATTGTTGACCTGGACACCGTCAAGCCCGGCCTGGTGCACTATGACATTGGCGACTGCCTCCGCTCGGGCTGCAATCTACTGGGAGAAGATAGCGAGCAGTGGGAGATGGTTCGCTTCGACCCTGAACTGTGCCAGGCCATCTTGCAGGGCTATCTCTCATTGGCCAAAGACTTCCTCACCGGTAACGATTATGACTACCTGTACGATGCTATCCGCTTGATCGCTTTCGAGCTGGGACTCAGATACTTTACCGACTATTTGGAAGGCAATGTCTACTTCAAGGCCAACCATCAGGAACACAATCTTGTCAGGGCGCTCATCCAATTCAAGCTGACCGAGAGTATTGAATCCCAGGAAACAACCATTGGCGCCATCATCGAAGACATGAGATGACCCACTGGGCCTCGACCCATCACGGCCAGTAGGGCGACTTTCAGCGGCGAGACGGTTTCATTGTCGAGAGGAAAGTTAAGTGCTAGAAAAGCTTCGGCTTTTTAGAGGAGTGAATGAGGACATCTGAGCACAACGAATCGGACCAGACAGCGGATTGGCCTTAGTCGACCAATGGGGTCTGGGGGGTCGGGCCAGGCAAAAGAGCCAGAGGGCATCCCTCTGGCTCACTTAGGCATTACTGTAAAACCGGCAAATGTCTTGGCTGTCTCGATTCCGCCGCGCTAATGGCCGCCGGTGCCCAGCAGTCCGGAGGCGCCGAGGCAAAGTACCAAGACTTCCAGGATGACGAGCACTACGAAGGCGATATCTTTCTGTTTAACGTAGTAAGGTAGAATGACTAGGAAGCAGACTATCGTCATTCCCGCCAGCAGGACAATGCCGATAAAATTTAGAAAGTCGCCTTTTCCCAGCAGGGCAGCCCATCCCCACCCTATGGGGATGTTGGCCTCGTGCACATACTGGCTCACCGGCATGGACCAGTATTGCGACACCTCGTTTATCGGTATGTAACTTTCAAAAACTCCAGTTACATAGAGGAAGAAGGTAACCATCAATATGGCTATGGCGCCCCAGCTGCCATAAAAAAGCAGGTTGGCATAGGTTATCTGTTCGGCTGGGGCTTTTGGTGCCTCAAATGTCATTTTTTCACCTCACACATTTCAAATGCCAAGGCCTTTCATTAGTGCCTTGCCTCCTGCGAACAGGAGCACAACAATGACAATGTAGCGGATGACCTTTGGTTTGGCTACCGCCAGGATTCTCACCCCCACGAAAGATCCCAGCATAAGTCCGACGATGGAAGGCACCGCCATCAGGGGAATGACGCAGCCCTGGTTGAGATAGATCCAGGCCGCCGAGGTATCGGTGATGGAGAGCAAAAACTTGCTGGTTCCCACCGAAAGCTTCAGGGGTGCTCCCATGAGTAAATTGAGCACCGGAACATTGGCCCACCCCGCGCCCAGGCCGAACATGCCGGCCATGACGCCGATGACGATAAAAAGCAGCAAACCTGGCAGGGTGCGGTGGGTTTTCCACTCGATGATTTCTCCGGTGGACGGCTCCAGATAAGCACCGGCCATTTTCAAAGCTCCCCCTATGCCATCTTGTTTTTCCACCACCGGCCGCTCCACGTTCTTGGAAAAGGTGATCAGGAGCGCGATGAAAATGATGGTCGCTCCTAAGGCAATCTGGATGATGTTGGTGGGAAGAGCCAGACCCAGAAGGGCACCAACAATGGCGCAACTGGAGGCAATGAGGGCAACCGGCAGAGCCAGACGAAGATTGGCAAAGTTTCTTTTGAGCAAACCCGGCCCTGCTGCCAGAGCCCCTGCCAGAGCCACCAGCAGTCCGGTCCCCCTGACAAAGTCAAGATGAAATGGAAAGAAGCCGCTCACCAAGGGCACATAAAGCACCCCGCCGCCAACACCGGCCAACACTGCCAGGATCCCCAGGGCAAAGCAGAAGAAAAAGAGAATAATGGGCCAGAACCACCAGGGACGTTGTGAACCCTCTATAGCCGACGCTTCTGCTGTTGCCCATGCAGGTGATGATACTAACCATAAGAACAGAAAAACCGTCTTAACCGTGAGCGCTCTGCAACCGTGTCTAAGCATGGACGAACCCCAATAAATATGGATCAAGCAAAGCGGACAGGACTTGCCAGAGATATGTGAAAAAAGAGTATGTGCATTTTGTAACAAAGTCGCATTTAAGCTAGCAATCCCTCACCATTCTGTCAAGATAAAACTCTTCTTCAGACTCAGTGCTATTCGGCGGGAACATCAACGGCAGAGGGTGTTTCCCTCTGCCCGGATGAAATTTACCCTTTTGGCCGGTACAGGAGTACAGGCCGGGTAGTGCGTCGAATAATTTGCAGTGACTTCTCACTCAGGATATTGAAACGACCCGATTTGTCCAATCCCTGTGCTCCGAGAACCACGAGATCGCAGGCGCTCAGGGTTATCTCCCTTACCACTTCCTCCACCACGTTGCCTGCAATCAATTTGGTCTCCGGCAGGTGCTTGAGCTTCTTCAGGGTGGATTCGCCCTTGAGAGCACAGGCGTCGGCAAACTCTTGGCTTTCATGATCGTCAGTGTCGCGAACGTGCATGAGGGTTATTTTGGGCTTTTTCCCCAGCAGCATAGGACTAATGAAATGAAGAGCTGCTTCGTCACAAGAAGAGCCAGAGTAGGCCACCAACACCTCTGTTATGTTTCGCAGTTCACGCACGATCAGCACCGGCCGGTCGGCGTGGTTGATCACTTGGGTGTGGACCTGACCCAAAAGCATCTCCCTAAGAGCTGAGGAGCGATGACAGCCGAGAACGATTAGGTCGACGTCTTTATCTCTGGCTTCCCTGAGGATCACCTCCGCTGCATTCCCCACCAGTATCCTGGGTTCACAAGGGACCTTCCCCTCGAGGCATATCTCACAGGCGTCAATAATGGCCGCCTCGACCTCTTTGGCTTGCTCATCTATTTTCTTTTGGTGATCCTTTTTCAGAAATGGCACGTCAAAGTCTTCAAGAATGATTTTCCCCACATCCTTCTTTACGTGGATGGCGTCCACCTCGGCATCAAAGTGTTCCAGCAGGTGACAGGCGTACCGAAGTGCCAGACGTGACTCCAGGTCTCGGTCAACCGCGACGAGAACCTTCATACAACCCCCTTTTCTCTGACTTTTAAAGCTCATGTACGTCTACCGCTGGCCCGATAAGGCTTGGTAACACCAGCAACTAGTTTTTACGGTATAGGGGAAAATAATCATTCCGGGGAAGCTTTGCCAGTCACAGCAGCCGGACCTTCACCTTGGCTTTTTTATGGTGGATTCGCTCTTTTTCCCCTGGGAGCAAATCCAGGCTAATTTATCAGAACCTGGGACTAAGTGCAAGTTTTAACAAGCTCAAAATTGACTTGATCATATACCGCCGAAGATGTCCTCCAGCGCGGCACGGACAAGCAGCAAAACGGTGCTCCAATTTCCCATGGCAATCCAATAATTGTATGGACGACATAACTTTTTATCCAAAACTGGTATGGTTAGAAATGGGTAAAATTGAGTGAGAGAATTCCGGGGCCGGCTGGGCGCACACTGTTGAAATCAACGGGTAATTTTTTCATACAAGCAACTGCCGACATTGCGCCGTTACAGCAATCCACCGTTTGCCATTTGGGCTCATGTACACTATTATGAAGCCGGACTGATTGGAAGGAACCAGGGCACAGGTATTATGGCGAAACTTTTTTCCGGTACACATTTCTCCATTCGAGAAAAGGTCATCCTTGGCTTTGCCCTTTCCATTGTTGCCTTTGTGGGTGTGGGCATCATTGCCTACCGCAACCTTGTAACAATTGAGCGCAAATTTGTCTTTGTGGTTAGAGGCCACGAACTCCACGATACCCTCTTGGAAGCCAGGCGTTATGAAAAGAATTTCCTTCTCTACGGAGAAAGAGAAAATTATGAAGAAGCGCTTGCCCTCGTGGAAAGAGGGAAGAAGGTATATCTGCGCATACACCCTGACGTCATGGGATTAAAGGGCCTTACCTATCTGGAAAGACTCGAGAGCGAGATGGAGCGTTATGGTCAGCTTCTGAGGGAGCTTGTGGCCGAAGGTGAGAAGCACACTCCAAGCTCGCGACCGAGAGACCAGATCGAATCTGAGATCAGACAAGTTGGCAAAGATCTCCTTGACCTGTCTTTGCGATTATCCGACTTCGAGCACACCCGGGTACAGCAAATTGTCAAATCCCTCAAGACCAAGCTTCTCTTCTTCGCTTTTATTCTCTTGTTTCTCGGTGTGTTTCTGATTGTGCTGGTAAGTCGGAAAATTGTCAGGCCCCTCACGATTATCGAGAAGACCACCCAGCGGATCGCCCTGGGCGATTTCAAACCGTTGCCGGTGGTGCAAACCAGGGATGAAACCCAATCTGTGGTGGAAGCGTTTAACAAAATGATCACCGAGTTGGAAAAACGGCAAGATCAGCTGCTGCAGGCACAGAAGCTATCCTCCTTGGGCATTCTTACCTCCGGAATTGCCCACCAGCTCAACAATCCACTCAATAACATCTCTACTTCCTGCCAGATCTTGATGGAAGAAATCAATGACGGCAGCGAAGACTACACTAAGAAACTGCTCAATAACATTGATCAAGAGGTGGATAGGGCTCGTGATATTGTCAAGGGATTGCTGGAGTTCTCGCGCGAACGGGAATTCCAGCTCGACTGGATCAACGTGGAAAATCTTGCCCTCCGGACCATCAGACTGGTCTCAAGCCAGTTGGCTGCGGGTGTGGAAATTACCAGTGAGGTTCCGGAAGAGCTGGACATCTATGCGGACGCCCAAAAACTTCAAGAAGTTCTCCTAAACCTGCTGTTGAACTCGGCCCAAGCCATGCCGGACGGTACCGGCAAAATCACCATCACCGCGCGTAGACTCCCTGATGGGGATCAGGTGGAGATCCAGGTTGCGGATACCGGTTGTGGAATACCCGCCGAACATAGGTCGCAGATCTTCGATCCGTTCTTTACCACCAAGGAGGTGGGTTATGGCACCGGTCTGGGTTTGTCTGTGGCGCACGGGGTTATTGAACGACACGGGGGCTCCCTGACCGTGAAGAGCAAGGTGGGAGAAGGAAGTGTTTTCACCATCAGACTGCCGCTTGAGTTTCAACCCGATGCCGGAGACCAGGTGTGATGAAGTGGAATAGTATTCTCGTTGTCGATGACGAGCCCATTGCCAGAGAGAACCTGGAACATATCCTTGGCAAAGAGGGATATGAGGTGACCGCAGTGGATAGCGGAGTCGACGCCTTGAAGAAAATGGCCAACACTGAATTTGATCTGGTGTTGACCGACCTGAGAATGAAACAGGTGGATGGCATGGAGGTTCTGGCCAAAACCAAGGAGCAGCATCCGGATACCGAGGTCATTATGCTCACCGCATACGCCACAGTGGCCACCGCCATTGAAGCCATGCAAAAGGGAGCCTACCATTACATACCCAAACCTTACAAAATAGATGAAGTACGGCTGATCGTGAAAAGAGCCCTGGAAAAAAAGAGGCTCAAAGACGAGCTTCAGCTTCTCAAACAGGATTATCGTAGGCGAGTGGGAGTGCCGTTCATCATCGGCAAGAGCCGGAAGATGCAAGAGCTCGTCGAGATGGTGAATCAGATCGCTCCCACTGACTGCAATGTTCTTATTTTTGGAGAAACCGGCACCGGCAAGGAACTGATCGCCCGGGCTATTCATTCCCAGAGTGGCCGAGCCGAGGAGCGTTTTCTCGCTTTCAACTGCGGGGCTTTTAATGAAGAGCTTCTCGCTAACGAACTTTTCGGCCACGAGAAGGATGCCTTCACTGGAGCCAGCACTACCAAAATCGGCCTCCTGGAGGCAGCAGATAAAGGAACGGTCTTTCTCGATGAGATCGGTGAGATGCCCTCCTCGATGCAGGTGACGCTCCTCCGGGCAATCGAGGAGAGGTCTTTGCTTCGCGTCGGCTCCACTCAACCAATCAGCGTTGACATACGTATCGTCGCCGCCACCAACAAAGATTTGACCAAAGAGGTGCAAAGGGGTGGATTTCGCAAGGACCTTTTCTACCGTCTCAACGTGGTCAGTCTCCACCTTCCTCCTCTGGTGGAGCGCAGGGATGACGTGCCGCTGCTGGCACATCACTTCTTGAAACGTTACTCCGAGGCCCAGGACAAGGTTATTGAAGACTTCTCGGATGAGGCCATGGCAATTCTGATAAATTACCAATACCCAGGTAATATCCGGGAACTGGAAAATATCGTCGAGCGGGCGGTTGCTCTCTGTAATGACTCGGTAATTTATCCGAAACACCTACCCCAGGAGCTGGGGTATTATAGCTTCAAAGTCCAAAGGCACCCGGGTCAAAAACTGCCAAGCTTGGAGGAAAACGAATGTGAGTACATCCTCTGGGTGCTGAAACAGGTGAATGGAAACAAGACGAGGGCCGCTGAAATACTTGATATCGATCGAGTCTCCCTTTGGCGGAAACTCAAACGTTGGGGCCTGACCGACGGCTCTGAGGATGAGTCGTAAGAGAGGGACTGAGCTGTCTATCTTAGGACGAGATCGGTTACCTCTTCGACACTGCTGCAGAGAACAACTTGTAGGTTGCCGCGGATCTCCTGGTCGAGGTTTTCCAGGTCGACCCGATTCTTCTCTGGCAAGATCACCACCTTCACCCCTGCCCATCGGGCTCCTAAAATTTTCTCCCTGACCCCGCCCACCGGCAGAATCCTACCATTAAGCGTCAGTTCGCCAGTAACGGCGACATCCCTGCCTGCGGCTCTGCCACTGAGAAGAGAAATCAGGGCGACGGCAATAGTAAGACCTGCGGAAGGCCCGTCCTTGGGAATGGCGCCGGCAGGAACATGGATGTGGATGTCATGCTCTGAGAAAAAATCTGGGTCAATTCCAAATGTTACTGCATTGCTGCGGATGTAACTCAAGGCAGCTTGCGCCGACTCCTGCATCACTTCGCCCAGGGAACCGGTGAGGATCAATCCCTTGGTCCCCTTCATTCTGGTGGCCTCAACAAAGATAATAGACCCGCCGGTTTCGGTCCAAACCAGGCCAGTGGCCACCCCGACCCGATCCTTGGCCTCTGCCACCTCATGGTGAAACTTCCGCGGTCCCAGATATCTTTCTACCTCCACGGGAGTGACTATAAAAGACTTCGGCTTTCCGTCCTCTTTCAGGATCGCCCGGGCGATCTTCCGGCAAATCGAGCCGATTTCCCGCTCCAGATTGCGCAACCCTGCCTCGCGCGTGTGTTCTCTGACGATTTTGACTATCGCCTCCCTGGTAAATTCAGACTTGTACGGTGAAAGACCAGCAGTCTCAACCTGCCTTGGAATGAGAAAGTCCTGGGCAATGCGCACTTTTTCCTCGTCGGTATAGCCCGGTAAGGCCAACACTTCCATCCTGTCCAATAGTGGCCGCGGGATGGGATCCACCAGATTGGCTGTGGCAATGAACATAACACTGGATAGATCGAAGGGCACGTCGAGGTAATAGTCTAAGAACTTCTCATTTTGTTCCGGATCCAGGACCTCCAGCAGGGCGGAGGCCGGGTCGCCCCGAAAGTCCTGGCCTACTTTGTCGATCTCATCGAGCATAAAAACAGGGTTTCTGCTGCCGGTCCGCCGGATGGCATCGATGATGCGACCCGGCATGGCACCGGCGTAGCTTCGCCTATGTCCCCTAATTTCAGCTTCATCCTTCATGCCGCCAAAAGAGAGACGGATGAATTTTCTGCCGAGGGCGGAGGCTATTGACCTCCCGAGTGAGGTCTTTCCAGTACCCGGTGGCCCCACGAAACAAAGCACCGGACCCCGAGGCTTATGTTCCCTCTTCTTTTTGGCCAAGGCCTTGCCAACGGTGCTGCGCACTTCATCGATTTTTAGCGGTTTAGCCAGGTAATGATAAGCGCCCTTCTGTAACGCTTCCACTGCCGAGTCCACGGTGGCGTAACCGGTGATAATGATCACTTCAACGTTTGGATGATCTCGCTTGATCTCTTCCAACAGCTCCATGCCTCCGAGCTTTGCCATGCGAAGGTCAGTGAGCACCAGGTCAAACTGAGCGGAATTCATCTGCCTCAAAGCTTCGGCGCCGTCTGCGGCAGTGGCCACCTGATGACCTTCCTTGTTCAGGATATGTTCCAGGTTGCTGCGGGCAATTTCCTCGTCGTCCACCAGCAAAAGGTTGAAAGGTCGTTTTATCTTCAGAGTCCTCACGGCAAGGTATTCGAGAATACGCTCTTTCACTTGGTGTAGGCCAGCATGTTCGTGATTCAGTATAGCTTCAGCGTGTCCGAGATCGAGGTTGTCATCGGTAAGCACATACCATGGAAGTGTTACCAAGTACTCCAGGTAATGGATGCCGATGGCGTATTCAGTCGCTTCCGGAGGAGTTTTTTCCAGCTTATCCAGCTCCTTGAGAGCATGGCCCTCTACGGAGGATGGCATTTTGGCCCGGATTATCTCCTGCCGCAGCAGTTCAAGTTCATCAGTTTGTTGTTTTTCTTCTGGTTTTCTGAACAATGCCATGCCTGCTCCTTGTGCAGCCGAGCCGAAAGTCTTTCGGCAGGGAAATGATTTGCAGGATTTGGGCCGATTAGCGATCAGGTATCCACCACGGCAGTATAGCATATTTTGAGCTTGTTAAAACTTGCACTTAGTCCCGATTTTTGCTACATTGGGTCGGGTTGCTGACTCCGGAGAAACTGTCGTCTCATCTGACTACAGGATTTAACAGAGGAAAATCACTTACAGACGAGCAACCCGGCCTCCCCGGGCAGAATCACCACTCCGTATACGGCCCAGAAACTCATTTATCACGCCATACAGTTGGCCAGAACAGGAAGGAGCACCCAGGATGACCGCTGACATGGTTATGACGCTGATTGTTCTCGCGTTCGCTGTTATTCTCTTCGTCTTCGAGTGGGTTCGGGTGGACGTGGTGGGCATCATGATGATGGTGCTTCTGCCCCTCATAGGGCTGGTCACACCCAAACAGGCCTTCATTGGGCTCAGTAGTAATGCCGTGGTCTCCATCATCGCGGTGATCATCATTGGTGCGGGTTTGGACAAAACCGGAGTAATGAACAAGGTGGCCGGCCCCATCGTTAAGTTGGGCGGCCGCAGTGAAAAACGGATAATGGCCCTGATCTCCGGAACCGTGGCGTTTATATCTAGCATGATGCAGAATATCGGTGCAGCGGCCCTTTTTCTTCCCGCCACTCAAAGGATTTCCAAACGGCTCGACATCCCCATTTCCAGACTGCTCATGCCCATGGGTTTTTGTGCCATCATCGGCGGCACCATGACCCTCGTAGGAGCCAGCCCCACGATCCTTCTCAACGACCTCATGGTTCTTGGGGGAAAGAAGCTTGAGCCTTTCGGTCTCTTCACCCAGACACCTATCGGCGTTTGCCTGGTCGCCAGTGCCATTATCTATTTCATGATTCTGGGCAAGTTTATTCTACCAGCCGGCAAAGGGGAAGCGGACCGAGGCGTAACCGCCATGCTTCTGAGCGACTATCCCGCATTGGAACAAGCCTTTGAACTCCACGTCCCGGACACCTTCGAGGGACCAAAAACTCTGGAGGAGCTAGCCATCCGCCAGGACTTTCTGGTCTCTGTGGTGGCAATAGGCAATGCAGCCACGGGCCAGAAGAGGTTGGTACCACGGCGGACTGATGCCGTGGCGGCAGGTGATGACCTGGTGGTCATGGGCAGAGAGATTAACATTAGAAAGCTGGCCGAACATACAGGTTGGGAACTAAAGGAGGGGCTGGAGTTTTTTGCTGATGAATTCGCCCGCACCAACGCCGGCCTGGTAGAAACCGTGGTTTCGCCCCGCTCAGAGCTGGTGGGAAAAACCTTGAGCGAAGCCGGCTTTCAGGATCAATACCGGGTAAACCCCATTGCGGTACACACTGGGGATCGGATCTACTACTCGGGAATAAAGCATGTAGTTTTGGAAATGGGTGACGCTATTTTGCTTCAGGGTCCGTGGGACCGGTTTCACCGGCTGAGAAACCAGCCGCAGCCCCGGGCCCTGACCTTTTCCTCGCCCCTGGAAGGTGAAATCTTACGGCCGGAGAAGGCCAAACTGGCGGTATTGTGGCTGGCCGTGGCCCTGGCTCAGATTATTTTCTTTAAAATGCAACTTTCTGTGGCCCTGATGTCAGGGGCGCTGGGAATGATCATCACCGGGGTGCTGTCGGTGGACGAGGCCTATCATTCGGTGGACTGGATGACGGTCTTTCTCCTGGGCGGGCTCATTCCCCTGGGAGTCGCCTTTGAGCAGACCGGCACCGCCGCTTTCATTGCCAAAGCAGTGCTGCAGATTATCGGTGAGGTGCAGCCCATTGTTCTCCTAGCCGTTATCGGGATCATGACTTCTTTCTTTACTCTGGTGATCTCCAATGTGGGCGCTACGGTCCTCCTGGTGCCTCTCTGCATGAACATGGCTATCATGGCGGGCGGAGATCCAAGAATGGCGGCGCTGGTGGTGGGTCTTTCCGCCTCCAACACCTTTGTTCTTCCCACCCATCAGGTAAATGCCCTGATCATGAGGCCCGGTGGCTACCGCACTGTGGACTACGCCAAGGCAGGTGCAGTGATGACCGGCATTTTCCTTGTGGTCATGCTCACTGTGATGTACTTTTTCTACGGGGTCCAGTAAAGCACAAGGCTTCGTTAACGGATAAAGGAAAGGGAGCGGCTACCAGTGGCGCTCCCTATTTTTTCTTGTTTTCGTTTCTGAAATAGTAGCAAAGACCAAGGGTGAACAGAATCAATACCAGACCGAAAATGAAATGAGCGTCCATACATTCCTCCCTCGCACAATCCCCCCATTTGATTCACTTAACTTACACTGAGCTAAGATCTAGCGGACCATACAGAACACGGGGATGGCAACTCTTCCCTCTTCGGGGCAACTCTCTGGTTCAGTGATGACGAATTCTACTCTCCGTATCTCCTCGTGGGCTTCTTTAATGCAATCATCGATCTCACCGAACTTGACCAGGTGCGTGAAGGGGATGCCTTTCTCTTCACATAGAGTGCAAAGCGTCTGAACCCCTTCTTGACACTTGTTGTTGAATTGCTCGCAGAGCATGTCGCAGAAAGGCCCGATAGTGGTTGACTCAGTCCGGACATGACTGATATTGAGGGCGACGATCTCATAGCCCATGCGCTCGGCAAATCCCACGGCATAGTCCACCAGTGGTTTGGAGAAGGTGTCTTCGTAACCCACCACCAGGACTTTGGCCGCTTCAGCCAGTTCCGCTCGCATGATCTCCTGGGCCTGCTCCTGGAGACCGGCTTCGGCAAAGGTGACCGCCTCGGTGTAACTCTCGATCTTCTCTCTGAGGGTCTCACCCTTGCGGCTCTCCACCGCCACCTCGTTGTCGTCAGCCGTCTTCTTTTTGAGAATCTTTTTCTTCAATTTTTGCAACATGAACGGATACCTCCCTTTCTGTAAATCCAACGATGACCATTTAACGGTCTGCCGATGGGGCACGCATCTCCGGTCTAGGTCGCTGTCGTGGGCGCTTTTGTTTGCGCGATCGTTTTTCCTCTCTCAAAAACTCTCTGGCCGTATCGTGCTCCCCCGCCTCAGCGAAGGTAATAGCCAACATGATCTTTTCGAGTTTTTCTCTGATTCCCATAGCCATACTCCTCTTATTTTGAAATTGTTCTCATCCTTTACACCGCTCTTTGCCTCCTATTATTTCAACAACCATGCCATGGAAGAGAATTTGCATCCATGTTACTGTAATCATTTGATTATAAGGTGATTATACAGTCAAGAGCTTGCAGTTGCCAGATGTTACATAATGCAACATAATGAGGACATAAAAAGGATTACGTCATTATATCAATACGTTACTGATTATTGCACGAAAGAACCTATACGTTGCAAGATGTAACGATTTAGCCGGAAGTTAGCAAGGCCTGCTATCGGGGAGGACGATGGAAGGGACGAGTAATGAATCCTGGCCCAAAGGGGATTTGAGCTGCCACAAAGGGAACGGCTCAAGGTCTAAGGTACAGGGCACAAGGTAAAAAAACAACAAAAGAAAACTCATTCTCTCCTTTTGCCTTGCGTCTTATGCCTTACGTCGCAAAGCGCTAAGGGCAGAGCGCAAAGTGAAAAACTGTGGAGTTCAAAGCTTCCTCTATTTGTACGCTATGCGCCATGCCCTATGCTCTATGCGATCTGATCTGGCCCTTGGGACCAGATTTTCGATGCTGAATAATGTAGTTACGTTGCTTTTTTCTGTGAGCTCCGTGCTCTCTGTGATTAACACTTCCCCCGTTTCTGCCAGGCCGCGGATCTTAACGGAGGATTAAGACGGAACTGCGGCTTGCTTCCACCAGCTTGTCCACTTTTTTCTTGGAAAGGGTCTTGGACAAGAGAGACTTTTTCCCCATTACCAGGGCGATCAACGCCTGTTCACTTTCTTGAGCCAAAAAGCTTTCCAGCTCTGAGGTATCAACAATGCTTATGCTCGGGGTAATCTCCCGCGCCAGATAGTAATCCAGGATGAACTGCATGCTCTTGTCCACATCCGGCTTCAGTTCCTTGCCCTTGCTTAAACCCACGATCTTCAGCCTGGCCTTGTGGATGGTCACCATCTGGTTGACCATCTCCAGAGTTTCCTGGCTTACACTCTCCTGATCAAGGCAGCAGAGGATCTCCTTTATCTTCTTTCTGGCAGTCACCACCAGGGCAGAACAGTTGGCGCCGTTTACCACTTTTTTTGGAAGAGCCGCCTCATGTTTCCAGGTACAGCCTTTGTCATGATCGCAGCCTAAGACGATGAGGTCGCTGGCGTCTTTCTTCGCCTCCGCCAGGATTGATTTGCTCATATTGCCCGCTCTCAGCCGCACCTTTAGTTCTTTCATGCTGCTTCGACAAAGATACAAATCCTCCCACACTCCGTTCGCCAACATTATCAACTCGTAGCCACAGCGCTTGGTGTCATAAGGCGAACCGGATTCCTGGAAATGGGTGAGAAACAGCTCCCGATAGCGGCGCAAGGTCTCAACCAGATCTAGATCACGGGCGGCAGCCCTTGTCATGAGAGCGGTATCGTGGTGTACTGCCAAAATGGTGACATTTGCCCAGGTGTTAATGGCCAGTCGAGCCGTCTCTCTGATAGCATATTCACTATAGGAGTTTTCATCTACGGCGCAAAGTATCCTCATTTTAGTCTCTCTCTCGCTCTATTGGGGTTATTGCCAAAAAAGGAGTATTGGTGACAAAGTGGCCACCAAGAACTCTTGCAAAGGGCTTCCCTTCTTCAGACTGCGGCCCAAAACCGTCGCCAGCAGACCGTATTCTTCGAGACGCTCGGCCAGCTCGTGCGGGCTCCCATATAGTACGTCGCTCTTTTCCGCCACCCATCCCTGCTGCTCGAGAAGGTCCATTGCATCCTTCAACTTTTCTTTCTCCGGTCCCTCGTCTTTTTTCTCTTGAAACTTCAGGTAGAAGAGATCAATGGGCAGAACCGCTTTTTTGAAGGTATCTGTAAAAGTCTGGATCAGCCTGCGCCCATCCACGCCATCGCTCAAAACCAGCAGCGCTCTGGTGAGTGGCATCAAATTTTTAACCATTATAAACGGGCACGGCATACTGTGATAAAGGGGGGACTGAAGCCTTTTGGTAAAGTAGGAGGAGCTGAAAGTCGGAATGGTGCCTTCCAAAAAGAGGCTATAGGAGCCGGACTGGAGCTCTTTGAGTATCTCGTCATCCCTGTCTCCGAGCACGACCATCGGCTCCCCCAGGGTGGGGCAGTTGGCCCTTTCAGCCCGGATCAATTGACGCACATCGTCTTCTGCCTCCCGTATCATTGTTTTCTCCCAGGTATGACGGACCCAGCCCGTGCCTACCGGGTATTCTTCAGACGAGGACGCCCTTACATTGATGGTCAGAATCTCCGTTTCGATCAGCTTGGCAATCTGGCACACATACCGGAGAGCGATGCTTGATGCTAGATCTGCTTCAACGGGGACAAGTACTTTGATCATGGCTTAACTCCTTATTCTATCTCTCCTCACTGACGCACTTTAGCTTCTGCTTTTTTGACGATCTCCAGTAATTCACCTCTCTTGAATGGCTTGGCCAGAAAGTCGAAAACACCCTTCTGGAAGGATTCTTTGGCGGTCTCCATGGTGGCAAATCCGGTTATGACAATAACCTCAGTCCTGGGTGAGCGCTTCTTGACCTCTGTCATGAATGCCATTCCATCAATCCCTTCCATTTTGAGGTCGGTCACCACTATATCAAACTCCTTTTCCTGCACCCGCCTCATGGCATGGCTGCTCTGAGAAAAAGCCTCCACCTCATATCCCGCTTTTTCCATTGCCGGTTTCAACCTCTTCCACACTATGGGCTCATCGTCCAAAATGAGAACCTGTGTTTTTCTGTCTTCACTCATGGGACCTCCCTTCAGTTCCTTTCCGGGATTGCTCCTGCCGTCAACCGATCGAAATTTTCTTTGCTGCTTTCAACCTCTGCATCACTTACCATTGTTATATCAAGCTGCCTGGTGAAGGCAACGAGATGGCCCAGGATTTTCATCTTCTTGACCATCCTAGGCGCGTCCAACTTCTTTATCCGGCCCACCACCAGATCTCCCCTCACATCCACCCGGAAGTCATGCGCTTCCAAAAGTTCAGCCAAAAGCCTCGCCCTGCGAGAGCGGCGCTGCAGGTCGGTTACTCCCCCCAAAAAGCGAAAATAGGCATAATTGTCGTTAATCTCATCGCTTATGTAGGCGTCGATGATGTTAAAATGGTAGCCCAAGCGCAGACTCAAGTTCATATATTCTTTACTGATCATCGCCAGATTTTGCCCTAGATATTTTGGCGTAGCCAGGCTTGAGGAGAAGGTACGGGTAAGACTTGACATAAAGGAACCCAAGTCCACCGACACCGGCTCTGTGCTCCACATCCCAGGGGTCATTATTCCATCCAGCGTTGCTTTCAAGGGAAGCGAGACCACCTGGTCCGGCTCCACCTCAGAACCTTCAGCGGACTCCTCTAGGCCACCTCCCATATCAATGACCACCAGCCCCAAGGGAATGGAGAGTTTAAGTTTCTTTGCAGGTGCCCCCAGATACCTTTCGTGAAATTCCAGGTCGAGCAACTCCTCCACCGCCTTCTCATGGACAAACCTGGTGATGTCGTGAAAAGTCCTACAACCCTCAGGAGCGAAATTCTTCTCGTGAGGGTTCAGCAGGTTGAGGGGGGCTATTTTCTTGAGCACTCGCGAGATCAGCCGATATTCGTAGCTCTCTTCAAAGGGTTCTTCGGTAAATTCATAATAGCAGAGCTCTTTCACCCTGCCGTCATATACCACGTTTTCCTCTGCATCCACGGTGATTTCCTGCCCCGGTCTCAGGATCTTTGTGGCCTCTCCTATATTGACTATGGTAGGCACTCGGAACTCCCGGGCGATGGTGGCCATGTGACCGGTGGGCGAACCAACATCGGTCACAATGCCGCTGGCCTTGGGTACGACTTTGGCCAGGCGGGGTGAAGTATACCTGCTAACCAGGATGGCACCCGCAGGAAAATCCTCCATGTCTTCGTCATCCTTTACAATGACTACCTGCCCCGCTCCGACCCCACGCTGGGCGATGTCTCCTTGCCCTCTAAATATCACCGGATATTCCTGAACGGTTTCGGTGAGGTTGCAGACCAAGTTGGCCATCTGAGTCTTGAGGTTGAGGGGCCTGGTCTGGAGTATAATGAATTGGTTTGTTGTGTCCAGAGCCCACTCGATGTCCTGGGGCTTCTTGAAGTACCTTTCGATAACCAGGGCAATTTCGGCCAGACGAAGCATTTCTTCCCTCTCGAGACAAGGCTTCATCTGCAACTCTTCGGGAACCGACCGTTGCTCGGTGCCGCCATCCTCCCTGGGAGAGAGCATGGAACGTTTGTGCCGCACATTGAGACCTTCGACCTCATGCGGCGGGGTGCGGTTGAGCAGATAACGGTCCCCGGGCACCTGACCTGATACCAGGGGTGCTCCAAGCCCCCAGACCGCGTTTATTACCATAGCCTCACGCTCCGGCGTGGTTGGATCCAGGGTGTAGAGCACACCACTTACCTTGGCGTCGATAGTCGCCTGGCACCCTACCGCCATGGCCACCTCGTCTTCGGAAATACCTTTGCTTGCCCTGTACTCTATGGCCGAGGGGGAGTAAGCGCTGCCGATCACCTCTTTATAGCTCATCACGAGTTTTTCAACCGGCTGGTTCAGGTAGGATTTGAATTGACCGGCGAAGGTATGAATGCTGTCTTCACCCCAGGCGCTGCTTCTTACCGCCAGAAATAACTTCTTATCGCCCGCCTTTAGCTGCAATTGTTCAGTACTTTTTTGCAAGGCTCGGTTAAGATCAGCAGGCAAGGAACCCTGGGCGATGAGCGCGCCCACCTCCTTGCCGGCCTCACCGGCAAGTGGCTCCTCTCTAACCCTGTCCCAAATGTTGTTGTGTTCCATAAAGGCCTTGAAGGCCGTTGTGGTAATAACGAAGCCCCCCGGTACGGGCAGTCCCAGGATATTACCCACCTCGGCCAAGTTGCCTAGCTTGCCCCCCACCACGTCGCCTGAGTCCCTGCTGATCGTCTCGAAAGGTATCACATAGTCGGCCTGGGCTATGACCGGCCTGCCAGCCAACTCTTCCTCGAT
>JAJDNL010000152.1 GCA_022340745.1 Deltaproteobacteria bacterium
AGATGATGAACCATGAGAGCAGAATGAGTGATAGCTTCATCGCTACTTTCCTCCTTGTTCCGAGGCAAGGAAACAGACTGAAGCTAAACGCTTCTGCTTGGCAAAGTTGCAATCAGTATGCCTAGCCCGGATGTTTCATGAAAATGCTGCAGCGAGCGCAGTCCCCTGGTCCCGCTTCTCGAGCGGGACGGGGTTAGCGAGCGAACTACAATGAAATGGTAAGAGTACCTTACATTTCGAAGATTCCCTGCAGCGACTCGACCTGAGCGACACGACTTGAGCTCGTCGACAGGTCTCGTCGACAAGTCTCGTCGACAGGTCTTACTGCAGGGAACTTCAATTGCTGTCGCGAGACCGCAAAGATGTGCGGGCCACCAGGCAACTCGTCCCGCGGGACCGCGGGATTGGTTCCGAGGCGTACCTGAACGGTACATCGCAGGGGCCGACACCAGAGGACGCCAGGAAGGACGGCCATATCTGTGGTCGCAGCAAGTTATTCATGAAATATCCGGGCTAGTATGGAGTGCTGAAATAAAAAAACGGAGCCAGGGACTCCGCATCTTCTCAGTTTGAACCAGCCCGGAAGGATACATCTCGTTCGTGGGCTTTTGCCGACATTGAAATTGATCAGCTACTTTTCATCTTTCAATAAGGTCTTGAGATCGGCGAAGGGCTTATGGGTCGCAGGTGGCTCCTGCTCGCCATTCGGCGTCGCCTCTTCATACCACTCCTCAACCAGATATCGCGAATGCTCGTTGTCGTGACAGTAAAGACACAGCAGCTCCCAGTTGCTCCCGTCGGGCGGATTGTTGTCGTGGTTGTGGTCCTTATGATGGACCGTGAGCTCACGGAGTTTCTTGCCTTGAAACTCACGCCCGCATCGCGCACAAATCCAGGGATAGATCTTGAGCGCCTGCTCCCGATACCCTTGCTCTCGCTGCTGGCGGTTGCTCCTGGCTTCAGCAACTATCCGGTCCAGTTTTTCTTGCTCTGATCGTCTCTTATCGGATGGCATTCACGTACCTTCGAGTTGTGTCATTGAGGCCAAGCCTATTTTGGCAGGATGAAATAGAAATTGTTGCCAACGGGAGTAGGTTCATAGCCAACGACACCTTCGTGGATTTCAACTGCCCTCCTGACGAAGCTCAATCCATGCCCGGTACCTGGCGCACCACGCACCTGACTGCCCCGGTATCCATCCTCAAAAATACGTTCTCTCTCTTCTGGTGGGATGTGCGGGCCGGTGCTAAATACGTTAAACTTCAGTCCGTCTTTACCTGAACCGAAGTAATCCCTCACTATCTCTTGCCCGTATGCAATAAACTTTTTCTCTACTCCGTCTACGTCTTGAGCCACCCGGGTATACTTAAGAGCATTTGAGAAAAGGTTGGCATAGACCTGGGCAATGAGTCCCACATCAACCACTGCCACTACAGACTCATCCGGCACTCCTCCGAGCTGATCATCTATGGCGATGCCCAGAGAGGCAAACCGTTCTCTGAATCGTTCCAACTGAGGTTCAACGATCTGGTTCTTGAAGTTACAGCGACGCTTTCGTGGAATAAATTGGCCTTCTTGGAAGTGACTCCGGCGAAATAGACTTTCAATGAAAAGACTAACATTGCGAAAATGCTCTTCTATGTTGCCGAACTCCTCTGCAAGACCACGATTCACCTCCCGAAATTCTGCCATCATTTGTTCCTGCCAGTCGTAGTCGAGAGTGCCACCTGCAGAAATCTCCTTGCATTTCTCACGTAGCATACTCTCAATCTCACTGTTCTTGCGAATCTTGCCGTGCAGGCGTCTGAGAAAGAGGCGAAAGGCCATGTTTGGCACAATCACGTTGTGCTCGATATCAGCAACGAGTGAATCGATGAACTTCAAATGTTCGATGTTTTTTTGTTTCAATACCCTGTTGTAGAGGGCATATCCAATCCGGTTTGCAAGCTTCTGGAAGTAAAATGTTTCACTGTCGGCAAGATCAGTTCCTGGATTCACCTCCAGCATACCAAGAAGTTCTTGCTTTTTCTCGGCAGCACCACCATCCATTGGCGCTATCTTGCCGAAAATCGGGGTAAACAGCCCTCCATCTTCAACGAATGCTACCTTGCTCGGCTTGATGTGGGCAGGCGGCAGCCTGCTCGGAGAACCGAGATAACCCTCATCGCTGGAGCACACTTTTACCAGCACGTCTCTTTTGCTATCGTTCGTGTAGAGGTAGGCGTCCAGCCCGAAGTAGACTTTTGGTACCGCGACACAGACGCGGTAGAGATCTTCCAAGGTCTCGAACTCCTGGGCCAAGTCAAAGAAGGTCTTCAAGGCACTGTCTTGAACATCGGAAAAATCATATCTGACATAGTCCTGTTTCTTGTCTTCAACCCTGGAAAACATGCGTGTGAGATCGTCCATACTCTATATTATAGAGTACTAGTTAGTGAATGTCATTCCGGTGGTCCAAGCGAACAGACTACTTCAAATTGCAAGTGCCACATTCATCCAACCCACCACTACTCCATGTGCCGGTCTGGAAATCTCCTTTCAGTAGTCTGCAGGGCCAGGGTCCAGAGCAGGCAGACTGGTGGACAGATGCTTTTTCCTAAAGGTGTGTAAGCGTAAAAATAGCAAAGCCACGCCCGAAAAACGGCGTGGCCAACCATGAAATGAGAAATTAAACCATTGCCTAGTTCAGACACCCCCCTCGAAATAGACAATCTTGCTGATCACAGTAATCCATAGCTGTGCCGAAGCAGTCAAAGTTTCCCTCCGCCAACTGGATTGCCTTGATCAATTCAGCTTTGGGTAGTGTGCTCGTGCCTACAGCCAAATCTTTTGCCATGACCCTGAACTCTTTTACCATTATTTTCGTCTCTTCATCCTGTCGATGAACTGAACCAGCGAGCGCATTCCCCGCAGCTTGCTGCGGGGTTAGCGAGCGAACTTTATAAAATAGATTAATTCCTTACAGTCGAAGATTCCCTGCAGCTTGCTGCAGGGAGCTTCAATTCCAGCAGATAGCTCAGGCTGCTAACTGTCCTCGCATTCTGGCCTGTCGTTCCAATTCGGACTGGCAGCGAACACACAACAGAGTAGATGGCATTAAAAGAAGCCGCTTTTCGTCAATGGGCTCTCCACACTCTGCGCAGATGCCGTAATCACCATTTTCAATGGCATCGAGGGCTTCTTCGATCAGAAAAAGTTTTTGCCTCAGCCGTTCACCTATCATGTAGACATACTCGGCTTCCATCTCACTTACAGCCCAGTCACATAGATCGCCCAGATAATCTCTGCCAGAGTTTGATTGGCGATTTGCTTTCGCTTCGCTAAGCAGGTCACGGCGCATCTCCAGGAGCATTGCACGGCAATTTTGTTTGGTTTCTTCTGAAAGGGTCATTTCTCTCTCCTTTGCACCAAATCAGATTGTCGGGCATTTTGCATTGTGTCAAAAGAGTGTGGAGTCTTTTTGTCGCAAAAACCTTCACTGGTCGTCGTCATCTTCCATCATGCTGATTAGTCTAAGATACTTAAATGAGGACTTGGAGTGGTTGCCTGAGACTATCAACGCATCTCGCTTCTTTCGGATGTCGTACATGAACTCCCACTGCCTTTCGGGGTCTACGTTTTTGTGCCTCATTTTCTCTTCATGGTAAGACAGACCAGCTGTGATTTTCTTTTCCCGGCAATCCCGACACCGTTTTGGTTCGTCGAAGCCGAGAGCAGAAATACGCTCTTGCTGGCTACCTGTAAGGATAAAAGGCTTGCCACATTGATTACAGGTTATGGTTTTTTCTTTCATTTCGTACTCCAACAACGAGGTTGGATTCCGCATCCTCTTTTCCCACTCTTTCCCACAGGTTCACAGACCATTCGGCTCATCATTCAATCTCTGTGGATTCCCATTGATGCCTGGGTTGCCTTCTTTTATGTTTCGATTTCACCTCATGACGCGATGGCTCCGGCTTCAGCCTGTTCTTGCGACAGTCTCGACACCTCTTCGGCTCAGTAAAACCAAGAACGACAAAGCGCTCCTGTTCGGCAAGGGTGAACACAAAGGGGTGGCCACAGTTAGAGCAGATGATAATCTTCTCTTCCATCGTGAACTCCGCAACAAGATCCAGATCAACAGATCAATAACGTAAAAGGCGAGACTGTGCTCGCTTTGAAAACAACCATGACGATTGACTTTCAATCTTATCTTTGCTGGCACGGAGAGGAAGGAAGTGTTCCCTCTCCGTGCCGTTGAGACGCCATTGTGGTCTCTGCTCGTTCAACTCAAAATGTGATTGGCGGTTCTACTCTTGGAGTATGTATTTGTTTACCGTAATCGTTTTCATACCTTGTTCATCCAAGGCAATAAAGCCCGACGCCTTCACATTTTTCTCTTCGAGTTTCAGGAGATCTGTCCCTTTGCCCGAGTTGGAAACTGCGATTTCTTCCCCATCCTCAGTTGCTATGATCACCGCCGTCGCATTGTCGTTGGCATCCCACGCAGTGCCAAAAACGGTGCCGATGATCTCGACTTCTTCTGTGGCTGCAAACAGGGGAGCTACTCCCAATGAAGTCACAATCGCAAGAACACACAACACCCGCAACAAAGTCTTTTTCCTCAGCATCATCGTTTTTCCTCCTTTGTGTCATTGTTGTGACATCAAAAACTGATCTGTCAAGGGCTACGATCCTTGAGGCCATTCCTCAAGTACCTCATAACGCTTTACCGTGATGGTCTTCCCACCGTTTTGGTCTATGGCAACTGTTCCAACCACTTTGACGAACTTATTCTCATACTCAATGAGTTCTACACACTTTCCATCGATTGAGATCGCGTACATTTCTCCATCTTCACCTGCGAGAACTACAGGATACATCTCCTCAACATCAGGAGAGTTTGGAAGAAAGACAACGCCGACGATTTCCACTTCTCCGGTTGTCGCAGGCAGGGATGGTGCACCTATCAAACTGAAGATTACCGAAAAAAAAAGCACCCTTAACATAAGGTTTTTGTTAAGCTTCATCATTTTCCTCCCAGGCAAACCAATTAAGCAATCCACAAAACAGCACTGCTCTCGCGTTCAACCGTTGATATCAATCCTCCAGCACTTCGTACTTTTCCACAGTAATAAACTTCTTGCCATTTTCTTTTTCTCGCATAGAACCTCTCACTTTCACTCTGAGGCGCAAGAATGCCAGCAACTCATCTGCCAAGGGACTCTCGTCAATGAGGTACTCTTCCTCAGAGTTAGTGGAAACAGCGATGGACCGAATAGCTCCCCTTTCATCCCACTCCACAGGGAGAATGAGGCCTCTTAAAGTGGTCAATTCGGTTGTGACTTTGCCTTCTGTTGTCAACACTTCCACAAGTTCCAATCCACCACCTCCCGCCAGTCCTTAAGATGTCTGGCTCTTCTTTTGACCTCTTCAATGCTCAAGTGGCTGAAGACTGCATCGCAATCAGTGTGCCATGCTGACAAGCTATTGAAATCTATAAAATTAGTTGAAAATCAAGGGTGGATGATCGGAACTTCTTGTTCCGATCTTGGTAGGATTTGCGCTGAAGACAGACCCACACAGTAATGAGCTGTATCACTTAACTATATGTATTAACAGTATAATTCTCAAAAAAAGGATTCACATAACATATTTCTAGATCGGTAGGAATTTATAGTTCCGATTCAAATAATATTATTTAAATCAGACAGTTGGAGAAGTAAAAACGAGGTAGCGGTAAAGAGACAACCAGGTCCTTACCCGATTTTTCGGAATTGTCAGTTCCGGTGCTCGTTTGCCTCGGTGAAAATATTGTTTGATTTCAAGATACTACACTTTTGGCATGAGTAGTGCTCAATACACGAAGAGAGGACCTCGCCATCTTCGATGGCTTTTCGCAATCCACTGGGACGTGGCAAGGCTTTTTGGAGCTTTTTTATCTTGATGACTGGCGAATGTCTATAACAACCAGATGAGAGAGTTGCAATGGGCTCAGCCTCGCTAAAAATCTGTTCTGCAAATCCTGTCGATTTGCAGGCACAATCCCTCTCGCCAAACAACCGCATTGTCGGATATGACCTTGCCCGTGCCGTGGCTCTTTTGGGAATGTTGCTGGTAAATTTCTCTGTGTTGCTGGGAAGCGGCAGCTCTGATCCCATTTGGTTGGATTATTTGATCGAGATGATTCAGGGGCGGGCAGCTGCAACATTTGTCGTCTTAGCTGGCGTTGGTCTTTCCCTTTTGTCCAAGAGCGTCTACCTGAGCGAAGACAAAGCAGCTATCAACGTCAAGCGCTTAACCCTTTTCAAGCGCTCGTTATTTCTTTTGGTGATCGGCCTCTTCAACTTCGTTCTTTCGCCCATATCAGATATCTTACATTTCTACGCTGTCTATATTGCTATTGGAGCCTGTTTGCTGACCCTTCCCAATCGAAGTCTTGTCTCACTAGCTCTTGTCACCATCGCCTCCCGGCCCCTCGTTCTAACTGGTTTTGATTTTGTCAAGAACTGGGACTTTAATACAGTTGCTAATACAGGAATTGGCAATATACTGGGAATAGTTGGTCACTTCTTGTTCAATGGCTGCTTTCCGGTTATTCCCTGGATGGCTTTGGTGATGATGGGCATGTGGATCGGTCGGCGGGAACTCTCTGACCGAGCACTCAGGAAGAAGCTTCTATTGACAGGAATTGGCGCTATTACTATTGCCGAGTCGCTCTCCAAGGTGGGCATGTACCTCTTATCATCTGCCCAGCATGGGCGAGTCCTTGAAAAACTTCTCCCACTTTTTCAAATAGTATTATGGGATTCCATTCCCCTATTTATGATTTCGTCTATGGGAACGGCTCTCATAGTTATCAGTTTGAGCACGATACTGGCAGACAAGTACAGCAACGCCCGATGGATAAGGCCTCACATAGCTGCAGGGCAAGTGACACTAAGTCTCTATGTGGCTCACATCATTGTCGGTACCTTGTTCCTGAAAGTAATTGAAATGCTTGAAGTGGAGCTCTTCTTCTTTCCTCTGTGGGGAACTATAGTGTTTTACACGAGTGGTCTTGTTTTCTCATATTACTGGACAAAACGTTTCCAAAGAGGGCCGCTGGAGTTGCTCATGCGCAGATTTTTGGTCTTCCGTGGTCCGTCGAAAATCCCCTCACAGGATCTTACAAAGGAGAAAGACGTTCCTATTTTGGCATGATCGGGTTGGCACTGAGCAAGAAACGGGAACAGTTGGAACTTTTCGCTCAAGCACTTCTACAAAAGGAAACCCTCACGGGAGACGAACTGCAGGAGCTGTCAGGTAGGAAAATTGAGATTGGAGAAGAAGGTCAGGCTTGAGTCGGATACACGAGAGGTTGCCATACAACATTAACCGGAAATTTGACACTCCAGTGACACAATCATTCTGCCTTTTACTAAGAAAGAGGCACGTTATTAACTGCAAACAGGACACATGATATGCTTGGATACCCGCTTAGATGGATAACTCAGGATCTGGCCGTTGGTTATTCTCCCAAGTCTTATGAAGACCTAATCTTAGACTCTATGCTCTATGCTCACTGCATTCTCTACTTGGATTCATCCTCGAGACCGGCCACTTCCTGGGGTACGCACAGAACCGGACAGGGGAGTAACCGAACTACCCTTTCTGCTGCACTTCCAAAGAAAATCTCGTCGATCTCGCCTTCTCCCGCTCTCCCCTGTCCACCCATGACTATCATGTCCGCCTCAATTGCTTGTGCTCGCAGTGCTATTGCCTGAAATGGGGTTCCCACAGTTATTTTTTTGCCTGCTATTAGTCCATCTGAATGATTGCGAGTCAGAAAACCATCAAGTTTTTCATTTGCCAGCGAACACAGTTTTTCACTCACTTCGTCTTCTGGCTCACCATTGAGCTCAGCAATCTTTTCGACGTATCTCTTGTCCACAACATGGATCAAATGAATACTGCCAGAGAACTTCTTGGCAAGAAATTTGGCATATTTGAAAGCCATTTCAGAACCCAACGAGAAGTCAACCGGGACGAGCAGCTTCTGTAATTTCACGTTCCGACTCCTTAGTCTAATAGCTTGGACTGCACAGGTGAATGCTCTGATTATCATCCCTCGATATCACTTAAATCTATTTCGACCGCTTCTTTCTCATTACTTAAGAAAAATACTAGCCTTAAAATCAATAGAGTCGCCATCAGAAGCACTGCCAGAATCACTCCACAAATCCGTGAAAACATCTCGCACCTCCGCAATACAGATCCAGAAGCCGATACTTTCCCAATTGACTCACTCTTCGATCACTTCATATTCTTCAACCCTCACAACCTTCCTTCCGCGCTTATCGATTCTTACGAGTCCGATGACCTTCACCTTTTGGCGGAGGAAGGGCAACAACGATTCTCCTCTCACATTCCTTTCAATGCGATACTCCTCTTCG
>JAJDNL010000162.1 GCA_022340745.1 Deltaproteobacteria bacterium
CATAAGAAGAATCCGTTTTGTCGGCAGAGAGCCCTGACTATAAAGGAGGAGGTGCTCTAGGTGTTCTCCACGAAAATCACCAGCCTCTATTACCTGACCAATAATAGAGCCGACAGCATCGTTCACTGCGGCCGTAGTCTCAAGCAACCTGTCATCATGCTCAAAGTGAAAAACAACCAGCGCTTCCGCTTCCACAGTGGTGAAATCGCCCTTCTGCAATATTATTTCCATCAGCAACTCCTTTGTCCGTTTTCAGCTATCAGCGGTCATGGGACTCCCAAGGAGAATTTTTATAACAACTATTACCTTAGCTCTGCAAGAATCTTTTCTCCCTTTGGACAGCATGCCACAATTCACCGAGCCCGTCATTCCGGACGAGGCCGCCTAAAGCGGACGAGATCCGGAATCCAGTGAAGGCTCAACATAATCAGACGCTTCCTGGATCCCGGCTCGCGTCCGCCGGAGGCGGACTTGGCCGGGATGACGTCTTGTGACACAGTATCTCAAAGGGGAAAGAACTCTTTACGGAGCTAAGTGTATTGGCGTTTCTTGACTTGAGGATCTACGATTCTAGATCCTTTTATCTGGGGTCTCTAGGCTCTATGGGGTTATTGGGAGTTGGACTCTTTTGCTTTGCTGGAAAGATTTTTAGAAGGAATGGATCCAGGGTGTAATCGGGATCCAGCTTCCCTAATTTCTTCACCGCATACCACGATTCACCGACCTCATCCGACTTGGCTGCAGCCAATGCCAAACAATGCCAACTATCCGCATCATGTGGCTCTAAGGTGGCGGCTCGACGACACGAAACGATGGCCTCGTGGTAATGCTCCTGCTTGAGGTAAGCCAAACCAAGCCCGCGATGGTTTTCACCGCAGTCAGGCTCAATCTCCACTGCCCGGAGAAAGGCTTGCTCTGCGCGGAGATATTCTTGTAGCTGCATATACGACATGCCTAGGTTGTAAAAGAGATCTCCTTTCACCATACCGAGATCCACCGCGCGGAGGTATTCAGCAATCTCGTCTGGGTGGAGTCCCATATGACCGTAAGCGTAGCCCAGGTGATAATGTGCCAGCCCGTTTTCAGGTTCCTGGCTTATCACCTGCAAATGCTGTTCAATCGCTTCTTCGAACCGACCTTGTCTGAGTGGCACGTCGGCATATTCTGGGCATACCCAGCGGTCATCAGTGCTGCTTCTCTTCAACCTCTGGAGGCTTTGACAGCCCGGCGCCATCACTGCAGCAAAGATTAGCAAGAACACCAGGAATGGAGGCCAACAACTACAATGTATTGCTCTCCTCATGCACTTCTCCATGGTTGTGCTTGTTACGCCATGAAAAGCGTCTTAACGTTTCAAGATATGTTACCACATAGTCGCAAGCAACAACACCGGCGGGGTTAAACGGTAAACAATGCAAATTAAAGGCCAATGGTGGAGGCTCTAGAACAACGAACACTTAAGCCTCCTGTCTTTACGCATATCAGGCTCGCTAGAGCCAGCATGAAGATTTGGTGCTCTCGCAACAGGGACCCTGCCATAAAATGCCGCGCATTGCTCGTGGTGGACGAGCCTACCACTTTGGCCTATATGCCCATAACATATTTGGGGTGAGTCCTTCAATTGTTAGCCATTGACAGGAATTGGTTTGCACGTTTAGTATCAGCACTCGTGCTCCTCTACATAATGCAATACAGGAACTCCAATGAAAGATTTCTTCTATCCAGAAAGTGTTGCTGTTGTCGGCGTTTCTGCCTCTCCTACGAATCTGGCCCGCGCCATTGTCTACCATCTCATTGAGTTCCACTACACCGGCAGGATTTATCTCGTGGGTCCCAAAGGTGGCTCGTTCATGGGTCATAAGATCTACCCCACCATTGTTGATATACCCGACCAGGTAGATCTTGCCGCAATCCTCACCCCGGCAGCAACCTTACCTGACATCATTGACTCCTGCGGCCAGAAGGGCATCAAGCGGGTCGTGATCGAATCGGCCGGTTTCAGTGAATTGGGAGAAGAGCGCAGAAACCTTGAAGAGCAGGTAGTGGCCGCGGCCCAGAAATATTCCATCCGCTTCATTGGCCCCAACTGTATCGGTGTCATCAATAAAGAAAATGGTCTGGCAATCCCTTTTATGCCGTTTCGCAATACTTTCAATCTGGGCTCCTTTTCCATCATCTCCCAGAGTGGTGGTGTCGGTGCGGCTTTGCTTAACACCCTCGCGGCTGAATATCTTGGATTTAACAAGTTTGCCTCTATCGGCAATAAATTGGACACTGACGAAAACGACCTTCTTGAGTACTTTCTGGAAGACAACGGTACCGAGACGATATTTCTTTACCTGGAAGGTATTGCCGACGGCCGTCGTCTGGTGGAAGTAGCCTCTCGCTCCAAGAAACCAATTCTTGTGCATAAGTCAAACACCAGTGAGGCAAGCACTCGAATCGCCCGCTCGCACACCGGTTCTCTCTCGACCTCGGAAGAGGTTGTCGATGCTGCATTTCGACAATGTGGCATTCAGCGGGTCACTGACATGGCTTCCACCATGCTCGCCCTTAAAGCCCATAGCCTACCTCCCATGCGCGGCAATCGACTGGCGGTTGTTTCCCGCTCAGGTGGTCACGCTGTCGTTGCCGCCGACGCTGCGACCAAACATAACTTCGTCCTCCAGCCTTTCCCAGAAGACTTTCTCAGGATGGTGGAAAAGCGGCTGCGCGCCGGGGTGATTCGACTCGACAACCCTATGGATCTTGGTGACCTTTTTGATTTTGAACTGTTTCAGCAGATCATTAGCGATACCCTGGCCCGTGACAATATTGATGGGATGCTGGTTGTAGTGAACTACAACGGAGTCTATTTTCAAGATGAAAGCCGGAGGCTCGTGAAAACCATCAGGGAGACCTGTCTGGAACTTCAGAAGCCTGTGGCTCTCTGCGTGGTAACAAGTGACGAGGAGTTGCGGTTGAACCGTCGTGACCACCCTGGCTTTCCCATTTTCACAGACCCAGAAGAAGCAGCACAGGCGCTGGCCATTTCCAGGAATTTTGCCACGCGTCGACTCTCCACTTTTGCCGAGGCCGAAACCTTCGCGGTTGACAAACAAGAACCGCTCGCTATTCTGAATGCGGCCAAGGCCCGCCAGGCCCGGCAGCTTACCACGGCTGAGGCTTTTCAGATTCTTTCCTGCTATTCCATTCCCGTAGCCCCCTGGGCCAAAGTGAATGATGCCCGAGAGGCCTCCGCTCAAGCGACAGCATTGGGCTTTCCTGTGGCCATGAAAGTGATGGGCGAACAATTTGTTCACAAGTCCGACGTGGGCGGGGTATTGCTTGATCTCAGGTCTGAGGTTGAAGTGGGGAAGGCCTATGAACGATTGAAAACTCTGATAGGACAAACTGATCCTGAAGAAAAAGACGGGTCTATTTTGGTGCAAAGGATGATCTCGGAGGGACACGAAGTCCTGGTGGGCGGCAAACAGGATTCCACCTTTGGCCCGATCGTTCTTGTGGGTCTTGGCGGCGTCTACGTGGAGGTCTTTGGCGATGTAGCACTCCGCGTCGCACCAGTGAGTGCAGTGGAGGCTCGAAAAATGTTTGCTGAAATTCGAGGTGGTAAACTACTTGAGGGTGTACGAGGACAGCCGCCAGCCGACCTTGAAACGCTCGTAAGAATGAGCCAGCGCATCTCTCAACTCATATGCGATCTGCCTCAGATTAAGGAGTTGGATCTTAATCCTATCAAAGTCTTACCACAGGGCCAGGGGTGTTTCGCAGTTGATTGTCGGATGATCATTGCTTAGGCACCAGGTGTCAGGTGTCAGTAAAAAAATGAAGCATAAAACCTGAAACCTCCTACTCGACTTTACGAAGAATCAGATCATCGTCTTGCCGGAGAATCTGGAAAACATCACCTTCCTGGAAGCCGAGTTTCTCCAGGAGAAGTGAGCGGGTCAAGGTGATGCTGCCACTTTGGCCAATACTTCTCCTATAGCCCATATCAACAATCTTGGCCGCTGACCTGTTCTTTGCCTTAGGCATATCAAACTGTGGAATTTCGCCAAGCTGCCGCAGGCCTCGTATATACAGGTCCTGTACCTGGCTTTTCATCTTGATCCCGAAGATTCGCTGGACTTCTTCCAACGATTTCCCTTTTTGTATCTCCAGTGCCACCGTTTTGGGGTCCACAGGAGGGCTGCTACCAGCGGCCATAGTATATCCTCCACAAATAGAGATATCTCAGCAGTCATGCTGCGAAATAGATTCAGCCCAGACTTTTCATCAATCCACCTAAAGAGAACCGCAGGGTGTTGGCCCCGAACTGTACCTGAACGGTACGTCACAAGGGCCGCCTGTCCCGCCTGTCCTGGGCATATTCCCGGGGAGCGAAGTCGAAGGAATATCCGAGAACGTCAGGAGGAACGGTCATATTAGTGTTCGCAGCAATTGTTTCATGAAATATCCGGGCTAGAACTCGTCTTGAGGAAGGTGTGCTGCCTGCTCTCTTGAACTGTATATATTGTACCGGTATTTGATGTGATGTCAATGGAGGAAAATACTGAGTCTTTCTTGTTATTGCAAAATTTGCTATGGTTGCCCAGTAATATCAAATCCATGTGGTACCATGATTCATTTTTCTCTATTTTGATTGTGTGACCAACAGCCCATACAGGGAGAATAAGGATATGATCTCTTCACTCATCAGGGCGAACTCACGGCAATATCTGGGACTGCTGCTTGCTGCCTCATTCTGTTTCATCCCAGCGTGCGCTCATTGGCCATCAAAGAAATCTGATGATGTCAAAAAGTTGCAGCAGACCCTGGCAGAACGTGAAACCTCCTTGGAAACACTTGAAGACACCATGGCGAAACTGCAGTTGCGACTGCTGGAGCGGGATGCGCAAATCCAGCAACTCGAGGAGCGTGTAAACTCACAGCAGGGAATGTTGGACGAGGCCATTCTGGAAGTGGTCAGGGCTAAAGCCAAGCTTCGCAGCTTGGAAAGCAAGGCAGAGGCTGCCTCAGAAATGGCGGAGGCTGAAATTGCCGTAAAGGCCTTGAAAGCTCAATTGGCTGGTCAGACGCAAAATCCAGAGCTTATCAAGGCTCAAGAGCTGTTGAAGATGAGTGCTCAGGAGTTCAAGAGAGAGAACTATGGGGGCGCCGTCTACCTCACCAGTCAGGCCAAGGGTCACATTAGGGCCGGCCAGATTCTACTTGGGGCCCGAGAAGAGGTAGCACCTATCAAGCGTTTACCACCCGTGAAGGGCGAAGTATTTTTTGCCCTGCCGCTGCCGCTCCAGGTGCTAAAAACCAGTAATCTCAGGGCGCAACCCGATCTCGAGAGCGATGTCATTACCACCTTGGAGACAGGAACTCCGCTCATTGGTTATTCGTATAAGGGCCAATGGGTAAGGGTGACCAGCGAAGATGGCAACAATGGCTGGATTTTTCAGACTCTCATAGGTGGTCGTTAAAAGTTCTATTGAAGCTCCCTGCAGTCAGGTTCAGGGAACTACGGGGAATGTAACCACTGAATCATTTCGAACCGCCACGAGTTGCAGCCTTCCCTTCTGACTTCGACTTTTTTCTTTTCTTCTTGGGAGTTTCCCCGGCGAGAACCACACAGTTGCGCCCAGTCTCTTTGGCTTTGTAGAGAGCGGAATCAGCATGTCTAATGATGGCCTGAGGATCGTCACTATCTTTGGGATATGAGGCAACGCCTACACTTACCGTAACCTTTATGGGTTCCCCATCACCAGCAAATTTCTCCTTGACCACCTTCTTTCGAATCCGCTCAGCGGCCTGCACTCCATCGTTCGGGCCAATCTCCGGCAATACGATAATGAATTCCTCTCCACCATAGCGCGCAACATAATCACAGCTGCGGACTGATTTTTTAAAAACTGAAGCCAGTCTGCTGAGTACTTCGTCACCCGCCAGATGACCATAGGTGTCGTTGTATTCCTTGAAATGATCGATATCAACGACCAGTACGGTAAAATCGTGTTTGTGTCGCTTGGAGCGAGCCACCTCATTGTCCAGGGTTTCCATCAAGTGCTTGCGATTATACAGTCCAGTCAGACTATCAGTTATGGAGAGTTCGTGGAGTTCCTTGTTTTTCTTGCGGAGAGTCTCGTTGATGGCAGCCAGTTCTTCTCGGCCCTGACGCAATCGTGCCACCATGTCGTTGAAGACCTCAGTGAGGTACCCCACCTCACTTCGACTGAGAACGGGAAGATCCACCTCCAGATCGCCCGCGGCCACTTTAGAAGCACCTCCGGTGAGACGATCTATGGGACGGACCAGAGTGAGGCCGAGAAGGTAGGCTCCGAGGCCAATGAGGAGCAGCAACCCCACTACCAGCAGTAAGGTTACATTCCGAAGCCGCGCGATCTGAGCATACGCTTTCGCTCTTTCCTTTTCGGCCACAACCCCCCACGCTAGCTCTGACATTCTCTTGAGGGCGCCCACCACCGGCTCGCCATGGTAGCCATAATATCTCTGAGGATTCCCTTCTTCAAAAAACAGTTTGCGTGTTGTACTTACCTCCAGTTTTGTTTCCAGGAACGTAGCTGAAATTGGCCGGGAACTGACGAGTAAAATCCCTTTCTCTGTGATCAAATAGAGCTCTCCTATCTCTCCTTGGGCGTAGTTTTTCAAGGTCTCGCTGATAGTTCGAAAGTTGATCTTGGCGGCAAGTACGCCCAATAGCCGCTCGTTGGCGGTCCGGATGGGTTGGGTAACCACCACAACACCCGCTTGCAAAGTCTCATCATAATATGGTTGTCCAATGGTGTGCTTGTTTGTTTGCGCTCGCGGAAGCCATTTATCCGGTAATTTTACGGAGGTGGCCTGCTTTGCACTGGTGGCTACTACCTTCCCCTCCAGATCCAGAAGCATGAGCTCTTGGTAGTCGACAATTTTTTCTTGGACAGATCTCAGGTAGTCCTTTAGGCGGCGGAGGGCCACAACGTTTTCTAAGTGTGCACCACCCTGCCCCACAATCTTGTCAAGATTTTCTAAGACCACGTATGAGCTGGAAAAAACTCGTACATCTAAGAGTCGATCTTTGAGCCACAGATCAAGCTCTCGAGAAACTTGAGAAGTAACAACTCTCAATTCCTGCTTGATTTTTTGGTTCAAGAATTTTCTGTTCTGAACGTAGGAAAGCCACCCCATGCTCACCGAGGGGATAATGGTGGCAAGCAGGGCGAACACTATGATCCTCGTCTTAATGCTATTCAGGCGAGAAACTTGGAGGAGTCGTGTCTTGTCCTCTTTCTCGGCAGCCAAAAGATATCCCCCTCTCAAGGGTATTCTGAGTTTCAGTCCAACTTTAAGTTAGCCAGATACGTAGTCTTTGAGTTTTTTTGCATCAGCTTCCGCCATGCCAGCATACTCGATTCCCACCATTGTGATCTCCTCTGCCGTTTGGGCAGACTTGACTCGGCGGATGGTTCCCAGGGTGCGAATCTCTCCCCAGGGTTCTGGAAGATCAATTTCTAACCTTACTTCACCCTGGACCAGGAATGTCTTCGGCGATGCTCCAGACACTCTGACCACTATACCTGACTCTGCAACGTCCACAGAAATACCATTCCAGGAACTTGCTTTTGCTTCGCCTGTGGGTGTAGTTTGAGGTAAGACCACGAGCTTCACTGATATTCGGTCTTTCTGGCGAGAGTCTCTCCTTCTTTCGTCCGTTTCCTTTTCGGCACGTTTTTCGGCGGTACTCCCCAACCGCTCTTGGTAGTACTCCACCAATACTTTCTTGACGGTGGGATGTTCCTTGACCACCTCTCTCATACTGGTGTAACTGAGTTCGACTACGACACTTGTATCCACTGCCGCCACCGAACCCGATCGCGGCTTGCCGGTTAAGAAAGACATCTCACCAAAAAACTGGCTTGCCCCTAAAACTGCAAGCTCCAGTTCTTCACCGTGATGATCTCTGGTGAACACCCGAATGTTACCGTCCAATATTACGTAAATCGAGCGTCCTGGATCTTCTTCACGGATGATCATCTCCCCAGCATTGAATACGTGGAGGGTTGCAGCATCCGCGAGTTTTTTCCTCTCATCGCCATCCAGAGGTGAGAAAAAAGGAATCGCAGCAACTGCATCCTGAAGTCGTTGTGACCAGGGTATGCTCGGCTCTGCTGCTGCTTCCTTTTCGTCTTCAGCAACGTGGAAATCCAAGTCGCCGCCTTCCTTCGCTAAGATTTGCACGGTCTCAAACAGTTGCTTGCTTTTCCCCGAGATTTCTTTCTCTATGTAACGAAAACTGACCCCACCGATTTCGAATATATCCCCGGAGCGAAGAACCACTTTTTCAACGCGTTGACCGCCGAAAATGATGCCATTGGCACTGCCCAAATCCTCCACCACCCATTTCCCATCGGCGATGACCAATCTGGCATGATTGCGTGAAGTCATTGGATCTGGCAGGGTGATAGTGTTGTCCGCAGCCCGACCAATGGTGGTTGGTCCCAACAGCGGATAGATGGTCTTCTGCATGGATCCTATTTCAAAGGCAAGGTAACACTGCTTCATGGAAACGGTCCTATATGTCTCCTGCAAAGGCATGGCTGTAGCCTGCTGCAGGCGGCCAGCCACTCTGGGCCGAATGCCAGGCTTCTGTTTTCTTCCAGGTTATAAGAACTTATGCACATTTCTTGCCAAATTTTGCGGAAGTCAATGCTGGTGGCGACAAGCTTTAAAGGTGAATGTCCTTCTGAGCTAAGCGAAGAATCTCCCGCGAACCAGATGGACATGAGATTCTTCGTCGTTGCACTCCTCAGAATGGCATCCATTCGTATAATTTTCGGATGGAAACTCAGTAGGTCTTTGTAGAATCAGAATAATTCATGGTATATTTGACCCGGCCTTTGGACTAATATGGCGGATTGGGTTATGAGGTGGTAGCCACCATCCCCTGTAGTGTGCAGCCTTGACCAAGGAGTTCAGGGCTCTTTTTGGACCTGCAGAATCGGTAACTGGAACTCCACAGAGGAATCTATGGCAAAGAAAATGGGAAGAAACGACCCGTGCCCTTGTGGAAGTGGGCTGAAATACAAGAAATGCTGCTTGGGGAAGAGTAAGATCCGGCATCAAAGCGTCAAAAAAATGTACGCCCAAAAATACAATATTAGGCTCAAAGAAAAAGGGGATATTCAAAAGATAAAACGGGCTGGTCGATTAGTCCTTAATACACTTGATTTGGTGGAAAAACAGATCAAACCAGGCATCACAACTGATGAGATCAACACCCTTGTGCATGAATTTACCATTCAAAATGGTGCTGTCCCCGCACCGCTGAACTACAGGGGCTTTCCTAAATCTGTTTGTGTTTCCGTAAATGAAGAAATTTGTCATGGGATCCCGGGAGAAAGAATGTTGCAGGACGGAGACATAGCAAATGTGGATGTGACTTCCATCTTGAATGGGTACTATGCCGATGTCAATAAGACCTTTTTTGTAGGCAACCCCAGTCCAGAGGCCAGGAAAATAGTTAAGGTGGCCCGTGAAAGTCTCAGGGTGGCTCTGGCCATGGTGAGACCTGGAAATACTGTAGGGGATATTGGCTGGGCCATTCAAGAATATGCAGAAGGGGAAGGTTGTTCGGTGGTGGAGGAATTTACCGGACATGGAATAGGTTTTGATTTTCATGAACCCCCGCAGGTGCCACATTTCGGCAGAAGGGGGGAAGGTATTCGCTTGGTCCCAGGGATGGTCTTCACTGTAGAGCCCATGGTCAATCTGGGAAGCAAGGAACTCCGCATTTTGGCTGACAACTGGACGGCGATAACGCAAGACGGCTCTCTCTCTGCCCAGTTTGAGCAAACGGTACTTGTTACCGACAATGGTTGCGAAAGCCTGACACCGTTCGACTTATAGCCATTGTCCTGTCGCCCGTTTTTAAGATGAACAACGACCAGAGGTCCGTAGCAAATTGAAGCTCCCTGCAGCAAGACCTGTCGACGAGTTCAGGTCGAGTCGCTGCAGGGAAACTTCGAAATGTAAGGAAGTGATCCCATTTTATTGTAGTTCGCTCGCTAACCCCGTCCGCCTCCGGCGGACTACGGGGAATGCGCTCGCTGTAGCATTTTCCAACTAGATGTGAGATGTGAGATGTGGGATAATAAATCCCAGGAAAGAATGGCTAATCTCACATCGCACATCCCACATCCCACATCAGTAGTTCAGTATTTGTTCCTTGCTCCTGATTTTGGATTGACACTATTCAATGCAACGAGGTAACCAATAATGCCCGACATGATACCGGATCCTGAAACATACTTTCGAGGCTTCATTCCACCCAGAGACGCGTTGCTTACCGAACTCGAGCAGGAGGCGGGACAAGAGCACATTCCCATAGTTGGTCCTGTAGTGGGTGAGTTCCTTTACATTCTTGCGAAAGCCATGAATTGCAGAGCCATCCTAGAGCTGGGAACTGCCACAGCATATTCGACCATCTACCTGGCTCGAGGAATCAGTGATCCAGGGGGCATGCTAACTACCATTGAACGTGATGAGGCCATGGCAGTCAGAGCCAGAGAAAACATTTCCAAGGCCGGGGTTGCGGATCGGGTTGAGCTCAGGGTCGGCGAGGTCGCGGAAGTTTTAGAGACACTAGAGGGTCCCTATGATCTTATCTTCATGGATATTGAAAAGGAAGATTACCAGAAAGCTCTATCGGGGTGCCACTCACTGCTCAGACTGGGCGGTCTTCTCATTGTGGACAACGTTGCCTTCTTAGGAGCTCGTGAGTTCAACCAAACTATTTTTACTGACAATCATTGGCGTTGCGTACATTTGTACTCCCTTCTGCCCAACCATTCACCAGAAAAAGACGGACTAACGTTGGCAGTGCGGATTGAGTGAATGGAGCATTGCAACTTATCAAATTCCACATCACAAAGACTGAGGTTTCAGGTTTCAGTGTTTTTGTTCTTCTTCCCTGACACCTGACACCCGACACCTGAAACCCTAAGATTTGGAATTTCTATTCCTCCAGTACTCCAAAACCGTTCGTCATCTGCTTCGCGCTATGCGCTTTGCGCTCTTATCAACGAACAATTCGGTGAAAAGTATTCCTATCACAAGAGTAGTTTTAGGTTGACACTGTCATTGGATCGGTCTTAAGCTGGTGTCAGACTGTCTTTTTTGACCACCGCCAGCTAGTTGGAGATTTGCAGATGTTATGTAAAATGGGCCCATAGCGCTTCCAACAAAGCGCCATCTGCTCTGTTGGAAGCTCAAGCTATCAGACCATGTGGAGCTGGAATGTTTACGTAAGCCTCAGGTAACGTAGCCTCACCACCACCTTCTCCCCGTGCTTCATGCCGCCCCTCGTCACCTCTGAATCCTGAAAGATAATTCTTCCTTCACCGATTTCTCCCTTCAGGTTCTGGAACTGGTTGAGCCACCACCACCGACCACACTTGTGCTGCTCGAAGCGCCGCTGGCCGACAAAGAGGCTGCCATGGAGGTTACAGTTCTTCTCGCCCGGTCTGTTGGGGTGGGAAAGATCTTTTGAGACCTAACAATTGACTCAGCAAATGTATGCTCTTTGGGAACGTCCTGCTTTGACTTGAGGACAGAGAGGGGGGGAACATGTTTATCCAACAAACAGATCTATTTCAAGGAATGGATAAGGATTTCATCAAAGAAACATATGACCTCACGGTAAAGGAATCTTTTGAACAAGGAAAAGTCCTCTTCAGGGAAGGGGATCGAGCCGGCCATTTCTATATCCTCCTAAAAGGACAAGTTCGGCTCGGCACTCGAGACACCGGGCAGGTGGTTCACACAGTCAGTCGCCCAGGCGAGGCTTTCGGCTGGTCCAGCCTTGTGGGTCGTGATATTTACTCCGCCTCCGCAGAGTGCATACAACCCACAAAACTGCTCAAGATAGACAGAGAGGATTTCCAGGAGATCTTAGAAAAAGATCCAATCAATGGTCTTTCTTTCTTTAGACGACTGGCAGGGGCTCTTGGCGAGAGGCTGATCAATAGCTATGGTTCGCTCGGCTTAGCGCAGAGCAGTGAGGAGCACCGTACCTATGGAAGTTCCTTGACCTTACAACAATCTGGCAGCGAAATCACCTAAAGCGGTGCGGTATCGGGGACGTTCATGCGATTATGCATTTTTTGCCAATAAAAACGCATAATCGCATGAATGTCCCCCTTATAAAAAAGGACTTGGCATTGTAAGCCAAGTCCCCAAAACAGGTAGATAAATTGTGGTGCCGAGGCCCAGAATCGAACTGGGGACACGAGGATTTTCAGTCCACTGCTCTACCGACTGAGCTACCTCGGCACGATACTATAGGATGTTGATTGTCTATGGGGGTAGAGGATTGTGCAGCGGCTATGGTACTCGGTTGGTACTTTGTAAGTACTTGATATTATTATATCTGACCCTAGCGCTTTCCACCGCCAGTCTTATACGCCCCAGTCGTGTTTTTGTCAAGGAAAAAAGAGTTACCGCAGGGCGCAAAGCGGACATGCGGTTTTCTAGAATCTGTCGGTTTTTCTATTGTCAAAGGTGGGCTACGAGAGG
>JAJDNL010000170.1 GCA_022340745.1 Deltaproteobacteria bacterium
AAAAGTGCCCTGTCATCTTGGTGAAAACGGGCTTCCCCGGGAGCCGAATGTGCTTTGAGGGAGAACAAAACCTTTCTCAATCGCAGCAGCTTGCATCCGTACTCACTTAGATGGTGGATTTGGGTATCACCTAGATTCACCGTCAAAAAAAAAGAAACACCCCATTGAGCTTGTTGAAACAAGCAGATAGAATGGTTTTGACAAAACGAATCTATCATCAACGGGGTGAATATTATGATGACACAAGGCGAGCTTGCATTCAAGTACGAAGTAGAGAACCAAGGAGCAGGGATGAGCGGGATGGGAGGAATCGGGACCTACTTTGACCTGTCCTGTCGATCGGGGATGTTGAGTAGCATTGAACGGCACGTCAAAGTTCGGGAAGGTGGCCAAGGCTGGACAGATGCGGAGCACGTTCTGTCGCTGGTGATGCTGAACCTGGTGGGCGGGGAGTGTGTAGAGGATGTGAATAGGCTTGAAACAGACGAGGGATTTTGCCGTTTGCTGAGCAAGGCGTTGAAACACGGTTTAAGCCGAAAAGGGTGGCGAAGCTTAAAGAAGAGATGGAGAAAAGAGAAAACTCGGAGCGTGCCGTCCAGTTCATCGGTATTTCGGTATTTGGCCGAGTTTCATGACAAGGGCCAGGATTGTTTGAGGGAGCCGGGCAAGGCGTTTATCCCTGCGGCCAAAGAGGCGCTTAAAGGACTATGCAAGGTGAACAAAGATATGGTTGGTTTTGTGCAAAACAATCATGTGGAGCAAACAGCCACGCTGGACATGGATGCGACGTTGTTGGACACGGAAAAGTCTGATGCGTTGTGGTGTTATAAGGGCTATCGCGCGTATCAGCCTATCAATACGTGGTGGTTTGAGCAAGGAGTGGTGTTGCATACGGAATTTCGAGACGGCAATGTTCCGGCCGGTTTTGAGCAAAAGCGGGTGCTTGAAGAGGCGATTGAGTGTCTACCTAAGGGTGTCAATAAAGTCCGGATGCGTTCTGATACGGCAGGGTATCAGCATGAGTTATTGAGGTATTGTGACAGGGAAGACAATAAGAGTTGTGGGCGGATTGAATTTACGGTGGGCTGTGATGTGACCCCTGAATTCAAAAAAGCGGTGGAGGAGATTTCAGAGGAGGATTGGACGGCGCTGATGAAGCGGGATCGATACGGGGAGTTGGCGGAGACGAGGCGTCAATGGGCGGAAGTGTGTTTTGTGCCCAATGCTATTGGTCATAGCAAGAATGGTCCTGAGTACAGGTACCTGGCGATTCGTGAGCGAATGGAGGATCAACTGATGTTGCCGGGGCTGGAGCGGGATGAGAAGGAATTGCCTTTTCAGAGCATGCTCAAAGACAGTGTAAGATACAAGGTATTTGGGGTAGTCACGAACATGGACTGGGATGGTCAGGGGCTGATTGAGTGGCATTACAAACGATGCGGCAGGAGTGAACAGGCCCACAGCGTGATGAAGGAGGATTTTGCAGGCGGCACGCTTCCGAGTGGTGACTTTGGTGAGAATGCGGCCTGGTGGTGGATAATGATTCTGGCCTTCAATCTGAATGCAGCGTTTAAGTCTTTGGTACTGGGAGGGAACTGGGTTTGGAAACGGATGAAAGCGATGAGGTTTTCCCTGATCAACATCCCTGCCCGGATAATTGTGCGGTCCAGGCAATTGTCGTTGCGACTCAATGCGGGTGAGCGTGCCTATGGGTGGATCGTGTCGATAAGGGGAAAGATTGCCGGATTATTGCCGGCTCCGTCGGGATAGAATGCGTTATCGAGCAAATCTATTTTTGCTGAAATTACAGGGGGATAGGTTTTTTTGATACGATATGGCCCCCAAATGGAGGAATTTGCTCCAAAGTAAAGGATGAGCGCTAAGTGTCGCCTTTAAAAGATAAAATTGCCTGTTATGTTGGTTAAATCGGCGACCTCTAGGTCAGAAATACGGTGAGCGGGTAGGCAAACGCTTCCCCACATGTAGTAGCATCCAACTGTTTCCATTTAGGTGGTGGATTTGGGGCAACCTTTGTAAGTCCCATTATCCTAAGTCCTCTGTTATCCTGATGAGTTCTCCATTGCTTTCCATATGTTTCTAAAAAGTACCTCCGGTCATTGCACACCGTCACGCTGATTCTACATTTCCCAATGGGACAAGTGCCGTGAAGACATCCTGAGTATTTCGTTTTCCCGCATTCCGGGGAAGCTCACAGGACCAGGAAAGAGATGTCCCAAAAGGGCTTGCGATCTGACCGGACGTCTTGCTCATTCAACCTCATCCCGGCGTTGAAAGTCAAATATATATGACCTGAACTGTTCGCTTTCACGTCCCGGGCGCAAAAGGTACAACCTATGATACCGTGCAGATAGGCGTTTGCCCGGAGCTATCGGGAGACATCAGTCCCGGCAAAGATTCCGGCGGTCTTGAGCCTCGTCCGATAAAGTTCCTATCTATTTCATTTGACATAGAAATCATAGCATAGTAAAAAGCCATCCAACACGGGCGTGCACAATCTTAAGTCATGTGAGCGATCCACTTGGGAACTGCCGGCATTCTGCTTTTCGAATCCTGCTCAAATATTTTAACTTCAGAAAGACGGCGTCATTTTTTGTGCGAATAAGCCATGGCTTCATGAATACATACAAATCAAGCCAAATTGGCTAGTCCTTGGTCGATCCGAGAACAAGAGATAAAGGAGGCCCCAGAATGACAAGCGGTCCGCATTTCGACATCTCTATCCCTGAACGCCTCAATCTGACGACCTATGTCCTGGAAAATAACATCACTAGAGGCCGGGGTGACAAGATAGCGGTCTCCTATCGGGATGAGACATACACGTTTCGTGAGCTTTGCCGCCTCACCAACCGGATGGGAAATATCCTAAAGGATTTTGATGTCTCTTTCGAGGACAGGGTTTTGCTTGTGCTTCAGGACTCCCCTATGTGGTTGGCCGGTTGGTTTGGAATCATGAAGATCGGCGGCGTGGCAACCCATGCCTATACCTACCTGAAGGAGGATGACTATCGATACTTCATGGAATACGTCAGACCCAAGGTGGTGATCGCAGATGAGACGACCCTTGAGAAGGTGAGAGCCGGGGCGAGGGGTTCGAGATATCCGAAGGCGATTTTGGTCGCTGCAGAGACATCTCCAAAACTGGAAAAAGACGAATATCATTTGGGTCCTTTGGTGG
>JAJDNL010000177.1 GCA_022340745.1 Deltaproteobacteria bacterium
AACGACCCATACTCATCCACACTGGCCTGACCCCGAGCACAGACACGAACACAATGAAGATTGAAAAAGGCACAGAGCATAGGGCATGGGGCATGGAGAGAAACGACTCGGGGACGCGGAGAAGAGGTGAGACGGAGATTAGAGATCAGAGGCTAGAAGTCAGACGACAGAGGACAGATGCGAAATCCCACATTCCACATCTCACCTCTGAAATTCCCTTGACTCTAGCGCTGAAGATGGTAATACTTTTCTAACGTGGGTAGAAGCCCATTCCACTGCCATAGAATGCCAGCAAAGCATCGTTGTTAGGTCACGAAGGCTTATTTGAGCTCTGAAGGGTGAGGGGACGATAAGCTTGTGTGACCTTTTTTTGTTGAGGTGAACATTACCAAACCACGATTGAGGTTTTAACTATGCATATATCAGAAGGAGTACTTTCCGCTCCTGTGCTTGTTACGGGAGCGGTCCTCACGGCAGCTGGCGTGGCGGTGGGGCTAAAAAAGATGGATTATGAGAAGATTCCCCAGGTGGCGGTATTGACCTCGGCTTTCTTTGTGGCCTCCCTTATCCGGGTGCCGGTCGGCCCTTCCGCCGTGCATCTGGTGTTAAACGGCTTGTTGGGTCTCGTTCTCGGTTGGGCCGCGTTTCCGGCTATTCTCGTAGGGCTTGCTCTCCAAGGACTGATCTTCCAGTTTGGCGGATTGACCACTCTGGGCGTCAACACCTTCAACATAGCAGCGCCTGCCATCCTCTGCTACTACCTCTTTGCCCGGGGAATCGCCCACAAAAACTCAAGTGTGGCTATGGCCTTGGCTTTTGCCTGCGGCTTCTTTGCAATCTTGCTTAGTTCTCTCTTGGTGGCGCTCTGTCTGATATTCACCGGCGAGTCTTTTCTCCAGGCAGCTAAGGTTCTTGTGCTGGCGCATCTTCCTGTGATGGTTCTTGAGGGAGTAGTAGTAGCTTTTTGCCTGGCTTTTCTCATGAAGGTCAAACCCGAGATCCTTGGAGCAACTCATGCTGCTGGCTAGGAAGCCCCGTCTAAGCTGGGGAGCTACCCTAACCGTATTGGCTTTCGGTTTAATCGTGGCTTTACCAATGGTGTCTCAAGTCTGGGCCCACAAGGTTAACGTTTTCGCCTGGATTGAGGGGGACACGGTTTTCGTGGAAGGTTATTTCCCCGGCGGGAAAAAGTCACAAGACTCATTGGTAGAGGTGTTCAATCCTGCTGGCACGAAACTTTTGCAAGGCAGAACAAACGAAAAGGGTGAGTTCTCTTTTAAGATCCCGGAGCGAACCGATTTAAAGATAGTCCTAACCGCCAGCATGGGACACAAGAACGATTTCACCGTTTCAGCAGGTGACGTTGGCGAAGTGAGAGCATCACCATCCAGCCCGGCGCAGTCGTTGGCAGAGAGTGTAAAGGACGCATCCTCACATCCCGCTGACCTGAGCCAGCTGGAAGGAATGATCAACAGAGCTCTGGACCGGAAGCTTGCCCCGGTGATGAAGCTCATCCGCGACACCCGGAAGGACGGACCCAGCATTACAGAAATCATCGGAGGGATTGGATATATCTTCGGTCTTTTTGGATTGGTCATGTACTTCAAGAGTAGAAAGACAGGCACAAGGCGCAAGGCGCAAGACGGAGAACATAAGGCACATTAAGTCATTATGCTTCGCGTCATTACGCTTCGCTGTCATTAGGTCAGTAAGTTGTTAACTGAAAGGGGCACCGTTATGAAATTAGAGGATCTTCAGGTCTATCAGCTTGCCATGGATATCGGCGAGCGAGTCTGGGAAATCGTAATCGAGTGGAATTATTTTGCCAGAGATACCATAGGTAAACAGTTGGTCAAGGCTGCGGACTCGGTGGCAGCAAATATAAGCGAAGGATGGGGAAGGTATTACTACAAGGAAAACAGACAGTTCTGTTATTACAGTAGAGGCTCTCTCAAGGAAACATTAACCTGGATGCGGAAGGCTCAAAACAGAGGGTTGGTCGATACCAGGAGTTTTGAGCCTCTTCGTAAGGATATAAATATAGCTAGTGTGAAATTGAATAACTACATTAGTTCCATCGGGAAAAAATACAAACAGCAATTGGCTACACCTGACAGCGAAGCGTAATGACAATACTTGACAGCGGAGCGTAGTGACCGTACGTGACCTCAGGCGTGAAGTTGCTTGTTCTTGGGCCACGGGCAGGAGCATAAGTTGCACATAGATAACTTTGCAACGGGAGATTCCCTTCTTCACCGTCTTGACCCTCGAGTCAAGATCGTAGTCGCCGTCCTGTTCTCAGTGGTGGTGGCAGTGGCGGATAGGTACAGCTGCCTGGCAACGGCTGTTTGCCTTTCCCTTACCCTCCTGTTTCTCGCCCGCCTTTCCTTGAGAGAGGTTTTTTTACGGCTTCTGGTAGTAAACGCTTTTATTGTTTTCCTCTGGCTCTTCCTGCCCTTCACCTATGGCGGCGAAAAGCTCTTCAGCATCGGGCCCCTGGATGCTACCAGGGAAGGGGTTATCTACGCCCTGCTCATAACTGTCAAATCCAACACTATCGTTCTCGCCCTTATTGCACTCCTGGCCACTTCACCGGTCGTTACCTTGGGGCATGCCTTGAGCCACCTCTATGTTCCAGAGAAACTGATTCATCTGCTCTTCTTCACGGTCAGGTACCTCCAAGTACTTCATTTGGAATATGATCGATTGCGTGATGCCATGAGAATTCGAGCGTTCAAACCTGGCACGAATATGCACACCTACAGAAGTTTCGCTTACCTGATCGGCATGCTGCTCATCAAGAGCTTCGATCGGGCTGACCGCATCCGTAAAGCTATGCTCTGCCGCGGATTTCATGGAAAATATTACCTCCTTAGCCACTTTGAATTGCAGAGAGTGGACGTGATCATGTTGGTGATCATGATGCTTCTTGTAAGTGGTATGGCATCGTTGCAATGGATAATTCTGAAGTAATCATAAGCCTCAAGGGGCTCTCCTTCACCTACCATGACAACAAGTCCCATAGGCCGGTGCTGAATGATCTCAATTTGCAGATCAGTCGTGGTGAACGGGTTGGTCTGATTGGCGCCAACGGCAGTGGAAAAACCACACTCTTTCATCTGTTGATGGGCCTGCTCCGCCAGACCGCTGGAACAATAGAAGTGTTCGGCGAGGAGCGCCGAAAGGAAAAAGACTTCAGAGAGGTGAGGGAGAAAATCGGGCTGCTGTTTCAGGATTCTGACGACCAGCTTTTCTGCCCCACGGTGGCGGAAGACGTGGCCTTCGGTCCGCTGAATCTTGGTAACAGTCAAGAGGAGGCCTTGGCCATCACTCGGGAGGTGCTGAAACGTTTGGGACTGGAAGGATTTGAGGACCGTTTGACCTACAAGTTGTCAGGGGGAGAAAAGAGGCTGATTTCCCTCGCAACTGTTTTAGCCATGAAACCCGAGGTACTCATTCTAGACGAGCCCACTACAGGACTCGACGAAGACACGGTGGAGCGGCTTACTGAAATACTGAGAGGTTCCGATTTAACCTACCTTATTGCCTCCCATAATAGAGATTTTCTCTCCAAGACCACCGACATTATCTACCGCCTAGGGCGAGGGAAGTTGACGAGTCCGGTTAGTTAAATGTGAAAAAGATTGCATACGGCTGAGCTCGAATATTTCATGAATTGCTGTAGCGACTCGACCTGAGCGATACGACTTGAGCTCGTCGACAGATCTTGTTGGAGCGGAGCGGAAATCCCGTCGCCGGGGCTGCGGGGTTAGCGAGCGAACTACAATAAAATAGAATCTTTTCCTTACATTTCGAAAATTCCCTGTCCGCCGCAGGTGGACTGCAGGGAGCTTCAATGGAGATGTGCTTATATCGTTTTCTAGTTTATCGTATTTTCATTATTCATACTAATGATAGTCTGATTTAAAAGAAAAAAATACTTTTGAAAAGAAGATCTTGGGGATAGTATTACGTTTTTGGTCAGAGTTATCAACACAATTTTCGTTCTTTAAAGGGAGGCGATCTGCTATGAGCGGGTGGCAAGCATTCTTTGACAGGTTAAGTGTCCTAATCCATCAGGCAGTGGCGGGCAATGAGCTTTGGCGGTTCATTGCCAGCCTGGGAGTTCTCGTCATCGGGTTCCTCATCCTCGAAACCCTCTGGCGTTCAGCCAACCGGCAGGCCAAGGCTTCCGTTGAGAAGAAAGGCTTGGATCCAGAAGTCTGGAATCTGTCCTTCTTGCTGCCGCCACTGCGGTTGGCTTTCACGGCTTTACTTCTCCGACTGGCGGAAGTTATTCTTGTCCTCCCTGTTCAGTTGCGCCATATTCTCCACGGACTGGAAACAATGATAGTGGCTCTTGCGATCATCATTTTGTGTTTTCAGCTAATAGCGTTGTTGGATCGGCTCCGTCTTGCCCTGCCCACCGATCTCCAGGAAGAATTTCCAGAGGGAACTTTGGCAAATTTGCAAAGTATCGTGCGTATAACGGTTATTATTGCGGTGGCTGTGGGGTTCACTTACACTCAGAAAGCCATCTTTCCTGAGTGGCTGTGGAGATACTCCTGGTGGCGTTACTTGCTGATCATGGTTGTCATAGCCATAGCCTACCTGGCTGCGCGCCTGATCTCCAAATTCCTTGCCAGTATGACAGCCGCTCTCGAAGAATCAGAGGAACAAGCTCGGATGCGTTTGGTACTCCAGGCAGCAATCTGGCCTATTCGCTTGATACTTGCTACTGTCGCCGTTTATGCTGCCAGAGGCATTTTTTCTTTACCCCAAACTGTAGATCGGATAGCAGGTGGTGTCATAGCCGTATTCAGTACTTTGGCTGTAGTCCTGTTTGTCTATCGCCTCCTTGCTGTACTGGAGTATGAGCTAACAAAGTACGCCCAGCGAGAAGACACTGCTGTTGACCAGACATTTGTGCAGATGGTCCGCATATTCACCCGCGTCATTGTCATTGCGGTTGGCGCTATCTATCTCCTGCGGGCCATTTCCGGGAAACCTATGAGTGCCCTGTTGGCTGGACTTGGCATTGGTGGCCTGGCAATAGCTCTGGCTTCGCAGGATACGCTGAAGAATTTTTTCGGAAGCATTGTAATCATGCTGGACAAACCTTTCAAAGTCGGTCAACGGGTAGTAGTTGAAGGGAACGATGGTGTGGTGGAAGAAATCGGCTTCCGCTCCACAAGAGTCCGTACCCTCACCGGCCACCTGGTTACGGTTCCAAACGAGAAGATGGCCAGCGCCAATATTGAGAATATTGGCCGTCGGCCTCACATACGGAGGCTTTCTAACATAACCATCACCTATGATACACCGCTGGAAAAGGTTGAGAAGGCCGTCAACATTATCCGAGATATTCTCGACAACCACGAAGGCATGGACCCGGATTTTCCGCCCAGGGTATTTTTCAATGAGTTCAACGACGCCTCTCTAAATATCATCATGGTCTACTGGTACCATCCACCGGATTATTGGCTCTTCTTAGACTTTAGCGAAAACGTTAATCTTCAGATCATGCGGGAGTTTGAGAAAGAAGGAATCGAATTCGCTTTTCCCACCACCACTACTTATCTGGCCCACGACGAGCGCAGGCCACTCAGCATCAGCCTTTCAAGCGGTGCATGCCTGCCAGGACAGAGAGATTCAAGGGAGTGAGCCGAGGAGGAAAAAGATGAACATTAAGCACGTTGCCACCATAGTTTTTGGCTTACTCTACGCCGTTTTTGTCATTCAGAACACCCAGGTGGTGGAGGTGCGCTTCCTGTTCTGGAGCACCCAGGTGTCCAGAGCGCTAATTTTGGCGGGGACATTCGTGCTGGGATTCGTTTCTGGAAGGTTGTGGGGCTGGATACGAAGAAAGCAGGAAGAAGCAACTGAAGCCGAAGCAATGCTGCCAACAGAAGGAGAGCAACCGGAGCAGGAAGGTAAGTCATGACTCACCTGAACAAGCTGCTCATCGTGGCTGTAGACGGTTCCGAGGGTGGCTTGGCAGTTTTGGTTGTGCACTCATAAAAAAAGGTTTCACCTAGCAAGATGAACGAAAATGAAAAATCGAAGAGATCAAAATCGCCATCCTTTTTGCGTCGCAACTGGTACTGGATTTTTTTCATCACAATCCCGCTTGTGGTGGCGGCAATACTCACAGCTATGCCATACGGAATCGACTACGCTGCCGAGCAGTGGTTGATGTCCCACGGGCTTGATGTTGCCTGGGTGGAAGACGTGGATTTTAACCCTTTCACCGGCAACCTGGTTGTGCGTGACCTACAGGCAAAGATAGGCGAATCCCAAGTTCTTCGCGTCCCAGAAGCCAGGATGCGAATCTACTGGCTACCGCTTTTCAGCAAAAAGGTTCATATAGAGAAGCTCAGCATTAAGGATACCACAGTAATTATTGATCACGATGAGAAGGGAAGCTGGCGCATAGGCGGCCTGGCTCTGGCGGCGGCGGCAATAGTTGCAGACAAGCCGGCCGAATCAGCCTGGGGATTCAGTCTGAACCAGCTTGAGATCCGCAACAGCCAGGTTGAGCATCTGCTGGGTCCCCTGCAATTAAAGCTGACCATAGACAAGGCTACCATGAGCAAACTGAGAAGTTGGGACAAAAAGCAAGCTGCCCGCATGGACTTGGTGGGAAAGATCAACGACGGCACAGTGAAAGTGAAGGCAGATTTGTTTCCCTTTACCGCTCAGCCAAGCGTCAGCGGAAGTCTGGAGCTGGCGGGTGTCTCCTTGGCTGATATCGCGGAGCTGGTTGGGCCATACCTAAGAGGATTGCAGGGCGAGCTCGGTATGAACAGTCGACTGGCTATAAAACAAGAGGACGATAAGGGCATCAGTTTTTCGCAGCAGGGCAAAATATCCCTCAGGCAGGTGAGATTTCCGATTAAGAGTGCTGATCTACCCGCTAGCTCTAATGACGAAGGGTTGGACCTGCACGTCGGCGAGTTCGTCTGGGAGGGGCAGTTGGACTATGGCAAAGAGAATCAACCAACCCTCCTGCAAGCGACTGGCGATTTGGGGCTGCGCCAGGTATATATGGATGACGTGAAGCGAAAAATGAAGTTAATTGGCATGAGCGAACTTACCCTTAAAAATCTATCCGCTCAAAACCTCAATCAGGTCAAGGTACCAGAGGTGCACGTCGAGCAGCTGAATGTGCTTCAGCGCTTGCAAGACAACCTACAAACAGGCGACGACCCCTCTCTGTTCAGTGCTTCCGGAGCAACACTCCAGGATGTCGAGCTGGCAGAGGCACGGGAGCTTTCCATTAAGTCAATAGAACTATCAGGAATGAGTTCCTTGCTACGCCGAGACTTACAGGGTACATGGCAGCCGATTGGAGGGATGTTTTTGCCGGTCAAAGACGGGAAAAGGAGCGAACGAGATAAACACAAACATCCTGTTG
>JAJDNL010000185.1 GCA_022340745.1 Deltaproteobacteria bacterium
AAGTGGTACGGCAAAAAATGGGTAAATGCTCTTATGAAGAGGAATTCACTTCGACCTTACGTTGCAGGGCGGTGAAGTAAAGAATAGTCTGAACCGAACGTACGTCTACCGCGAAGTAGTTCGCCACCATCTCTCCATAGGCATGCAGCTGCGGCCTATAGAGATGACACTCCCGCTCGAGAAAGTTAGCCACACTCTCACCGTCCAATGGGCGGCTGGTTTTGTAGTCCACAACCCACCAAAGATCTCCATCGAAAACCACTCGATCAACGGTGCCGGTGCGGATTATATTTGCGGCTGGCCGATCCTCCAGACTCCATTCACTATAGGACTGAGGGTGATCTTGCTTTAGCAGCCAACTGAAAAAGTCCTCCTGCAGAGACAGCTGAACCTCTTTCAGTATTTCCTTTGCCAATGGCTTTGCCTCACTCTCAGGAACTCCTTCGCTCATGAGCGCTGCGGCCAGGGCAACGGGCTCAGGGAGGGGACGGCCATTGCCTATGTGTTCTATCAGCCTGTGGGTAACCACCCCCCTTGCCCGAGCGTTTGGATCCTCTTTGTGCTCTGCAGTGGTTGGACCCCAATCTGCCATTTGCGACGGGGAAAGGGTGGAGTACGGTAAGGGCTCAGGAGAAAAGGGGAGAGGTTCGGGGAGCACCTGCATTCCAACTTTTTCATGGACAGTTCGAGGAGTGATTAAGGGATTGAAGGCAAGATCAAGATGATCGTTATTTGCTGCAATAAGCTCTTGTTTCTCCGACAGCTTCAGCCGGTGGTGGGTGCAGAGCCACCCAAGGGGGCTATCCTTCTGGGGAGATAATTCTCCATCCCTTGTCCCCACCACCCCGCTCAGATAGAGACTCCTGCGTGCCCGGGTTACAGCTACGTAAAATATCCGTTTTGCTTCGGCTCGTTTCTTTTTGTTACCAATATCTCGTAACAGCTTATACAGGCCAGCCGTTTTTTCTCGGCGCCGATCCGGAGCCATTGCTATCAGGTGTTCTCCTCTGGAACCTGGTAACCTCTCCACAAGATAAGGCGGCTGAGAAAGGCGGCCACCACTCAACGGGTTCCAGTCTAGAAAAGGCAGGAAAACTACATCGAATTCCAGCCCCTTCGCCCGATGGACCGTCATCAATTCCACCGGGGAAGGAGCTGCTCCAGGATCGGGTGGGGCATAGGCATTCTGAAGCAGCATTTCGGCCTTAACCAAAGTGTCCTCAGGTAGTCCTTGTTCTGCCTGAGCGAGAATGTCCAGGTAACTGCGGCAATTTGCAACGCCCGCGGTGGAGCTATTACCTGCCACGGCCGCAGGACCGTCAAGTTCAACCCAGACATTTTCCACCAGTTCAGCCAGACCATCCCGGGCCAAGCGCTGGTGGGCCTTGGTCATTGCCTGCCATACTTTCCCCATGATGGAGAAGTCTTCTTTAAAAGTCTTTATCTTTTCCAGCCAGCTTGGTTCGGGCTGGCCGGCAACCTGGACAAATTGGTCTAGGGTGAGCCGGGACCAGGGGGCGCGAAGGAGAGCGGCCCAGGCCACATCGTCCTGAGGCCTAACCAGGGCATGAGCGATCTGTCGCAGGTGAAGAACCTCCCTTTGCACCAAAAGTGGCGCTCCCTCTTGTACCCTCACTGCCACCCCGGCAGTTTGAAGACCCTGTAGGTAAAGAGGCAGGTGGGTCCGGGCAAAGAGGAGAATGCCTATCTTTTCTCGGTCAGACAAGTGCTCTAACTCTTGCAACACCGCCTGGCCAAGCCATTCTGCTTCGGCCTCGCGGGGATGAGCACCTTGATTATCCGAGGAGAAAAGAGTCAGAGAAAGCTGATCTGGAGTAGGTGTTACCAGAGCTTCAGCTGAAACATGGACCACCTCGTCGGCTTCGTCATCAGCTTCAGTCATGATGGTCTGAGCGAAAATCTGATTGTGCCAATCAACGAGGCGGGGATGTGAACGGAAGTTGGCAAGAAGTTGGAGACTCTCCAGGGGAAAGGGGTCCTGACCCGGAAGCGGCAAACCTTTTGTGGCTTCCAGGAACAGAGAGACCTCAGCTTTACGGAAAGCATAAATAGACTGTTTTGGATCTCCCACAACGAAGAGGGTCCTACCGGAGTCAGCCTGCCAACCACTACAGAGGTGTTGGAGCAGCAGCCATTGACTTCGGCTGGTGTCCTGAAATTCGTCCACCAAAAGATGGTTAATCTTTCGGTCTAAGAATAGCTGCAAATCCGTAGGGCTTTCCTGGTCGAAAAGACGAAGTGCGGCCTGTTCCAGTTCGACGTAGTCTAAAAGACGTCTTTGTCGGCAGATTGACCGGTAGCGATTGAGCGCCTCCCCCACCACCAAAACCAGATCATAGAGAGTATCGAGATTGGCGATGCCATCAGCCAAGAGGGGGAGTTTTTTGATGCTCTGTAGATTCTCCAAACTTTCCGAAGAAAGTTCCTGAACTGCTTGAGCCCACATACTATGGCTGAATCCTTTGTAGAAGCCTGCCGCAGGCCCCAACCTTTTTCTCGGCTTTCCTTCAAGGGTGGTAAAGGTTGTGGCTATTTCTTGCCAGTTTGCAAGTTTGAAGCCTTCGGCCGGGGGCAAGATCTCAGGCAAACGATCTGCAGCCTCAGCGGAGTGTTCATGCAGATGACCGACAAAATTAAACCAATTCCTTCCCAAAGAGGTTGACTCAAAGGCAGCACGACATGTATCAAGCCTTCGTTTGAGCAAGAGCTCAAGCCTCCCGGTCAAAATCTCTGCCAGCTGCTCTTTATCTGGATGGTGCCTCATGAGGATGAGAAGGTCATCCAGTAGGTCACGTTTTTCCAGCAAATCAGCGAGTTCCTCCCTGAAGGCCAGCCAATTATTATTTAACCTGAGAAGACGGTTTTCCACCGCCTTTCTCAGAGGGTCGCCGGAGGGACGATACAGCAAATCCCGAATTGTGCTGGCGGCTACGTGAGAGCGGAGTTGTTGTTGTTCCTCGTCAGGCATTACTTTAGAACCGGGCGGGACAGAGGCCTCCAGGGGAGCACGTTGAACCAGGTGGAGACAAAAGCCATGGAAGGTCATAATTCGCAGGCCATCAGGTGCTTGCAAGCGGTGTGCTGGCTGACGCTCTCTAGCACCTGCAGCAGCCTCTAAGAGAATTTGTTCATGGGGGTACTGTGGAACTTCTCCTTTCTCTGTTTTCGCCAGAAAGTCGC
>JAJDNL010000190.1 GCA_022340745.1 Deltaproteobacteria bacterium
CTGGGGCTAAAGGATCTTGCTTTGGGTTCCAATATGCTCTGGGACTGTCTTACCTGCTACCAGTGCCAGGAGCACTGTCCCCAGGGGGTGTGGGTTACGGATGTGCTCTACGAGTTGAATAATCGAGCCATCAGAGAGGTAAAGGAAAAGAGGTAGCGTATGAACTATGCCCTGTTTGTGGGCTGTCAGATTCCGGCCCATCTTACTCAGTACGAGATTTCTGCCCGCGCGGTATTAGCAAAACTTGGTGTGGGGGTGGTGGATGTCAAACAGTTTAGCTGTTGTGGCTATCCGGTACGGAACCTCGATGTGAAGACCTCCGTTCTTTTTGCGGCCAGGAATCTGGCCCTGGCTGCCAGAGAAAATCTTCAGGTGATGACTCTGTGCAAGTGCTGTTTTGGCAATCTGAAAAAGGCAGAGCATCTTCTCAAGGAAGATAGCTCGTTACGGGCTGAGATAAATGAGATTTTGCAGAGAGAGGCTCTGAGCTATGAGGGGGAGGGTGAGGTAAAACATCTTCTTTCAGTGCTCTTTCATGAGGTGGGCCTCGATGCCATCAAAAAGAAGGTAGTCAGGCCTTTTGCGGATGTAAACATTGCCACTCACTACGGCTGCCATGCTCTCAGGCCGAGTAAGATAGTTGCCTTTGACGATCCGGTGGCCCCGTCTTTATTCGACCAGCTGGTGGAGCTCACAGGAGCCACGTCCATTTACTGGCCGGCGCAACTCGAGTGTTGTGGTGGTCCCTTGTTGGGAATAAATGATGAGCTGTCCATGGACCTGACCGAGAAGAAACGTGCCGACGCCAAGCAGCATGGTGCTCATTATCTGTGCGCTGCCTGCACCTACTGCCAGATTCAGTTTGATGCGGTGCAACAGATGATCTCTTCCTCCCGGGGCACGAACCATGAGCTTGCCTCCATTTTATATCCCCAACTTCTTGGACTCAGCATGGGCCTCGAGGCACGGGCTCTGGGGCTGGAGCTCAATCAACTCTCTCTCGATACCATCGAGGATTTCTATTTTGTCCCGGAGCCAGAGGAAGAGGAGCCGGAAGAGGCGGCAGAGGCATAGGTAATGAGAATAACGACTTTATTACAAATAACAGAACTCGCTAAATCCGAATATCGAATATCGAAACTGGGAACCCGCCCGAAGGGTGGGACTCCGGAGGAGAAATACCAAACAATTTGAAGCTGGATGTGAGATGGGAGATCTGAGATGTGGGATAGTAAATGCTGAAAAAAATGTTGAATCTCACATCACATATCGCACATCTCACATCAGGATTTGTCTAGTATTTCGAATTTGAGATCACCATCCATAAAAGTTGAAGAAAAGAATTATACTTCTCTGGTGATCTGAGGCGGAGACAAAATGACACAAAACAAAACCGGTGCTGTAATGGTGGTGGGCGCTGGCATTGCCGGCATGCAGGCTGCCTTGGATCTGGCCGACTCTGGCTACTATGTCTATTTGGTGGAAAGGTCTCCTTCCATAGGGGGCATGATGTCTCAGCTGGACAAGACCTTTCCCACCAATGACTGTTCCATGTGAATTATCTCGCCGAAACTGGTCGAGGTCGGCCGGCATCTGAACATCGAGCTTATGACTCTCTCAGAGGTGGAGAGCATCTCTGGGGAGGAGGGAAACTTTCAGGTCAAAGTGCGACAGAGTCCCCGCTACGTTGACTTAGAGAAATGTATCGCCTGCGGTGTGTGCGCCGAGAAATGTCCCAAGAAGGTGGTAAGTGAGTATGACGCTGGTATGGGAAAACGCAAGGCCATCTATGTCAAGTACGCCCAGGCGGTGCCGCTGAAATACGTCATCGATTCTGAGCACTGCATCTACTTTGTCAAGAAAGGGAAATGCAAGGCCTGTGAGAAGTTTTGCCCCACCGGTGCAGTCAATTTTGCCGATGAGGAAAAAGAGCTGAGCATAGAAGTAGGAGCTGTGGTTCTGGCCTCCGGCTGTGAGGTCTATGAGCCTGCTGTTCGCGATATCTATGGCTACGGGAGATCTGCCAATGTGGTGACCAGTTTGGAGTTTGAGAGAATGCTTTCGGCAACTGGTCCCTACGGTGGTCATCTGCAGAGGCCGGCAGATGGAAAAGAGCCAAAGAAAATCGCCTGGCTTCAATGTGTGGGCTCCAGGGACGTGCATGCAGGAGCAAAGCCCTATTGTTCGGCGGTTTGCTGCACCTATGCCATAAAAGAAGCCATCGTGGCCAAAGAGCATAGTAAGGACTCGCTGGATACGGCCATTTTCTACATTGACATGCGCACCCACGGCAAAGACTTCGAAAGATACTACCATCGGGCCGAGGCGGCCGGGGTTCGTTTCATCAAATCAAGGATCAGTAGTGTCCTTCCCAACGATGACAGCGGAAACCAACTCATCCGCTATACCGATGAAGCCGGCAGAAGAGTCGAAGAAGAATTTGATATTGTGGTGCTGTCCGTTGGACTCGGGGTGTCAAGGGCAGCGGTGGATCTTGCCAACAAGCTGGGCATTGAGCTCGATCAGTATAATTTTGCCTCTGCGAGCAGCTTTGAGCCCGTTCGTAGTTCCAGACCTGGCGTCTTTGTTTGCGGTGCTTTCCAAGGTCCCAAAGACATTCCCCAATCAGTGATCGAGTCCAGCGCCTGTGCGGCGGCGGTTGAGGGTACTCTCGCCGAATCCCGTTTCTCGCTGACCCAAACCAAGGAGATTCCCCCAGAGCTTGATGTGCGTGGCGAATCACCCCGGATAGGGGTTTTTGTCTGCCACTGCGGTACCAACATAGCTGGGGTGGTGGATGTTGCGGCAGTGGCAGAATATGCCCGAACCTTACCGGACGTGGCCTATGTGGAAGAGAATCTTTTTAGCTGCTCCCAGGACACCCAGGAAAAAATGACCCAGGTTATCAAAGAGCAGGGCTTGAACCGGGTTGTGGTGGCCGCCTGTACGCCCCGGACCCATGAACCTCTCTTCCAGGAAACTGTGACCAATGCGGGGATCAACAAATACCTTTTCGAGATGGGCAATATCCGCAATCAATGTTCCTGGGTACATACAGCTGATCCTGAGGCGGCAACAGAAAAGTCCAAGGATCTGGTGCGCATGGCCGTGGCCAGAGTCGCCTTACTGGAACCACTATCTGACCCTGAAGTGGAGGTTGACCGAACTGCCTTAGTAATAGGCGGTGGCGTTTCCGGTATGGTCGCTGCCAAGAATCTGGCAGAACAGGGCTATCACACTCATCTCATAGAAAAGAGCGATGTCCTGGGGGGCCAGGCCCGAAATCTCTATGCAACCTGGCTGGGTGAGGATGTGCAGCACTACCTGGCCGGCCTCATTCAGGACGTCCAAGCCCACGAGAACATCGACGTCTATCTGAACAGCGAGTTGCAAGCGGTGGATGGCTTTGTGGGTAACTTCAAAACCAGCATTGTATCTAATGGCAAAAAGCAGGAATTGAAACACGGAGTTGCCATTATTGCAACGGGTGCTTCGGAACTCAAACCCGACCAATACCTCTACGGTGAGGATTCCCGGGTTCTAACTGGACTCGAGCTGGACCGTAAATTCATCGATAACGAGCCATCCTTGAAGGAAACAGGCTCAGCCGTCTTCATCCAATGTGTCGGCTCGCGAATACCGGAAAGGCCTTATTGTTCTAAAGTGTGCTGTACCCATTCTGTCAAAAGCGCTCTGAAATTAAAAGAAATCAATCCGGAGATGGATATTTTTATCCTCTACAGGGATCTTCGTACGTATGGATTGCGCGAGGACCTTTATCGTGAGGCACGGGACAAGGGAATTGTTTTTGTCCGTTATGACTTTGATAAAGAGCTCGAAGTAGTCAAAGATGAAAATGACCTACAG
>JAJDNL010000204.1 GCA_022340745.1 Deltaproteobacteria bacterium
TGAAGCTCGCCCGCTCCCTGGAAATAAAAGCTCGCAAGAACATCCTCATCATTCTTGATGAACCGACCACCGGCCTCCACGCCGACGACACCAGGTTACTGGTGAAAACGTTGAATCGGATGATTGACGCAGGCAACTCAATTGTGGTGGTGGAGCATAACCTTGATGTGATCCAAGCTGCTGATCATGTCATAGACCTTGGACCCGAAGGCGGAGATGATGGAGGCGAAGTAGTTATCGCGGGCACGCCAGAGGAGATTGCTGAGTCTCCTGCTTCACACACGGGTCGTTTTCTTGCCAGATATTGGCAAGGCTATGAAACTGCTGCTCCATTGGCCGATATGAAAGGAGAACCAGACAAGAATGGGGCAATAAGGATTCGCGGCGCCCGCGAGCACAATCTGCGAGACCTGACCTTGGATGTGCCTCGCGACCAACTAGTAGTGGTCACCGGGGTTTCGGGTTCGGGCAAGTCTACCCTTGCTTTTAATGTCCTGTTTGCCGAGGGTCAACGCCGCTATTTAGACAGCCTTTCTACCTTTGCGCGTCAATACCTGCCAGTATTCGATCGACCCGAGGCGGAAGAAATAAGCGGCGTGCCACCAACTGTTGCCATTGATCAGCGCAGTAGTCAGATGGGGAGACGCTCTACCGTGGCCACGATTACTGAGATCTACCACTACCTGCGCCTCCTCTTCAGCAAAGTAGGGAAACCACACTGTCCAACCTGTGGGCAGGCTATAAGCGCGATGAGTCCGGAACAGATGACCCGCGATCTCCGCCAACGGTTTGAGAGAAAGCCTCTCATCCTGCTCGCCCCGAAAATAATAGGCCGCAAAGGATTTCACCGTCAGGTGCTGGAACGAGCTGTGGCTCAAGGTTATGAGGAGGCGAGGATAGACGGGAAGATATATTCGCTGCATCCTATTCCCAAACTGGCACGATTTCGGGAACATGATGTGGAAATAGTCATTGGAAAGTGGAAACGGTTTTCCAAAGCTGCTGAGGTAGAAGTGGCTGGGATGGTGGATGAGACCCTGGCAGTGGGTGATGGCCAACTCGTGGCGTGGGGAGGCAATAAGAACGAAGTATTTTACAGTCGCCGTCTCACCTGCGGCCGTTGCCATCTGGGTATGCCCAGTCTTGATCCCAGGCTGTTTTCCTTCAACAGTAGACACGGTGCCTGTGACCGATGCGACGGCATCGGCCACAGGGGAGGATCTGATGACGGCGACGTTTGTCCGGTATGCAAAGGTGCTCGCTTGAACGAGACCGCTTTGAGCGTGAGGATAAACAGCAGGAATATATGGGAGGTTTGTGATCAATCGGTGTCGGCCGCGAGAGCACTTTTTACTACCTGGCAGTTCTCTGGACGAGAGGCTGACATAGCCAAGCCCCTGCTCGATGAAATCCTCAACCGTCTGGACTTCCTCGAACAGGTGGGTTTGGATTACCTGCACCTTGGTCGTGGCGCAGACACATTGTCAGGGGGCGAGGCCCAGAGGATAAGGTTGGCAGCCCAGATGGGATCCAATCTGCGAGGAGTCTGCTATGTTTTAGATGAGCCCACCATCGGTCTTCACCCCCGTGACAACAACAAACTCTTGGACACCCTCTCCGAACTGAAGGAGAGGGGTAACACCATCGTTGTAGTGGAGCACGACGAGGAAACCATTCGCAGAGCAGATCACCTCATAGATCTCGGTCCTGGTGCCGGGCGACAGGGGGGCGGATTGGTAGCCAGCGGCACTCTGGCTGATCTGCAACAGACACCCCAATCCATTACCGGAGCGTATCTCAACGGCAACGGCCGCAGGAGCCTAACCTCCAGGGAGAGAAAATCGTCCTCAGGAGACTGGCTTCTGCTCCGTGGGGCCCAGGCACGAAATCTTAAAAATATTGATGTTTCCGTGCCACTTGGCACCTTTACCTGTGTAACCGGGGTGTCCGGATCTGGTAAGAGTACTCTGGTGGAAGAAACCCTGTATAAAGCGCTTGCCAACAAACTGAGCAAGGCTGAACTTCAGGCTGGAGAGCACCAGGAACTTGCTGGGTGGAAACAGCTGGACCGGGTTATGGAGGTGGATCACAGCCCCATCGGCCGGACCCCTCGTTCCGTGCCAGCCACCTACGTTGGGGTTTTCAATGATATCCGACGTCTTTTTTCTTTGACTCCAGAGGCGCGGACACGGGGGTACGGACCAGGTCGTTTTTCCTTCAACGTCGCCAGCGGACGATGCCAAAACTGTAAAGGCCAAGGTCTGGTGCGGGTGGAAATGGCATTCTTGCCTAATGTTTATATTCGATGTGAACAGTGTAACAGTCAGCGCTACAATAGCGAAACTTTGGCAGTACGCTATAAAGGAAAGAACATAGCGGAAGTACTGGAGATGTCGCTGGAGGAGGCGGCAGATTTCTTTGGAGCGGTGGCCAAGATCAAACGCTCACTCCGGCTCCTCGTCGATCTTGGGCTGGGGTACCTCAGTATGGGACAATCCAGCCCCACCCTCTCCGGCGGTGAGGCTCAGAGGTTAAAGTTGGCCAATGAACTGGCGAAAAACCATCGAGCCCGGACCCTTTATATTCTCGATGAACCCACCACCGGGCTCCACATTGCTGATGTGGAGAAACTGGTGGCAGTACTCCAGGCCTTGGTGGATCATGGCCACACCCTGGTGGTGATAGAACACAATCTGGAGGTGATCAAGGCTGCTGATCACATCATTGATTTGGGCCCAGAGGGCGGTGACGGCGGGGGAGAAGTGGTGGCATGCGGCTCACCCAGGGAGCTGCTCCAGCAGACAGAGCGGTCGTACACGGCGCGTTATCTTAAGAGCTATCTGGAGGGCGCGCATAGCGCATAGAGCATGGGGCATGGAGCATGGTGTAAGGAGCCAGGAGTCAGAATCTAGAATCCAGAATTGAGGTTTTAGTATTCAGCTTTTTTTTGCTTTTCTGACACCTGAAACCCGACACCTGCCAACTTAATTAACCTGACACCTGAAACCCCTAGAATTGATACTGGGGATTTGGGATTTCGAAACCGGGAACCCGCCCGAAGGGTGGGAGTCCGCAGGACAATTTCGGCTTTGAGATGTACAATGCGCAAGGCGAGATGATAAATGACCCTGACTGTGGTAGAATCGCGCTGCCTTGGGAAAAAGAAGACCGTAACCACAATATGATTTCGTTCCAACCGGTTGTTGCCCGAAACATTTTGGACGTCTTCATCGCGGCTGGAAAGCCGCTCCCACAGGATGCGGTCCCCTAATGCTGTTCGTGGGAGAGGCTTTTAGCCTCAATTTCTATTGCGAAAAGTGGACAGGTAAAGAAATGGAAACGGGAGTTATTTTAAGAATACTGCTGCTTGTTGGGGTGTTTATACTGCTCTTTCTTCCAACCGTGTGGGCCATTAGAGATATAGCTTACAAAAGCTTTCCCAGTCTCAAAACAAAGGTAATCTGGTTTGCGGTGGTGACCCTCCTGCCACCCATTGGAGCATTTATCTACATCGCCGTGGGCCGGCTGCGGGGGAGTAAGATTGTTGAAGATGCGGAAGCTCAAGAAATGGATGCTGAAGTAGAACAGGACGAGATACAGGGTTGATTTGAGATTTCAGATTGCAGATCTTAGATTGAAAATAATAAAAGCCCCCAAAAACAAGTTACTTTAAATTCCGCATTCCGTAATCCCAAATCCGCAATCGAGTTGCTCCTTCACTCTATGCCCTTTGCTCTATGCTCTATGCTTTTTTCGCCACGGACGACTGACACCATTAAGCAGGCAGATACGGTTCCAGGTCTTTCTTGTACTCGGTAATCACTTTGTAGCCCGCTTGACTTAAGCAGTCTACAGCTGCGTCACGTTTGCCTGAACTAACCCGCATGACCAGCTCATGGATATCTGGGTACTGATGCACAGGCAGGGTAATCATACTCACAATGCTGATGTTGGCGTCCTTGAGTAAGGTGCAGACATCCGCTAACACTCCAATTCGATCCTTCACCAGAACCACCAATCGACCGCTTTCTTCTTTAATGCCAAGGCCATCCAAAAGCACTTCCATGAGATCGGTGCTGGTAATGATGCCCACCAGTTTGTCGCCCTCCACAACTGGCAGACTACCTATCTTGCGGTCATGCATAATACTGGCGGCGCGTTCGATGGTGGCGCCCGGATCTATGGTGATGAGCTCTTTGATCATGACGCTTTCCACGGTCAATTTCTGCAGGACATAAGTGAGTTCGTAGATGCTCAAGGTAGTGGCCGGGGAAGCCCACGCTTGCTTGATGTCCCGATCAGTAAGGATGCCTACCAGACTGCCCTGTTTGTCAACCACGGGCAGCTGTTTGATATTTTTCTCCCGCAGGAGGTCGCGTGCCTTTACCAGGGGAGTGTCGGGAGTTACGGTGATGAGATCAGTCGTCATTTTCCGACCCACATACATAGTCTCCTCCTCGTGATTTAAGGGTTTTATGTGAGACCAGACCTGTGCAATTGTTGTAAAAGCTCGTAGAATCCCTCTGGTGTCAAATACACCATCTGGATGGAAGGGCCGAAGTGGATGTTGTCTCGATTCAACAGAGGCTGATTCTTATAAGCAACTAATTGCTTATTGTTTACCACGGTACCATTGGTAGAGTTGGCGTCAACAATATCGTAAGCATCCCCTTTCTCTGACACCAGGAAATAGGTATGCAACTTGGAAACGGTAGTGTTGGCCAGTACGATGTCATTATTGGTGGCTCGTCCAACACAGATCATGTTGGTAGGAGCGGAACTGGCTTGTTTGAGGATTTCAACAACCACGGTTTCGGTGATCTGGGATTCGGTACTGGGAGAAATCGCCCCGGGCAATTCATCGGTGTACTCGCTGGAAAAAGTCTCAAATTGAAAAGCTGTGTCTTCTATCCAATCTCCGGCCTGGGGCCATAGCAGCACCGGATGTTTATACTTTTCCAAGAACTGATTGGAAGTGAGCCCCGCCGCTTCTTTCAAATAGCTGGCTATTGGCCGAAACTTCCCTGTCATCAAGGTCTCCCATACTTTTCAGTGGATCGAGATCCGCCAGACTCTTCTTGAAAAAACCGGTTACTCTTCGCGCTCGAGCACCATGAAATCTTCGCTCTCCTGAAGAGTAAATCTACTGTCTCCCACTTCGAATTCAGGCTCATAACGAAAGGGGAGCTTAAGATCATCAGCCGTAGCTATACGTTCCAAAAGATATGACACCACCCCGGTCATCTCTTGAATTGCGGGAAGCATAAGGTTTTGGGGAACAGCTATCTCCTTGAGATTAAAGTGGGTGGAAATGCCACGGGTTAGGAACAATTCTTTTTCAGGCACATGTAGAATCTCCACCACTTGTGCAGGGTTATTCTGATTGCCGATGGTTGCGATTATCATCTCTTGGCTTACCTCAGAACCGCCAAACAATTCGGACATTCCGTCCTCCCAGTTTTAAATTATTCTAGCGACCAAACGATATAAAGTGGAGGAACTTCAATTATTTTATCTCTCGTTCACTTACTAACACGACTTCAGCAGATTTGACAAGCCTTGTGCGAAGAGCCAGATTCGATTGTCACTTTCATTCATTAGTGGGTAGCTCTGCAACGTTAGGGGCTAGCATGCATGTCTTATACCATCGAAAGGCCAGGAGTCAGGAGTCAGAATCCAGAATCCAGGAGAAAAGTATTCAAAATTGAGTTCCTCTCAACTACTTGCTACTGCCTATTTCTGTGTGGTGCCTAGTTGAAAAGGCTGCCTGGTGCCAGTTGTATTCCCCCTATGCTCCATGCCCTATGCCCCATGCTCCCTTTGGCACACTGGTTGCAATAAATAGAGACGCCAGAAATAGGTGAATTTTATAAGTGATTGGTATTTCAATGTAATTGCCGCTTTAGGAGGCATTGGCATTCGTACCTGTGTATACAATAAAATACATTATGGGGTGAGGGGGGGAAGATGAAAAAGAAGCGCACTGGTGAAATCTCATATTACGAAAGCAAAATTAGATTGCTGAAAACGCCAAATTTAGACCCGACTCTTCTCAAGCTGGGGTGCTGGGACGCTCCTTTCGATAAAGTGGGACTTTCTAATCAGAGAAAATCTCAATACTTTATCAAACAGTGCAAGAAATACTACGAGCAGAAGATCGAACGGATTCATAAAGAAAACCGTGCTGCACGCCGAGGAACGTGGTTCGCGCGTTTGGGTTTGTAGAAGAAATAAGGCATAGGGCATAGCGCATAGCGCGTAGGGTAGAGGATCTTAATAGAAGATCTACCTATGCCTTAGGTAATTTCACAGCTCAAATCCCAAGTACTAGGTTTCGGGTTTCAGGTGTCAGGGAAGAGAAACACAAAACCTGAAATCTGAATGCTCCTCCATCCTTCCCACATCTCACATCCCAGATCTCACATCTCAAATCCGCAATCTACACTCCCCTTTTTATTGACTACACTGCATAATTCAGATTAAATTGAGCATACCCTAGCCCGGATATTTTATGAGTTACTTGCTGCGACCACGGATCTGGCCGTCCTTCCTGGCGTCCTCGAGTGTCGGCCCCTGCGACGTACCGTTCAGGTACGCCTCGGACCCAACACTCTGCGGTTGCCAGGTGGCAAGCCCATCTTCGCGGTCTCGCGACAGCAATTCATCAAATATCCGGGCTACGTATGACCACTTGTGGTTGGAGCCAGGGGCAGTTCCCTGATGTCCCGATCATGGTTGCGGACAGACTTGTCCGTATTCTTTCTCACTA
>JAJDNL010000210.1 GCA_022340745.1 Deltaproteobacteria bacterium
CTGGGTAAAGGTACGAGAGGGTGTCCGGTGGCATTCATCTACCACCAGATGGCCGATCCTGTCACGCACCTCTCGCACCCGGCGGTACAGGGCGCTTACATGGGCCACCGTAACCCGGGGACCCACATTAAATTTTCCCTCTCCAACAATTCCGACTTCTTCTGCTGGCACCTCGAGGAAGCGAACAAGCTTCTCCTTCCAATGGCCAAGCAGCGCCACATTCGGCACGATAATCATGGTGGGCTGTCTACGTTGGGCTATCAAATAGAGCGCGATGACTGTTTTTCCGCTCTTGGCGTCACCGACCAGAGTCCCATGGTCTCTGGCAATCACATCATCATATGCCAGTTCCTGATAATCTTTTAGCACGCCGTGAAATTGGAACTCAACAGGTTCGAGGTTCCGCTGGCGGTCAACCACCCGGTATTTCACCTTGAATTGCTGGCAGAGAACCAACAATTGGGAGAGAAATCCGCGTGGAATAAAGTAATGATGTCTTTGTTCGTAGAGGCAGTGTATCTGAGGGGGAACGTTACCAAGCCACTCCCCGCGACTCTGACGAAACTCATATTCGGGATTCGTAAAGATGAGGCGATCAGATAGCTTTTTTTTAAGCATCGGTGGCAGGGGCGCAGTGGGTACTTTGATGCGCTCTGAGACCACTATGTTCACTGTTCTTTGCATACCCTTCATGGTACCCATATTATGATGGCTCAATCCAGGACGCAAACTCCCCTCCCTCCTCCGAGTCAGGCCAAGAAATTGTCTACGGCACCCCTATAGTCCGACGAACTAAAGCCATACATTAGCCCACGCATCGCTCTCGGCGCAGCAACTCCATCCAAGAGTGGGCGTCGACATTTCTATTATCGGCAATGTGCCAGCAAACCGCAAAAAGAATAGGAGAAAACCTGGTATCCGCCCGATAACTACGGCTAGGGGCAAACATCCCCGGAAAGAAATGATGGTTTCACGTACAAAACTTCGTGTATTATGGCACCGCAACATAATAAATTCAAGGGCAAAAAACTACTTGGCCAAAAGCCAGAGTCCATTTACAATCGGACCATCACTACAGCCTAGCCACCGTAATAAGAAAGGAGTTCTCCGTTTATGAATGAGGTTCCGACTCTTGTTGAGCATTTGAAAAATCTTGCCCAAGGCTATCTAGACGCTCACCTGGCTTTACAGGCGCAGTACCGTGAAATGGAATCACCCCAAGAGTTTTTTGTCGAACTCAGGCATCGAGAGGAGGCCTTACTAAGTCGTTTCCGGCGAGTGCAAAAGCACTTACTAGCCTCCCTAGAGGATGATGAATTGGAAAAGGCAATTGAACTTTCAAAGATATTCGACGAGATTAGGGTTATCAATGAGTTCGTCATCCAGACGCTGGTTGGGGAGGAGAGCGAAACAAAAACAGATTGAAGATTGCGGATTGTGGATTGGGAAGGCATGGGGCATAGAGCATAGGGCATAGAGAAAGAAAGTTTTGACTTTCGTTTTTGACCCTATGCTCCATGCTCTTTGCTCTATGCTTTGTTTTCCTTACACCTGAAACCTGAAACCTAACTCTTCACTACTGGCTACTGGATTCTTTGATGAGCAAGAAATACAGGGCCCCCGGATGTTTAAGATGTCCCGCGGCAATGCGGCTGAAAGGACCACTGCCCCAGAATAGATCCACCCGTCCGGGACCACGTATGGCACCGCCGGTGTCCTGATTCAGAGAATAGCGAGCAAAGGGAGTCCAGCCCAGAATCACACCATCTTTGGCAAAGATCGGTTTCTGACACTGGATGAATGCAAGCGCTCCCTTGGGAAAAAGTGATGAATCGGTGGCGATGGAGCGGCCCGGGGTGAGGGGAACCGCAATATTTCCGAAAGGACCGCCCTCAACTTTGCTAAAAAATACGTAGCTCTGATCGTAGGAAAAAATCTCTGCCATCTCTTCAGGATGTTGTTCTAGGTAGCGGCGGATAGCCTGCATTGACATTGCTTCTTTGGGTATCAGGCCTTTTTCTATCAGCAACCGCCCAATGGGTCCCCACGGCCTGCCGTTCTTGGCCGCATATCCCAGTCGAATGTATTCGCCGTCCAACAAGCGAATACGCCCGGAACCCTGGATGCGCAAGAAAAAACGTTCCACCGGATCCGCCACCCAGACCAACTCATAACCCTTCCCGGCTAACTTGCCATCAAACTCGATATCCTCCCTGCTGTAGTAGGGAACCACCCGGTTTCCCTCAGTGCGCCCCACCAACCTGGTCCCCTCGTATTGTTTCCCAAAGAGCCCCAGATCGATCTTGAGCAAATCATCCGGAACACCATAGATGGGAAAACGGTAGTGGTCGTCCGGGGTCAGGCTACCCTGGATGGTGGGCTCGTAGTATCCGGTGAACAAAACCTCTTGCTCAACATTCCGACCCACAGAACGGTAAATTATGAATTTCTCTCGGACTATGTCCGCAAGTTCCTTCCAGGAACGAGTTTCAGTCAGCAGTTCCAGAAAGGTCTCCAGGGTTCGCTTCATTCGGCTGACAGGAACTTCCTCGGGACCGAATTTGACAAGTCTGTCCTCAGGCAACCGTTCGTAATAGAGCAGGCTGTTTTGAACCGCCTGCACTAACAACTCTCGGCTCAAATCGTCTCTTTCCAGCTCCACCGATTGGGGATCTACCTCCTGGAGGGGTTGCTCCAGCCTACTAACGGGAGTTGCCAGCCGCGACGGTCCGCAGGCTGAGGCGAGCAATATCGTCAGAGACAAAAAAAACACCAATACCGATTTGGCACTAGTGTTCAGGTCATCATTTCGGGCGAGTCGCAAAACGCCACCTCGCTGATCAGCTGAAAGCTCTATGAGTTTCGCGTCATATGGCTACGCCGTCATTAGGTCAGTACGCTTGCGCTGTCATTAGGCTGTGCCGTCATTTGCCTTCGGCGTCATTTGTTGTAAAGTGAAATCCGCAATAAAAAAATCAAGTAGTCAGAAGTCAGCAGACAGGAGTTGATGGAAATTACATATCACAATGATTAAGATTTTAAGCTGTGTGTTTTTTCCCTGACACCTGAAACCTGAAACCTTTCATTCCTCAATCTACAATCTAGAATCTAAAATCTTCTCTCTTCCCTATATGCTCTATGCCCTCTGCTCTATGCTTTACGTCCCCATATCCCAGGACGTCAGGTACTTCTCCTGCTCCGGAAGCAGTTGGTCTATTTCAACCTCCATGGCGGCGAGTTTGAGTCTGCCAATCTCCCGATCAATTTCCTCGGGCACACCGTAGACTTTCTTCTCCAGGGTCGCGCCATTTTCCGTCACATACGAGGCTGCCAGGGCCTGGTTGGCGAAGCTCATGTCCATGACACTGGGAGGGTGACCCTCGGCAGCTGCCAGATTGACCAGACGTCCTTCCCCTAATACATTGACACGTTTACCGTTCGACAAACGATATTCTTCGACGCTCTCTCGAATCTGCCGCTTTTCCTCGCTCATCTCTTCCAATGCTTCCAGGTCTATTTCCACATTGAAGTGGCCTGAGTTGCAAATTACTGCCCCGTCTTTCATCGCCGTGAAGTGTTCCCGCCTGAGGACCTTGATATCTCCAGTCACGGTGCAGAAAAAATCTCCCCGCGTGGCCGCCTTTTGCATGGTCATCACCTGATAGCCATCCATTACTGCTTCCAGGGCGCGTAGTGGGTCCACTTCTGTGACAATTACCTTGGCCCCCATTCCATTGGCGCGCATTGCTACCCCACGACCACACCAGCCGTAGCCCGCCACCACGAAGGTGGAGCCGGCCAGCAAGCGGTTCGTGGCCCGGATTATCCCATCCACCGTGCTCTGACCGGTTCCGTACCGATTGTCGAAGAGGTGTTTGGTGTTGGCATCGTTTACGGCGATAATCGGATAGGCCAACACGCCTTGGGTTGCCATACTTTTGAGGCGTATTACTCCGGTGGTGGTTTCCTCGGTTCCCGCAATAATGTCCTCGAGAAGCTCTCTCTGCTCAGCATGGATCGTGCTCACCAGATCAGCCCCGTCGTCCATGGTAATGTGGGGTTTCACCTCCAAAGCCTGGTATATGTGGCGATAATAGGTATCCCTGTCTTCTCCTTTAATTGAAAAGACGGGGATCTCTTCCCTGGCAACCAGGAAGGCCGCCACATCATCCTGAGTGCTCAACGGGTTGGAAGCACACAGGTGCACTATCGCCCCGCCTGCCTTGAGCGCCTGCATCAGCACAGCGGTCTCTGTGGTTACGTGCAGGCAGGCAGCGATCCGTACATCCTGCAAGGGTTTCTCACTGGAAAAACGATCTTTGATAGCATTGAGTACCGGCATGCCCTGAGCTGCCCATTCCACCCGGTTTCCGCCCATTTCCGCTAACGAAAGGTCCTTTACATCATATCCCATCCGAACAAAGTCCTCCTTCTGAAACCAACCACGAGGCACTTCACATCTCGCATCTGGCATCTCACATTTTTCATCTAGATTAGAAGTTTGTTTCAGTTTTTATGTTTCAATGGGCAATGATACATGCACATTGAGAAATGACAAATGGCGCGTAGCGCTACAGTCCCGCTTTTTCCTTCAGTTCGTCGGCTTTGTCAGTATGTTCCCAGGTGAAATCGGGATCATTGCGACCAAAGTGCCCGTAGCAGGCGGTCTTCTTGAAAATCGGTCGCAGCAGCTTCAGGTGGCTGATCATATTAGCCGGTTTGAAACTGAAGGTATCACGCACGATTTCCACCAGACGCTCAGGTGCGATTTTGCCGGTGCCGAACGTATCTATCATCAAGCTCACCGGCTCTGCCACTCCGATACAATAGGCAATCTGCACCTCACACTTGTCTGCCAGCCCTGCGGCAACAATGTTTTTGGCCGCGTAGCGGGCCATGTAGGAGCCGCTCCGGTCCACCTTGGAAGGATCCTTACCTGAAAAACAACCACCACCGTGGCTGCCCTGGCCACCATAGGTATCCACGATGATTTTGCGTCCGGTGAGACCACAATCACCCATGGGTCCACCGATGACAAAACGACCCGTGGCATTGATGTAGTATTTGGTCTGATCGTCCAGCATATCTTCAGGGATCGCCTTGCGAATCACCTCTTCAATGATTCCCTCCCGCAGGGTATCGTACTTCACCTGGGGTATATGCTGGGCTGCCACCACCACGGTGTGAACCCTTTTGGGACTACCGTTGTCATATTCCACGGTGACTTGCGACTTGCCGTCGGGGCGGAGAAAGTCCAAGGCTCCACTCTTGCGAGCTTCCGCCAGACGTTTGGTGATCCGGTGGGCGTAGTAGATGGGCATGGGCATGAGAACCGGGGTCTCGCTGCAGGCAAAGCCGAACATCAGCCCCTGGTCTCCGGCGCCCTGCTCTTCGAAAAGACCTTCGCCTGCGGTGACTCCCTGGGAGATATCCGGTGACTGCTTGTCGATGGAAGTCAACACCGCACAGGTCTCCCAGTCGAATCCCATCCCCGAGTTGTTATAGCCGATCTCCTTGATGGTTTCTCTAACAATCTGCGGCATATCCACCCAGGTGCTGGTGGTGATCTCCCCGGCAATAATGGCCGTACCGGTAGTAACCATGGTCTCGCAGGCAACTCGACATTGTTTGTCCTCGGCCATGATGGCGTCCAGAATAGAATCAGAAATCTTATCGGCTATTTTGTCCGGGTGCCCTTCCGTGACCGATTCAGAAGTAAATAGATAGTTGGTTGTAGACATGGAAAACGCCTCCTTATTTCAACTTACAGCTATGAGCTTGTCAGCTTCAGAAGTGCCTTTGCTCAACCGCAAACTGCATATAGTGCAGCAAGTTTAACCTATTATGAAAAATTAGCTAGCCCGGATACTCACGAATTGCCTGTTTCGACGGCAATGGATGAAAGATCCGGGCTAACCTTCATCTGTGCTTTTCCCCGACTCACCACTTTGTCCTGACTGTCCCGCCTCTGATGGCGGGGGGTCTACCTGCCCTGAACTTTCCTGCCCTGATCCTGTCGAAGGGGTCGCATGGGTCGAAGTGGGGGCCTTGGCTTCCAGCTCTGAAATTTGCCTAGCAAGTTCTGCATTTCTCGCATTGCGCTGTCTCCGGCCAAAGGGGAACTGGGGCACGTTTTTTTCCGGTTCAACAACACCACCCGAGATCAGGAGCTTGAACGCCTCTTCCACGCTCATGGCCAAAGGGATCGTCTCTTTCTCTGGCAACACCAGAAAAAATCCTGAGGTGGGATTAGGTGTCGTTGGAAGAAAAATGCTGAGCATCTCGGTGCCCACTTGCTCCTTGATCTCCCCCGATGTCCGTGCGGTCACGAACGCCAAGGAGTAGACCCCCTTTCTGGGATATTCCACCAGAACAACCCGCTTGAATGCATCATGAGCGTCACCGAAGATCGCCAGAATAAGCTGCTTTACCGCTACATAAAGGGGTCGCACCAAAGGGATCTTGGAAACCACGTACTCGCCGAAGTCAACTACCCGTCGTCCAACGTAGTTCTTCACCAGAACCCCGGTTACCAGCACCACCGTAACAAATAATACCAGCCCGAGACCCGGAATCTTGAGGGGAAGATAAATTTCAGGATGAAATCTTTGGGGGATAAAGCCGAGAGCTCGGTCCATCAGCTTCAGAATGGCTGAGATCACAAAAATAACCGCGCCCAATGGGAGGATGACGAGGAGGCCGGCAAGAAAGTAGCCGCGAATTATGGATCTAATCCAATAAATGAATCTCATGTTCTGGTCATCTGCTGGTCATCGCTATCACCTGCCGAGATCGATTGTTCTCGTCTACCAGTATGACCTTCGGCTGGTGGTCTGCCAACTCCTCTTCATCCAGCAAAGCGTAAGTGGTTATGATGATCAAATCACCTGGTTGGCCTTTGCGAGCAGCAGCGCCGTTGAGGCAGATTTCCCCGGATCCTTCGGGCCCAACTATGGCATAAGTGTCAAAGCGTTCCCCGTTGGAGAGATTATAAACCCCCACCTGCTCGTACTCATCGATATCTGCCTGAATCATGAGGCTTTGATCGATGCTCAGGCTACCCTCATAATCCAAGCACGCAGCCGTAATCCGAGCCCGATGTATTTTGGCTTTCAGAAAAATACGCTGCATAGCCTGATCTCCTCCGTGTCTACAAAATTTTTCCTTCCATTCCAGTGAACTCGGACACGGTAACCAGGCATGTAAAAAGCCTCCAAGACGGCTGTCCAGAAGGCTTAACCACTTTCCGGATCTGGTTGAGACATTGACCGCGTTTGCGTAGGCTTAATCGACTGGCTCACCACCGTCTCAGTCCACTAGATGGATCCAAGCGGATTATGCTGTCATTGTAACCTATTACGTATACCACGAACACCATCTAACGTCAACCGCTTTTGCTACTAATCAGTCGAGCATTGCCTCCCCTTTTCATTTACCTTTTCCCACTTGCTTTAGCCAGGGTATGAGTCAGCCTGAGAAAATCTTGGAGCTCAAGATTCTCGGGCCTCAATCTCGGTTCGATGGCAGCCTCGGCCAGAACCGCACGAACAGTGTCAGATGTCAAATTAGGAAAATTACTGGCCAGAAGGCTGTTTCTCAGAGTTTTACGCCGATGAGAGAAAGCCGCCTTCACCACTTCCAGAAGGTAGTGGGGTTCTACCTTGGGAGTCAACGGACAGGCTCGAAATTGCAGAGATATAACCTGAGAATCCACTTTTGGGGTGGGGTGGAACTGCGATGGCTTGACCCGCATGAAACGTTTGCATTCGGTATGATAGCCGACCATTACTGACAGGATACCGTTGTTCCTGCTGCCTGGAGCGGCCAGGACTCTTTCTGCCACCTCATCTTGCAGCATGAGAACCGCTTCCTGAATGAAGTGGGCCACCCCCATGAGCTTGAACATGACGGGGCTGCTGATGTTGTAGGGAAGATTGCCGATGATCTTCAGTTTTGTTTGAAACCGATTATGCAGACCACTAAAATCAAGCTGCAATATGTCAATACACTCAACGCGTAAGGTTTCCTCTCTGATTTTTGTCTGAAACTCCCTCCATAGAAATGCCGCCAGTGCTGGATCGATCTCGACCGCAATCACTCGGGCCCCACTCCGGCTCAACGGTACGGTCAAGGCCCCAAGTCCCGCCCCGATTTCCACCACCACATCGCCAGGTTTCGGATTAATTGCGGCCGCAATTTTTTCCGCGGTTGCCTGGTGAATGAGGAAGTGCTGGCCCAGGCTTTTGCTCGGCCTCCTGCCGAGTGTTTTCAGCGCTTGTTGAGGCGAGATCATGTTCCCCGCTCCCAAGCCCAACACGGGGCTTTACGGTCTATCTATTCGCCCGGGTCAACAGTATCTTCGGCGGTGGTACTGGGTTCTCTCTGAAAACGAGGCGAACTAGTGAACTTGTAAGTCAAAAAATAGGCCAGCACAGCAGGCAGAATTCCCAAAAGCACACCGCCATGCAACATCGCCACCGTCACATTCCCACCCAGCTTCATGAGAGAAAACACCGAGTATGTCGTGGGCAAGGTCAGCTCGGGCATTCCCAGGACGAAACTCCCCAGACGATAGCTGCCATAGTAAAAAATAGGAATGGTCAATGGATTGGCCACCCAAACCCCCAGCGCCGCCGCGAGCTTGCTACCCCGCAGGGCCACGGCCAAGGCCACGGCCAGCACGGTGTGTAGAGGAATGGTTGGTGTGATGCCAACGAAAACCCCTATGGCGATCCCCAGAGATAGATCACGGGGTCTACCGCGCAACTCCTGGAGCTTGCGCACAAACTCCCTCCACCAGTAGAGTGGACTCAGCATTTCCTTTGTCAGTCTTGGTATTGACATGAGAGAAACAGCAAGTGTGGTGTACTCTATCTAACTGAACACATAACAACGCACATTTTGCATTTCTTATCTGGCACTGCGCATCTGGTATTGCACCTTGGGAGATAAAAGCAATAATGGCATTTTATCATACTGAGAAATGCGAAAGGCACAATGCGAATTGTTACATGAGAAATGGCGCTCGGCGCTACGCGCTTTGAGCTATGGGCCCAAACACTGTGTGTTCAACAGTTGCGGCAATATCTTCAAGCTCGAAGACTACGGCGTACAGCTCTTCAGTGGACTGTCCCGGATTAAGGCAAATGGTCTTTCCGATCCTATCCCAGTAGGTCCCGCTGATCTCTGACGATTCGTGAATATGGCCGTGTAGGGTCAGATAGGGCTGATATTTCTCAACGAATGCCCGTATGGCCCTGCTCCCAATCCAGCGGCCATCAAAAAGTCTATCCAAATTGGTGCGAAACGGCGGAGAATGCATAACGTATACGGTCTTACGATAATCTCGAACCGTTGGCAGCCGCTCCAGTTCTTCCTCCATTGAATCCATACTGGCAAAGTATCGACGCGGGTCAACTACAATGATCTTCGGCCCCTGGCTTACGCAGGCAGTGCAGCGTTGTTCATCAACAACATCGTCCAGGAGATCTCTACGTTCGCCGTCTTTGATGGTAAAAGGTGTAGGTGGAACATGAGCATAGCCGACTAATTCATAACCAGACCCCAGCTCATGCTTTTCACCGTGAAGCAGCCGCAGTATGCCCCTTTTTCCCAATTTCTTGAGGTGGGCGTTGCTCGCCTGCCAATCATCATTGCCGAGCATAGCATAGATGATGGTTTGTGGAACTCTGGAACGAAAATCCTGCATCATGGGCTCTAAATAAGAAAAGATGAAATTTTGTTGCTCTTGCAGGGAGTGTCTAAAGGGGCTGTGGATCGGCAGCATGTCGCCACCAATGATGATCGTTTGAGCTTTTTTTTGTTCAGCCAGCTCAAATAGTTCTTGATAGTGCTCCTTGTTTCCATGGAGATCGGAGGTGTAGATAACAACCATAGCCGCTTGCCAATGGCGAATTCTGGTGACTGAAGGTCTCTTCGGTATCTCTAGGTTTCAGGTGTCAGGTGTCAGGAAAAAGAAATAGAGAAGCTGAAATCTGAACACTGAAACCTGAAACCTTCTTCCCAGTGCCCAGTCCCTGGTGCCCAGTTGTTTTCTGCCAGCTGCTTGCTGTGCTTTACAGCTCGAGCATCCTTTCTACCGCTGCCAAAGCCCGTTGTCTCACCTCTTCCGGAATTTCAATAGTGGGCTCCATCTTCTCCATGGACCAGAGCACCTTCTCCAGAGTGATGCACTTCATATTGGGACACACCCCGCGTTTCGTTACAGGCACGTATTCCACCGCGGGATTTTCTTTCCGCAGTCGATGCAAAATACCGGTCTCCGTCCCCACAATCAGCGTACTGCCCTGGTAGGATTTCGCATAACGAATTATGCCACCAGTGCTGAGCGCCTCATCTGCCGCATCGATTACATCGGGCCGGCACTCGGGGTGAACCAGCACCTTGGCCCCAGGGTATCGTGCTCTTTGTCTGCTCACATCATCAACCCCGATCTTCATGTGAGTCGGGCAATATCCGGGCCAGAGATGCATTTCTCTACCGGTCTTGCGCATGGCGTAATGCCCCAGATACTGGTCGGGGATGAAAAGAACGGGCCGATCCCTGTCCATGGTCTGCACCACTTGCACCGCATTGGCGGAAGTGCAGCAGATGTCGGAGCCTGCCTTTACCGCAGCGCTGGAGTTAACATAGCAGACCACTTGAACCCCGGGATACTTGGCCTTCTCCTGCTCCAATTGGTCGGCAGTGATCATATCAGCCATGGGGCAGCCGGCCGCTTCATCGGGAAGCAGCACAGTCTTCTGAGGTGACAAGATCTTGGCGGTCTCGGCCATAAAATGGACCCCGCAAAAGACGATCACCTCGGCGTCGGTTCCGGCTGCCTTGCGACTTAATTCAAGGGAATCTCCGGTATAATCAGCAATATCCTGAACTTCGGGACGTTGATAATTATGGGCAAGAATAACTGCGTTGAGTTTCTCTCTTAGCCTTGCGATCTGTTCCTGTAAACTTTTGCTCATTCCTACTCCCTGCAATCACAAACTCAGATTCGATGCGATTCTAATAGCAAAAGAGTCAAATAGTCAAATCGTTCATTGAGCATCCCAATGATTGCCATCATTACCGTTATTCGCTGCTGTGCGCTAAGAAATGAGAAGGAGCAAAAAAAGGCCCCATCGGCCCAACCACACCAAAGCCGATGGGGTCAAGAGAAAAGGGAGGGAACATTATGGGAGCGATATGCTCATTTTTGTATTCATGCAAACAAAGTGCCAACATAACAGAGAAACAGGAATATGGTCCTGCACATCTGTAGAAAAGAAGCCCCCGCTGACCCGGCACATAAAAGACAATGGGTCCTGAGGAGACTGGCAGGTACTTTATAAACCCATCCAGGAGTTTATCGAGGTTTGCACCCAATCAAGTTTTCAAAACGATGCCACGAATGGGGAGAACAGTCGAACTCGCTGTGGGGTTTTGTGTTCGCAGGTATTCTACCTGGAGAGCAAGGCCGTGCTAGAGTTTATCTCAAAGTTGCACTATGTTTGGAATGAATCAGTGGATTTTTTTCTTTGATCTGGAGTGTTTTCTGGTCATTTTCCTCCATTCCCTTGGCTAGGTGAATGTTGGCTCTACCCTTGGTGATATTCTTTCATAATTTCGTAAAGGTACTGCAGGTCACCTTCTGAGATTTCTGTGAATTCTATCCCAACCCCCAAACGTGTTCCACTCTCACTGGCGTCAAGAATAGTGGACCACATAACCTTGCCAGCAGCATTCATAGTTGGACGACCAGGAATTTTGATGACCATTCGAAAACTACCCTCTATTTGTGGAAACTGGTCACAAGAAATAAACAACCCCTTAGGAGTGAAATTCTCTACTACCCCTTCGATTTGAGTTTCGGCGATCAGCAAAGTCACAGTCCATTTTGCTTGAGCCCTGGGATACTCTCTTTTTTCTGTTGGGTGAGACATATATGAGAACCCCTTTCAATTCGAGTAGCAAGGATTTCGGGAAGGCGGCAGGGCCACACTGACCCTGCCGCTACAATCATACTATTTGTTTATGAGCTTCGTTCTTGAATTCCCACTTGCACTCTAGCCCGGATATTTCGTGAATTGCTGTCGCGAGACCACGCAAATGGGCGTGCCACCTGGCAACCGCAGGGTGTTGGTTCCGAGGCGTACCTGAACGGTACGTCGCAGGGGCCAGCACCCGAGGACGCCAGGAAGGACGACCATAACCGTGGTCGCAGCAAGTGATTCATGATATATCCGGGCTACGGCCTAACGAAGTCTTTTCAATTCCACCCTTCTATTCTGGGCCCGTCCTTCCTCGGTACTATTAGATGCCACCGGCTGCGTAAGGCCATAGCCCCTTGCCTCAAGCCGGCTGGGATCAATACCTTTACTCACCAGGTAATCTTTCACTCTCTGGGCGCGCTTTTCAGACAGCCACTGATTGTATTTTGCGCTCCCCGTGTTGTCCGTATGACCCTGGAGTTCCACCTCCATTTCGGGATTTTTCTCTAGAATAATAACCACCTCATCTAGTAATGGATAGGCCTCAGCCCTTAGGTAAGAGCTGTTGCTATCATATAAAGTCGTCGCCTCGAGACTCCAACACCCTGCTTCGTTTACGGTAGCTCCCTTGGGAGTATTGGGGCATTTGTCCATATGGTCAGCTACGCCGTCACCATCACTGTCAAAAGGACAGCCAGAGTTGTCTACAGCCACCCCCGGCGGTGTGTTAGGACACTGATCCAGATAGTCAGGCACCCCATCACCGTCACTGTCTGGTGGGCAACCCCGCGCGTCCACGGTAATCCCTCTCGGTGTATTGGGACATTGATCCCTCTCGTCCACCACCCCATCGCCGTCACTGTCCAAGAGAACTTCCACATCATAAAAAACGTCTTTGACAAAACGATCTAGTGCAACTTCATCAGAAGCTAATTCACTTCCCTCAACAGCGATTCCATCGCTTACTCTGCTGACTTCTTCAAGAACCGTTTTTCCTTCCTTTTTGTCCGCCAAAGAAACCGTGTGAAAATGTATTTCTCGCTGTTTAGCGCTCAGCGTCTCTTGTGCTTTCAATGCTTCTATATCCAGGTTCTCCTCACCATCGGAGAAAATGATTATCGCCGTTTTCCCTGGGGGCATCTCTTGCAGAACTTCGACTAGATCTATAATGCCCCTGCCCAAAGGTGTCTGATTTCCAAAAATTTTTCCCTTTTCTTGGAGGTTTTCAATGGCGCCTTCAAATGACGTACGATTGTATCTTTCCGGCCCAATCAGGGTTTTACTTGGTGGAAATATTCGGATTGCCCCCACGTAGCCCAGTTCAGGAATACGTCTGTTCATGGCAGACAATATGTCCTTGGCTTGTTTCGCTTTCGTTGGAACCGCACCCTGGTCTGACAGAAACATTGACCCTGAATGATCTATGAGAATGATAAAGCTATCGATCTTGGGTACCAGCCTCTCTTCCGCCAAGGCAACCCCAGCCACCGATATCAACCCAAGCAGAATCAAACTAATGAAGCTTACTATTCTCGTGCTATTCATGATAAACCTCTCCATTTCTCACAGGTTAATGCGGTACGTTTCTTCTCTCCACAAAAAGCGGTTTAGACCGCACCGATCATTGGGTTGTGGAAAACCGCATAGTGTAGCCCAAGCTAAAAGCAAGGCTCCAAATTAATTACAAAAACGATACGTCCAGAATGAGAATTTGTCAATCTTCAAAATGAGACTTCTTCTTAACTGTGGGCCGACCTCAAAGTAATGCCAGTGGGAGATCGGACCAAGCAATCTCAGATTGGTCTCATCCTGGAAGCGTTTGAAGCTAGAAACTTAACTTTTTTATGGTGAGGGTGTGATATTCTTGCTTGAGAAGCGAATCGCGCTTTTTTCTTTCTCGTCTTCCTCGTGCTGCTCTTCCGCTCCCCAGAGGATGCCTTTGGCTGTGAGGTGGTCTTGGATAATGGTCACAAGATAATTGCTGAGGGTGCGGGTATCCTCTTCCGCTAACTTCTGGAGAATTTCCTTTATTCTGGAGTCGATTTTGAATGAAACCACTGCCTTGCTCATAGTCTAAGGAGTATAGCGATTCTTCAAGGTATTGCAATAAAAAACCTTGGAATATTCTGTATTACCTATAAATAAATAGTAGACCACTTAATACTATTTTCCCTACGCTGAGTTGTAAAGCAAGAGTCAGAATATGAAATAACTTCCAAAAATCGGCTTGGAGGTCAGTAAACCCTAATGTGGAGGGTGGAGTTGAGCTTCAGATATCCTGAGGCTATTCTAGCAGTTCCTTACAAAGCTGGTAACACTGGTCGAGTTCTTCGTTGCATGCGGAGGTAGGCGAGTTACACTCATCGTGTATTGTCTGACATTTGAGAGCACAGTTTTTCCCTTCATCTGTGGAGAACTCAGGCTTATCGGGCAGAGGATAATCAGGAGCGTGGGCGCAGCCAATTACAGTAAACGTAAAGAGAACCAGTAAGAATTTCTTCATGGATAACTCCCTAAAAACAACGATTGCCAACCCAGTTCGGCAGCTTCCTTCAAATTGCAGGAACTATGCCATGAGTCTCAATTGGTTTGGCGGAGATGGACGGCGCTGTCCAGAGGGCAGCGGCGCAGATATCCCGTTGATAGAGTGCTTGCTATACATAGATTCGATTCGCAGCTTAAAACTGCAAACACCTAAACTGAAACAATCACCTACTCAGGCGATATCAGAAAGCAGTATCCTCCCACTGGAAAATGTAAAACATGGATCGATTTCATCCAGCAATCTCGGATACAGTAATTTTTTGGCCTTTTTCAGTTTGTAAGGCAGGGGTGGGCTTACCTATCCACCATCGATGGCCATCTGGCGCAGACAAGCGATAATCTCGCACGCTTTGACCGTCTGGGTACAGACTTTACCTCAGCGACCGCAACCGATACAAGGCCAAATGGATGGCGAACGCAGAAGTTCCTTGGTAAGGCCCAGGTTAACCATGCGGATCAAGGAGAGGAGGTTGTTGAGAGGTGCTAGTCGATTTCCAAGGTATCAAACATCGAAGCTTGCAGATCTTCAGACTCCGTAACTTCACTGAGGTGTTCAACTACCGCTTTAGCAATGATTCTTCTGTCTTCACTATCGATATTCAGAAAACGAACACCCATTCCCCGTGGAGTAATCTCGTCATCAAGGCCGGACATACTCGACCACACCACCTCAGCTTTAACATTCAGTGGTTTATCTGGAGCATTTATGACCATATCAAGAACTTCCTCTGGCCCCATTGGGTTCGCACAGCACACGTAGGCACCCCCTTCGCTGATGTCTTTCGTCACCCCTTCAGCGACTGAACCACCAAGTTGAACGGAAACAGACCATCTGAGGTTTGCCCTGGGATGTGAGCGCTGGTCTTCAAATGCCATTTTGTCCGCCTCTCTTGTTGATTTCCCCCACCCGCAAATGTTGGCGCGAGGGTTTTTGAAAAGAGAGCTTGGTGTACGAAAAAGTAAAGCGTACAGTCTCTTCTCCTCGCAGTAATGAAGACTGCAGGAAATATGCCACTGGGTTCTTAATCTCACCATAAGCCGAGGACTACCACGCAAACGAGCAATAGCAGGAATGCAAACCGCTCGCAAGATAGAAAAACTAATCACCCAGGACATGAGAAAGTGGATGTGAGGCAAGGCGGGACGGTCAGGAAATTATGATCTTGTCTAACAACTTTGTCTGGTCTCAAGATGATGGACTCTAAGGACATAGAAAGCGATTTGGCGCAACCCACCGCATCACTTGGAAGATTCAAAAGGAGTCTTGCGCTCAGCCTTCAACGCATCCATGATAGCAAATCTGTGGCACTTGTCACAGAGAAAGTAAGATCCCCAAGGAATGAAATAATCTCTTTTCCCTTTCACCACGTAGGAATAGGTGGCTCCACAATTGGCACACTTCGTCTGAGAGTTCGTTTTCATTTTCCGTGTTCCTTGTTCTCAGAGGAGTGAATGCAGGCAGTCCAGCGGGAAGCCATTTAGCTTACGTGGGTATTCGCTAGCGCGAGGAATACTACATCTTTTAGAGTAATGTAAGGGTGCTGACTATGTCAATCCGTAAAACCACCATTTTGCTCAGGCAGGCAGCATGGAGAGGAAGAAGTGTTGCCCAGCCTCATTATTGTGGGCGGCGCTCAAGAGGGAAAGCTTAGCCTACATTGTGATAGAAAAATACTCAAGAGACTGAAAAAGTGCGGTAAATAGAGGCACCTCTCTTGTGACAAGAGTGGGCCCACCTCGCGGCGCCGGGACGGCGCTACGAGATTGACCCGCCTTTCTGCTTGGCACCAAGTAGTACATAGCGGCAGTGGAAGAGGCCGTTGAACAGCCACTCATTCAAGCGGGCAAGCCAGTTGGTCTTCAGGTTCACCCGGCGCGCCCAGAAGCTGAACCCCGCTTTCTCGAATGCGGTACGCCATTCCTTAATCGGATACATATTCTCCGTAACACCCGCCGCAATCAGCCGCCTCCGCGTCGAACTCGTCCGCTTGAACCACAGCGGCGGTGTGATCATCTCACGTATGGCAACGTGCTCCCCGCCCGGCTTCAGTACACGGAAAACCTCGGCAAGGACCGCAGAAAGGCAGACCGCATGATGCAAACCCCCGTCGACCGTTACCAAGTCAAAGCTCTCGTCTTCGAACTCGAGACGATGAAAGTCCCCGACCACGCGTGTGATCTTGTCCTCCTGCGCCCGAAGATAGAGAAAAATATTCGGCGCGATCTCCTGCAACAGTGTCTCTGACGCATCGAGTGTGAACACCTCCGTAACCTCTGGCATGCGGCTCATTTCTGCCGACATCCAGCCACTACCGGCGGCTAGCTCCAGCACACGGCCTGAAAATTTCACGCCACATTGGTCGCGAAGGAACGGGATATAGTGCCGCCGGCCATCATCGACCTGCGCGTACCACTTCTCGAGCGAATCGAATTCCGCTTCCTGCAACTGTGAATCGCGGCGGTATTCAACCTCTGCCACGTTAAGATACTCAGAGAACTCCTTGAATCGCTGCAATTTGGAGGGCGGCAAGACATACTCCCAACAGACGCCCTATCGCTTAAACGGCGAAAACGGCGCGCAAGGCAGTATCATAGGTCATGAGTCAACAATACGACAAATCAGAGCGATGATCTCGTAGATGAGCGGGGACAGAAGACCAAACGGATTGCATACTAGGTTAACGAGTCCGTCCATGTCAAGGAAAAGCACGGTGTGAGGATTGCTTTGGCTAGCTCCACAGGCGGGGCACATCTTGTCGGTCGGCGATACCATTGCAGTGAGTTTTCACTTCGGCCATTTGCCGGGGGACTTCGACTCGTCCGCTTTCGTCAGGATCCAGATGGCTCATCATTACTGCTCTTTTCAATCAAGGCGGCAAGGTAGTTTCGGTCTTCAGTTGATATGTGGATGAACTGCACACCCATACCGAATACTTCTTTATTGTCAATAGTAAAACTACCTGACCAAATCTTTTCGCCAACTACGGAAATGGTTCGCTGTTCGGAAGGCTTCAGAAGAATAGAGAAGTTTTCTCCAATCTCAGGCTCCTGTGTACAGAAGATGAATACACCGTCGACGCTAATGTCCTTTGTCTCTCCTTCCACTGAACCTTGCGCAGTTTCCACAACAACGGACCACTTCACCAGGATTCTGGGATAGAGTCGTCTTTCGATACCCATACTTTTTACAGCGGGACCACTTCGCCGCCTCTTCCTCTCTCTAGTCTATACTTCAGTCTTGCTCCCCACCGGAACCGTTGGGGTTACCGATAGGGCTGTGATATGGTTTGTTCTCAATTGATGTCGATACAAACGAATTCCCCACTTTCGTCGCGGATACATATATTTTTTTTATCGTAACTCGTCATATCTCCGCATCTGGGGCATTCAGGCCGGTTCTTAATGAGGGCCTCCATATCAAAGCTCTTCTTGTCCTTGAAGCTAATAGACGAAGGAACCAATTGTTGGCAACGCATGCAGCGAACATGGATTTCTTTGCCTTTGGCCACGTTGAACCTCCCACTTCTTGTTTACCAGCACCCAGACGCTTCCGTCTTCGCTAGGCTCGAAACAGCTTTGTATTCAAAAAGTAACCATACCATAAGCCAAGACAAAAAAGAAAGCCCCCCGGTACTCAGCTTCCACAGCACCGAAGGCCTAACACTGATAATTGAAGATTCCCTGCAGCAAGACCTGTCGACGAGACTTGTCGACGAGCTCAAGTCGTGTCGCTCAGGTCGAGTTGCTGCAGTCCCGCTAAAGCGGGATTCGAAATGTAAAGAAGTGATTCCATTTTATTGTAGTTCGCTCGCCAACCCCGTCCGCCTCCGGCGGACTAAGGGGAATGCACTCGCTGAAGCATTTTCACGCCTTGACCACATTGGGTTCATCGCTGCGGTAGACACCACGGGTGTCAACTATGAGCGATGCGTGGGCGGTAATGAGATCATACGGAAAACCGTCGTGATCGGTAATCAGCAGCACACAATCAATCTCTTGAAGCGCTTCCGGAGTCAGCTCCACCGACTGCAGTGCAAATCGGTGCCGACGCATAGGGGGAAATACCGGAACGTGGGGATCACTGTAACATAGATCGGCTCCCTTGCTCCTGAGGATTTCCATAATCTCCATGGCCGGCGACTCTCGAGGATCATCAACATTCTTCTTGTAGGCCAAACCCAACACCAGTATCTTTGCTCCCTTGAGCGACTGACCCTTTTCATTCAGGGCATCTATCACCTTCCCCACCACCCAGTGGGGCATAGCCGTATTCACCTCACCGGCAAGTTCTATGAAACGAGTGTTAATCCCGTATTCTCGGGCCTTCCAGGTCAGGTAAAAAGGGTCAATGGGAATGCAGTGGCCTCCCAAACCCGGACCTGGATAGAATGGCGTGAATCCGAACGGCTTGGTGGCAGCAGCATCAATGACCTCCCGGATGTCGATTCCCATCCGATCCGCCACGATTTTGAGCTCGTTTACCAGCCCGATATTCACTGCCCTGTAAATGTTTTCCAATAGTTTGGTCAATTCAGCTGCCCGGGTAGAAGACAACGGCACAACCTGACTCACCACCATACTGTAAAGGACCTGACCCACCTCCAAACACTCTTTGGTTGAACCACCGCAAACTTTCGGGATGTTCTCGGTATTGTAGGTGGGATTGCCAGGATCCTCCCGCTCTGGTGAATAGACCAAGAAAACGTCCTTGCCGACTTCAAAACCAGACTTCTCGATTCTGGACCGAAGTTCCTCTTCCGTGGTGCCCGGATAGGTAGTGCTCTCCAAGCTGATCATCTGTCCCCGCCGCAGGTACGGCTGCAATGACTCAATGGTACAGCGCACAAAAGATAAATCAGGTTCACGATGCCTGTTGAGAGGGGTTGGCACACAGAGAATGAGCACGTCTGCATCAGAGGCCTTACTGTAGTCATTGGTGGCATCAAGAAGAGGCACGGTTTTCCCTCCTACTAGCTGCACCTCCTGCCTCCGCTTCTCAGCAATGGCTGCCGATGGGATATGGCCGATATAGCTTTCTCCATTGTTGAGCTTGTCCACTTTAGTTTCATCAATGTCAAAACCCAGAACAGGAAACCCCACCTCTGTAAAACGTAACATCAGGGGGAGACCCACATATCCCAACCCCACAATCCCTACTACGGCCTGATATTCCTTGATCTTTCGGATGATCCCTTCTTTCATACTATCCCTCGTAATCAATCCAGTAGTTTATAGTCTTAAGGAAGCAAAGTGCGTGCCGCAATGAGCAAACAAAGAATCCAGTAGCCAGTAGTCAGGAATTAGGTTTCAGGTGTCAGGTGTCAGGAGCAAATGGTAAATCGGTATCAAACATCCAATAGCCCAAATACCTAAATTTTTCAATTTCTCAATTCCGCAATCCCCTAATTCCTTATTCCGAAATCCGCAATCCGCAATCGAAAGCGGTTGCATTCTTTACCACCAGTGGTTATATTTCCTCTTGCGTTTGCATACTCTAGCGCGGCAGACCGTTGGTACCTGCTGGAGTGACCCTTGGACCAGACGGAGGGCTTGAGCCGAGCGGTTTTCCATGGCGTAGATTCTAACAGGTTCTGCCCCTACAGGAGGATAGGATGAAGGAACAAATTGAACAAGCTTTGGACAAAATCCGGCCTGCTCTTCAACGCGACGGCGGCGACATCGAGCTCGTTGATGTGGAAGAAAACGGCGTGGTGAAAGTGCGACTTACTGGTGCCTGCAGCGGTTGTCCCATGTCACAAATGACCCTTAAGCAGGGTGTAGAGCGCATCGTCAAGCAATTGGTACCTGAAGTAAAAACAGTGGAGGCCGTATAACCAGGCTATTTGTGGTACTTTTCCCCTCGCATGATCGTGCAGGCCCTGTAGAGCTGTTCCAGGAGAATGAGCCTGCTCATCTCATGGGTGTAGGTCATTCTGGAAAGGGCCAGCACGGTTTGGGCCTGATTCCGCAATTCGTTGGAAAATCCCAGGACCCCTCCCACAGCAAAGCACAATTCCCTGCAGCCAGCCTGCTCCAATCTTAGCCACCAATGGGCCAGCCCTTCCGAGCTCATCTGTTTTCCCTGCCGATCCAGAACTACAAAGTGAGCGTTCCTGGGGACTGCGGCTGCCACCTTCTGGCTTTCAGCGGTCACCACCCTGGTTGCCTGGCTCTCTCGAGCCAAACGTTCGGCACGGACGGTTTTCACCTCCACCTGCACATAGCGGCGCAATCGCCCCAGAAAGTCCTCTATACCCTCTCGTAAATAAGCCTCGCGGGTTTTACCAACAAATACAAGATGGATCTTCATTGTTGAGATTTCACAGCGTAGATGAAGAACTCACGGTTTCCTTTGGGGCCCAGCAGGCTTGACTCAGCGACCCCCTCAAATTCCAGTCCCTGTCTGCGGCAGAAATCTTCCAATTCTCCCACCACCTGCCGATGCAGCATGGGATCACGCACGACTCCTCCCTTGCCCACCTGGTTTCGCCCAACCTCAAACTGGGGTTTGATGAGTGCCAGTAGCTGACCACCACTTTTGAAAAACTCGAGGACCTTGGGAATAATTTTTTTGAGGGAGATGAAGGAGACATCGATAACTGCCAGATCAACGAACTCTGGAACGTGTTCACGGGTCAGGTAACGAACATTACACCGTTCCAGTACCACTACCCGAGAATCTTGGCGAAGCTGCCACGCCAGCTGGCCATAGCCCACATCAATGGCGTATATTTTTTGAGCCCCTCTCCGAAGAAGACAATCGGTGAAACCACCCGTGGAGGCGCCCACATCCATGGCCACTAGCCCAACCACCTGCAATGAAAAAGTATCCAGAGCGGAGGCCAACTTGAAGCCACCACGGCTTACATAACCTTCTCCCGGATCGAGCACCTCCACCTCAACGTGCGGGGCTACCCGCTGGCCTGCTTTAAGGGCTTTGCGCCCTTCGACCAGAACTTTTCCGGCGAGAATCAAGGCGGCGGCACGTTGGCGGCTCTCAACCAATCCTCTCTCTACGAGCAGTACATCAAGGCGCAAGCGTTCAGCCATTGGCTTTCAGCCTTCAGTGTAAACAAATCGTAAAGCACATCCACCGCATTTGTCAAAGCAGTCCCTGAATGGCGACTCTTTCTGGTTGACTCTTTAGATCGCTGGAAAGACCGTTGAATACTGACGGCTGGAAGCTATCTCTGAGATGCAGCTTGTTTGACGCCATCGCCTGTAACCATGGCACGGGCAGCCTCTACAATTCCCGGAGTATCAATGCCGCAGGCGGAGCGTTGCACTTGTTGAGAGCCGTGCTCCACGAATTGATCACTGATACCGAGGCGAACAATCTGAACCCCGGCATGGCCCTCTTCAGATAGCAATTCAAGCACAGCAGTGCCAAACCCACCTTGCAAGGCATTTTCTTCTACTGTGATCAATCGATTGCTCTGGTTAGCCAATTGAATAATCAGATCTCGGTCCAGCGGCTTTACGAAACGGCAATTAACAACAGCTGCCTTGACACCTTCTTTTTCCAGTTTCTTAGCCGCCTCAAGCGCTGGCCACACCCTGTTTCCTATGGCGAGAATGGCCAGGTCCTTGCCCTCACACAACAACTCCCCTTTGCCAATGGGAATCGTCTGGATCTCACTGTCCATGGACACTCCTTCCGCAGTGCCCCGGGGGTAGCGTAAGGCTATGGGGCCATCATGTTCCAAGGCGGTTTTCAGCATTCGCTGCAATTCATTTTCATCGGCCGGGGCCATGAGCACCAGGTTTGGAACGTGCCGCAGGTAAGAAAGATCGAAAACACCATGATGCGTAGGGCCGTCTTCACCCACCAGCCCACCCCTATCCATGACAAAGGTAACTGGCAAATTCTGCAGACATACATCATGAACCACCTGGTCGTAGGCTCGCTGCAAGAAGGTGCTATAGATGGCCGCTACCGGCTTGAAGCCCTCCGATGCCAGGCCGGCCGCAAAGGTCACTGCATGCTGTTCACAGATTCCCACGTCAAAAAAGCGCTCCGGATACAAAGCGGCGAATTGACTCAAACCGGTGCCCTCGGGCATCGCTGCTGTGATAGCTACTATCTTGTTGTCTTTCTCCGCCAGTCTCACCATGGTCTGTCCAAAGATTTTCGTGTAGGAAGGCGCCCCCGGCTTGGTTACGGGCTCGCCGGTACTCACCACGAACTTGCCCAGGCCGTGAAACTTGGAGGGATCACATTCTGCAGGCTTGTAGCCCTTACCCTTGATGGTCAGGGCGTGTACTAGCACCGGCCCCTTAAGGTTCTTGGCATTGGTGAAGGCCTCAATGAGACGGTCCAGCCGATGTCCATTGATGGGACCAACGTACTCGAATTTCAAGGCTTCAAAGAGCATGCCGGGAGTAAAGAAACTCTTGAGCGAGTCTTCACCTCGTCTCGCCAATTGCAGGATGTCATCACCTATCCCCGGAATACTGGTGAGAACATTAGCCACATCCCTCTTAAGGCGGACGGCCAGCTTGGTAGTCATCTTACGGCTCAAAAAAGATGACAACGCGCCCACATTGGGAGCAATGGACATCTCATTGTCGTTGAGCACAACTATGAGGTCGCGCTCCAGATGCCCGGCCTGGTTGAGTCCTTCGAAGGCCATCCCTCCGGTCATGGAACCGTCGCCGATGACAGCGATTACCCTGTCGGTATCGCCCTTCATGAATTTACCGGTGGCCAGGCCCAGACCCGCAGAGATGGAAGTACTGGCGTGGCCAACACCAAAGGCATCGTATGGGCTTTCGCTCCGTTTGGGGAAGCCGCTGATGCCCCCATGCGTTCTGATCGTGTGAAACCGTTCCCTTCTCCCCGTTATCAGTTTGTGAGCATACGCCTGATGGCCAACATCCCAGACAATCAAGTCTTCAGGGGCATCAAATACATAGTGCAGAGCCAGGGTCAGTTCCACTGCTCCCAGATTGGGCGCCAGATGACCGCCATTGCTGGAAACAGTACAGATAATTTCATCTCGGATCTCTTCAGCCAACTGGTAAAGTTCTTCGATTGACAAAGACTTGAGATCCGACGGACTGTCTATCCGAGGCAGAAGCGGCTGTCGTTCCTGTTCAGACTGGGAACTTTCTTGAGTTGTATCCCTACTCAACCTAGTACTCCTTTCTAAAGACGCCGAGCGCAAAGCGTCTCTAGACCTTGTGTTCAAGTCGTTGAAAATGCCACAATCGATAACTATGTTACTTTCTACGTCCGCAAGCAGAGATATCCCTGCTTACTGCGCCATGCTACTTCTTCCTCGTTATTATATAATGTGCCAACGAACGCAAGGGGTAAGCTCTATCATCAAATCCCTCTAACGCTGCCAAGGCATCATTTATCATCTCGTTCGCTGCTTGCCGCGAGCGTTCCAGGCCAACGGCCGCAGGATAGGTCACCTTACCCCTGGCCTCGTCTGCACCTGTGGTCTTGCCAAGCAACTCGGTATCCCCCTCGATATCCAGAATATCGTCTGCTATCTGAAAGGCGAGACCTATGGCCCTGCCATATCGGGCCAAAGCAGCAACCTGGGCTTCAGAGCCTCTTCCTGCCAGCGCTCCTGATTCGGTCGCCGCGGCAATAAGCGCTGCAGTCTTGCGCTTGTGCATCTGCTGTACAGTTTCCAGATCGGCTGGCTTGTTTTGTGAGAGCATATCCACCACCTGGCCACCCACCATGCCACGGTAGCTTGCCGCCTCGGCAATGACCTTTATAACCTGTATCATTCTTTCTGGCAGCAGAGAACTATAGTCGCTAAGTAGCACAAAGGCTTCGGTGAGTAAAGCGTCACCCGCGAGAATGGCGATGGCTTCTCCAAAAACCTTATGGTTGGTTGGCTTCCCACGCCGCAAGTCGTCGTCATCCATGGCAGGGAGATCGTCGTGGATGAGAGAATACGTGTGTATCATTTCCAGAGCGCAACCAGCTGGCATGGCAGAGCGAGTCTCGCCACCCACAGCTTCGGACGCAGCCAGACAGAGGATCGGACGCAGTCTCTTGCCTCCGGCAAAAAGGCTGTAGCGCATGGCTTCAACAACTCTGGATTCAGGCCCATCTTGTTCTGGTAAGGCAACCTCCAGAGCCTCTTCAACCACCAGGCGGCGAGCCTCCAAATAGTGCCTTAGGTCGAACTCAGGAGTCATCTTCCTCCTCACTGAATGAAGTGGCTTGCAGTTTGCCGGCTTGATCCCGCATCAACTTCTCCACTTTACGCTCAGCCTCGTCTAGTTTACTGGCGCAGTACCTGGCAAGCCTCACCCCCTCCTCAAATGCTTTCAGCGTCTCTTCCAGGGGGAGATCTCCCTCTTCCATCTGAGTGACGATGGCCTCCAGTTTCTGCAAGGCCTCTTCGAACTTTTCTTTCTTTTTAGCCACTTCTTTCCCTCATCCGCTTGTCGCCCTCAAAAGGGCGAAGGGATCCACCCGGGCGCCTCCAAGCCGTACACCCCAGTGAAGGTGCGGCCCGGTGGCTCGTCCCGTGGAACCAGCAAGCCCAATGACTGCGTTTTTCCCGACAAAATCTCCCTTGGAAACATTCAGTTGGGATAGATGAAAATACATGGAGTATAATCCCCAACCGTGATCAATAACCACGGCCTTGCCGTGAAAATAGAAGTCACCCACCAGAACGACCTTGCCATGATTGACCGCTCTTATTGGCTCGCCCTCAGCTGCACGCAGATCAACTCCCGAGTGCGGACTTCTCGGTTCACCATTCAGAATGCGCTTGAGCCCGAATGGTGTGTTGAGTTTGCCTGGAACTGGACGAACAAAATTACCCCTCCAGTAACGTCTGGGGTTTTGTTTGTACCATAGTCTGCTGAATTGCGCGCCTTCTTTTTTCACCCGCTCGAGCGTGGCAGGGTCCAAGGTAACCATCTTTTTTGGCAAGGTCAGACGCTGTACCCCATAGTCTTTTTCCACCACCTTCACGGTTATCCGTTTGGTGAGAGGACTGTTTCCTGGAGAGCTAACTTCCACCTTCAAAGGGTACGTCCCGGGAGCCAGTCTCAGATCAATACCCACCAGAGAGCCGTAATTGTTCTCATCGGTCCTGAAGAACTCAAGGGGTTGCCCTCGCCAGAAGCCTAACACTTCTGAGCCGTCCGTCGCCCCTTTGAGTACGATTTGTACAACTTCTCCCTGGGCCACTGGCTGTTGCGGTCCAATCAGTTCTAAGGTATTTGCCATTACTTTCGCTGTTAGAGAAAAAATTACAAGTGTAATTACGATCAGAAACACTCTTTTCAAAATCGCCACTCCTGGCCAGATATGCATCAAATCTCTCCGAAATCTAGCGGGCGTCAAAGTTATCAGTTAGTTTCCTCTATGTCGGTCACATTACATTGCATCGCTCCCTCGTGAAGGCGCACTCTCACCGTGTCACCCTTTTTCACCTGACTCACCGAGCGCACCACCTTCCCCTTCGGCCAGGTAGATGTAATACTGTAACCACGTGCCAGTACCCCAAGGGGGCTCAAGCCATCCAGCTGTGTCAGGCTGCGCTCCAGGGTCTGGCGTTTTCTCTGTAAACTCTGCTTGGCGAAGAGTCCAAGATCTCGCCAACACTGGTCCAGAAGACTTTGTAACTCGGAAATTCTGCGGCCTGGGCTGAGGTGGAGTAAATGATCTCTGAGCCGAAGAAACTTTTGAGCCTCGGAATGCAGCCTTTGACCACTGGCGAAATCCAGTCGTTGCGCATGTTCATCGAGACGCAGGCGAAGATCAGCCAACCGTGCGGCAGGATGCCGCAATCGCTGTTTACGGTTGCTCAAACGCTCTCCGGCAAGGCTCAGTACTTGACGAACGCGGCCCTGCAACCGCTGCAGCAGATCGGCCGCATATGCTTCGAGGGTTTCTTTGTGCTGGGCCACCAGTTCAGCAGCAGCCGAGGGGGTAGGTGCGCGGACGTCTGCGACCAGATCGGCCAAGGTGGTGTCTATTTCATGGCCCACCGCAGAAATAATCGGAATTTGTGACTTGAAAATAGCCCGAACCACGGCTTCTTCGTTGAAAGCCCACAGATCCTCCCAGGATCCTCCACCGCGGCCGACGATCAGAGCATCGACAGGAAACTCAGCGTTAAAGGTATCAATCGCTGCAGCTATTTCCTCTGCAGCCCCTTTCCCTTGAACCCTGACCGGGTAGAGGTAGATCTCCAGGTTGCTGTACCGCTCCCTGGCCACCCTAATGATGTCCCTGATGGCAGCACCTGTAGAGGAAGTAACGACACCGAGGCGCTGGGTCAGGAATGGGATGGATTTTTTGTGTTCGGGATCGAAGAGTCCCTCTGCTTCAAAGCGTCGCTTCATCTGCTCATAGGCAAGCTGGAGCGCCCCCACACCCCGGGGTTCCATCACCTCCACCAGGAGCTGGTATTCACCGCGAGGCTCGTAAACGCTGACCCTGGCCTGACATAGCACGTGCAGGCCATCTTCCGGCTGAAAGCGCATCCACCGCTGCTGGGAGCGGAACATAACACAGCGCACCTGGCTTTCGACATCTTTGAGCACGAAGTAGTAGTGGCCGGATGTAGGCACCCTGAAATTGGAGATCTCGCCTTCCACCCAAATGAAGGGGAAGTGATCCTCCAGCAGACCGCGTATTGCTTTGGTGAGTTCGCTCACCGAGAAGATACGGCGTTGGCTTGGCTCCTCTAATGGAAATGGGGTCGGGTCGTTGAGATCCATGGGCTTAAATGCCTAAAATGAGCTAAAGTGCCTCCTAGTAGCATAATTTGGGGTCAAGATCAAATAAAGCCAGCGTGCAGCCAGCAGCCGTGTCAACTAAACACTAGGAACTAGGCACAGGGAAGATTGCAGATATGAGATGTGGAATACTGCTCACTGCTTACTGCTAACCTCTTTCTCCTAGCTCCTTGCTTTATGTCCTTACGCAATGCGCTCTGCGCTTTGCGCTTAGCGCCCCAACACCTTCCAGCAACGTACCCGGTGGGTACCATTTACCTCATAAAGCTCAATCTCTCCTTTCCGGCAGCGGTCCTCAACCAGAGGACAGCGGTTCTGAAACTTGCAGCCGGGGGGAGGATTGAAAGGGCTCGGTACATCGCCGGCAAGCGGTGTCCAAGAACGCTTGGCCGAAGGCTCGGGCACCGGGGCCGCCTCCAGCAGAGCTGTGGAGTATGGATGCAGGTGTTGGTCGTATACCACCTCAGAGGGGCCGCACTCCATAACGTGTCCAAGATACATGATGGCCACGTTGTCGCTCACGTACTCGACCACATTCAAGTCGTGGGCTATAAAGAGATAACTCAGGCCTAGCCTTTTTTGTAAATCTTGAAGAAGATTGAGGATCTGGGCCTGGATGGAGACATCGAGGGCCGAAATCGGTTCGTCACAGATGATCAACTCTGGCTCCACGCTGAGTGCCCGGGCAATGCCCACTCGCTGTCGCTGACCCCCGCTGAATTCATGAGGATAGCGCTGGGCGGCCCAGGCCGGAATTCCCACCATTTCCAACAGCTCGGCCACACGGTTTTGCCTCTGCTTCCGGCCTGCCATTCGGATGGTGCGCACCCCCTCCTCAATGGACTGCCCTACGGTCATCCTGGGGTTGAGAGAGCCGAATGGATCCTGAAAGATAATCTGCATCCTCCGACGGTAGGATTGCATTTCAGCCCGAGAAAGTTCGGTAAGATCCTCTCCCTGGAATAAAATCTTGCCTGCATCCGGCTCTATCAGCTTGAGGATAAGACGTGCCAAGGTTGATTTGCCACAGCCGCTCTCGCCCACCAATCCAAGTGTTTTGCCGGCTGACAAACCCAAATCCACCCCATCCACCGCTTTTATCCATCCCACCACTCGCTGGAGAAAGCCCCGGTAAACCGGGAAGTACTTCTTCAGCCCCTCGACTCTGAGGATCTCGTTATTATTTGTGCCGCTTCGTTCTTGCATCTACTCAAGGTCCAAATGATGCGAGATGTGTGATGTAACTCAAGGCAACAGTCAATCCCACATCTCATATCCCATTGCGCTAAGCGCTATACGCTTTACGCTTTGCGTATATTATTGGACACCTTGCCAGGTGGCTGCTAGCAAAGGTGCACATTTCTGGAAACTGACTGTGACAACTATCTTGGACATAGGGACAACGAGGATGGAACGGGCATCCTGGAGGTTTCCTGGTAGGATCAGGAACTGCCCCGGGGATGGTGGCCAATTCTTGCCCCCTTTCCCTGCGACCAGGTAATGATTCCAGTAACCCCATGGTATAAGGATGACAAGGTTCATGGAAAATCTGCCCTACGGAGCCCATCTCCACCACGATCCCAGCATACATAACGTAGATCCGGTTGGCCACACTCGCAACCACACTGAGATCGTGGGTTATCTGCAAGATGGCCATTTTTCTTTTTTCCTGGAGTTCTCCAAAAAGGCGGAGGATCTGGGCCTGAATGGTCACGTCCAGGGCCGTGGTGGGTTCATCTGCAATAACCAGATCAGGGTTGCAGGCGAGAGCCATGGCTATCATCACCCGCTGACGCTGCCCACCGCTCAGGTTGTGAGGGTAGTCGTGGATGCGTTCCTCCGGCGAAGGAATACCTACATCGTGCAACAGCTTAATGATCCTCGCCTCCGCCTCGTTTCGGCTCACTTCTCCGTGGGTGGTGAGTACTTCCTCAATCTGGTACCCTATGGTGAAAACCGGGTTCAGCGAGGTCATGGGTTCCTGGAAGACCATGGAGATCTCCCGCCCCCTGATCTTTTGCAGATCCTCTTCAGCCAAATCAAGCAGATTCTGCCCCTTGAACATCACAGTGCCGCCGGCGATCCGTGCCGGCGGCTGCGGCAGAAGGCCAAGAATGCTGAGGGCGGAGACTGTTTTGCCGCATCCGGACTCACCCACCAAACAAACGGTCTCCCCTCGCTCCACCTGGTAACTCACTCCGTCCACCGCCTTTGCCACACCCAGGTCAGTGTCGAAATACACTTTTAGATCTTCAACAATGAGAAGAGGTTCACTTGACATTGTCTTTTGAGTTTCTGGTGGGCAGTGCCCACCCTTCACTATTAAATGCCTAAAATGTCTAAAGTGTACTAAAATGCCTAAAATACAATAAAATCTGCAATCTAAGATCCCTCAAGCCCCAAACCGGGGCCCCGCCCAGAGGGTGGGGACTCCGAAGGAGAAACCGGGAACCCACCAGAAGGGTGGGAGTCCGAAGGACAAATCTCAGGGTTTCAGGTGTCGGGTGTCAGGTGTCAGGAAAAAGAAACAGAGAATCTGAAACCTTATTCCTTGTGCCTTGCACCCTGCACCTTGTGCCTTTCTTTAATCTGCAATCTAAAATCTACAATCTACAATCCTAGTGTCTCTCTCTAAGCTTCGGATTGAGAATATCCCGCAATCCTTCACCAAATAGGTTGAAAGACAGCACCACCACCAGTATGGCTATGCCTGGGATAAAGGTCAGCCAAGGTGCATCGAACAAGTAATTTTTGCCATCCGAGAGGATATTGCCCCAGGTAGCATGGGGGGGCGGCACTCCAAAACCGAGAAAGCTTAGACCAGCTTCGGTCAAGATTGCCCCGGCAATGCCGATGGTGGCTGAGACCAGAACTGGAGCAATGGCATTGGGCACCATGTGGCGAAAAATGATCCGCCAGTCCGAAACACCCAGGGCTCTAGCTGCAGTAACGAAATCCTGCTCTCGCAGGGAAAGAAACTCAGCCCTGACAAAACGAGCCGCTCCCATCCAGCTGGTGAGACCGATGACAATCATGATGTTGTAGATGCTCGCCGGCAGAAGGGCAACCACGGTTAGAATGAGAAAAAAACTGGGGAAACAGAGCATGATGTCAATCAGGCCAGTAATCAGAATGTCCACCGACAGAAGCTGAGCGTCCATAAAAGCCAGAGGCCCTTGGGACTGCTTCTTCCGTTGAAGTACCATAATTACAGCAAGGCCAATGGATGCAATGACTAATACGATAGGAAGGCCGCTTGGCAGTATGCTCCAATTCACAACCCCAAGGAATAATAGAAATACGATGGCTACTTGTCCCAGCCGCACTGGGTTTTCGCCGTAGTATCCGGATAGTCCACCAAGTATTACCCCAATTATTACAGCGATCCCCACTGCTACAAATCCCACGGTCAAAGACACCCAGGCTCCTTGAAGCATTCGAGCAAATACGTCTCTACCGAGTTCGTCGGTCCCAAGGAGATACCTGCCCAGAGGCGGTATCTCCTCAGGAGCCAAATCTTCTAATTTAGCTCGTGAGAGCGGCGGTCGAAGCTTTTCTTCTAGCCTCACGAGGCTCGGATCCAATCTGGGAGAGGTTCCCGTGGTGAGAAGCATGCCGACCACCGCAACCACAAAGAAGACTACAAATATGACCAGGCCCGCCAGAGCCAGACGATTTTTGCGAAGCTGGGCCCATAACTCTTGCAGCCGGGTTTGCTGCGGCGGCAGTTCAAAGGCTTCAGCTGAGAAGCTATGTCCCGTGGCGGTATCTTGCATGTTCTCCGTTCTTTGTATTTGTTGTAAATTATCCGTTACTTATTAGTAGCCAGAATCCAGAGAGGCATGCGGCTTAAGGCTCAGTCCGCAAGAGAAATAACTCTTTACCTCCGTGTGCCTTGCGCCTTTCCGCAATTCGAAATTCGCAATCCGAAATCTCCTCCTGCCTGCTCTCATTTCGCCTTGCACCTTGCACCTATAGCTTAATCCTCGGATCCACCACCATATAGAGTAGATCGGAGAGGAAAGTCCCCACTAGTACCAAGATCGCCGAGATGAAGTTCACCGTAATAATTATCGGATAATCTCGGGCAAGAATAGCCTCATAGGCCAGGCGACCGATTCCGGGCCAGGAAAAAATGTACTCGATAATTACTGCGCCTCCGATGAGTCCCGGCAAGACCAGGCCGAACATGGTCACAAAAGGCAAAAGCGCATTCCGTAGAGCGTGTTTGTAATGCACCTGTTCGTCGGGGAGCCCTTTGGCCCGGGCGGTACGAACGTAGTCTTGGTTTTCCACCTCCAACATCTGACTACGCACATACCGAGAAAGAATTGCGATGCCTCCGGTGGCCCCCAGAATGGACGGCAGCAGCAGGTGCCAGACTCGATCCATCATCCTGGTGACCACTCCAGCGCCGCTCAGTCCGAACGTACGCATGCCAATGACTGGCACCTGGAAAGTATTCACCACAAATATGATAAGCATATAGGCAAAGAAGAATCCCGGAATGGAGATGAGCAGGTAAGCCAGAAATGTTGTAGTACGATCGTAGCCGCCGCCTCGCCGTATTGCCGCCTGGATGCCCACCGGAAATGATAGGGTCCAGGTAATTAGGGTACCGACTATGAAGAGCGGCAGGCTATTGAGAAAACGCTCGAAAAGCTTTCCCAGCACCGGAGCACCGTCTTTCCACGACACCGTCTTGCCGGCGAAGAGGTCCCGGTAGAATAGAACAAATTGTTCATGAAGGGGTTTGTCCAAATGAAACTGTTGGCGAAATCGCTCCACCATCTCCTTGGTGAACTTGGGATTCAATGGGTCCACCTGACTTGGTTCACCGGGAGCCAGGTGAACTACGGCAAAAGAAATAACCATGATAAAAAATAGCGTCACCATTTTTTGCACAAAACTTCTAGCCAGAAAAGCTGACATCGATCAACCCTCCGCCGCAAAATTCGGAACCTCCGGCAATTTGATCCATTTGTTGAAATAAAAAGTGTAACTGCCTGTCTTGGTGGGCTTGATCTTCTCGTAATGCACCTGCCCTGCCTTGTCTCTCTCCATTATGACGATTCGCTTGTCCAGAAGAGCCGTCCACTTGCCCACGTAAAGAAAAGTGTAGGGCTGCTCTTGCGCGATAATTTCGTGCAGCCGGTGACAATAGGCAACCTGGCGTTCACGGTTGTACTCCTGCCTGATTTTGATGATCAACTCATCCGCCTCCCTGTTTTTAAAACCCACGAAGTTGAGCTGATAGGGGCCAATCTGGCTCGAGTGCCAGATCTGGTAGAGGTCCGGCTCGATTCCCATTGACCATCCCAGAATCAAGGCATCGAAGTCCAACTTGTTAACCCGTTCTTGAATGAATACGGCCCATTCCAGCAAATCTGTCCGCACATCTACACCAATTTTTCGCCAATAGTTCTGGATTATGGCCAGGAGTTGCTTGCGAATATTGTTGCCTTGGTTGCTAATCAAGGTGAACTGGAGACGTTTGCCCTCCTTTTGCAGCCAGCCGTCCTCGTCGCGCTTCCAGCCAGCCTCGGCCAACAGCCGCAAGGCTCCCGCGGGATCGTAAGGAAGTGGCTGGATGGCATAATCGTAGAAGTCGGTCTGTTTTGGAAAAGGGCCAGTAATCCGCTCCCCTTGGCCGTAGAGAACATGGCGGATGATCTTATCCACATCTATAGCCATGCCCAACGCCTTTCGCACCCTAATATCATCGAAGGGTTTACGGCGCTGATTATAACCCACATAGGTGTAACCAAAACTCAGGCCAGAGAAGTTTTGGTACCGAGGATCACTTTTGAACCGGTGGACTTGATGGGGCTCCGCCCCGTAGTTGTCCACGGTGCCGGCATAGAATTCCATTTCCTGCGTTAGTTTGTCCGGCACGATGCGGTAGGCATACTCTTTATAGTTGGGCGGACCTTCCCAGTATTTTGGAAATCGATCCAGGAGGATGTACTGGTCGGACTTCCATTCCCTGAAGCGAAAAGGCCCGCATCCGATAGGGTTTCGGTTGAAATTGCTCTGCCGAATTGACATGGTTTCGGGATCCAGGCCGCGTCGCCTGGCCTCATCCCTCAGCGCCTCATGATCCAGCAGGTGTTCCGGCAGCATGCCCATCATCCAGGTTCCCAGTGCCGGCGAGTAAAGACGCTTGTAAACAATGCGGACGGTTAAAGGATGCAGCACTTCCAGGGATTTGACCGGCTCGTAATCAGCATACCGGGGGGAGGCATTGGCAGGATTCATGATGGCATCGTAGGTGAACTTGACGTCGTATCCGTCGAAGGTGTGGCCGTCATGAAATTTTACCCCGGGCCGCAGTTCAAACAAAATAACAGGATTGTGCTCCACCACCGGCAGCAGCGCCTTAGCGTCCTCCTTTTTCCTGGTACCAAAACTCGCAGGTTCGACTTCAATGAACCGCTCAGGCCGAAAGGAGGTGAAATACGAAGTCCCCAGGAGTTCTTCCAGATTGCGAAAGAGGTCCTGATCAACGCGTTTCAACTGCAGCTTGATTCTCGCCGGAGCGGACACCTGCAGTCGCACCTTGACCTTTTCGCCATCGGCCTGGGTCTCCATGACATCTTGCCGCAACTGTTGCGGTGATAACACCTCGATTGCCTTGATGTTTTTCAGGGACTCGGACAATGCATCGGTTCCGTCAGTATTCTCTCGCCTGGCCTGAACAATCAGATTAGCCACCTCGTCAGCATCAACCCGTCCGCGGCCGGGAATCTCTGCCTGATCATTCACATAGAAGTAGGCCTCCTCGTGAATCTCCCAACGTGTTGCCAGGCGTGGACGGAAATGAAGATTTTCGTCATAATCAAGCAGTCCCTCAAATACCAGCCCATTGATATCACTGCTGGCACTGTCCGCTGAAAGCACGGGATTGAGCAGCTGTGCGTCACCAATGGAGGCGGTGACATATTCTGCCAACCGCTGGGGATTTCCCTTGGTCTGCTCTTCATAGGTGGGCACCCAGAAGTAAGACTGCAGCAGGAAAAGGAGGACTATAATAGGAAGACCTATGAGTAAGCGTTTGGTGGTCAAGTATTCACCCTTTTTCAAAATTCCCCGAATCAGCTCTCGCTCCAGGGAAATGTTGTCGAGGACGAGTGGTGTATTCTAATCTTTTTATCAAGAAAGAGTCCAGACCCCTGCTGCCTCCTGCCTGTTTATGGATTCTTCATGGCTCGCTTTGAGCTAATTTTAAGAAACCAGAACCCCAGAAGCAGCAGTACTATGAAGAGGATGCTGAGAAGGTTGAAGTATCGGGAGATGAACTGATTTATACTCGGACCAAAGAAATAAAAGAGCCCAGCCACCAGGAAAAATCTGGCACTTCGGCTCAGAATAGAAGCGATTACAAAACGAAGAAAGTCAAGAAGAAAAGCGCCGGCACTGATGGTAAATACCTTGTAGGGAATGGGGGTGAATCCCGCCACTGCCACCGCCCACACATCCCAACGCTGATAATGGCGTTCCACCAACTGAATACGCTCGGCCCGCACCCAGCGCTCCAGAAGAGGCCGGCCACCGATACGGCCAATCCCATAGCCAAGCATACCCCCCAGGGTGGATCCCAGGCTGCAGATCAGTGCGTACCAAAAGGACATAGGTGAATTCACCATACACAAAGTTATGAGAAGAACATCCGGGGGGATAGGAAAAAAAGAAGACTCGCAAAAGGCAAGCACAAAAAGAGCCAGCCCTCCATACGGGGTATTGGCCCAGTGTATCACCCAGATGCTCAAATCTTTTACCCAGTCGAAGATTTCCATGATAACTCAAAGGTCCAAGGTACAGGGTACAAGGCAGAAGGGTTGAGGCAAGAACTGATAGTTATTTTAATCCTTGTCCTTGCGCCTTACGGGGTTGTTTTGAAAGATGAACGTCGAACATCGAACATCCAACCTTGAACATCGAATAATTATGTCGCTCCGCTCCGCAAGGTAA
>JAJDNL010000126.1 GCA_022340745.1 Deltaproteobacteria bacterium
GCTTGTCAGGATGACAACTGCCATCGCTTGACCCATTGCACCCTTATCAGCTTCAACCTCTTCATACAGGTGAACATCTAACTTGGCTGCACGAATGGTACGTTCTTGGAAGCTAGCCATTCAATTCTCCCCAATGTCTTAGTTAATATTCGCTAGGCGTCCCACTGCTCGTTGATGTCTATAGTCACACCAAATACTGGGAGTATGCAGATATGATGAGAGCTATGAGGTGGGCGCACCCTCAGTTCCAAGCCAATTATGTGCTTCCTCTATGCTGGTGAAGACCTTTATCTCAAATGGCAGAGTCATTGTGTCTGTAATGCGCTGGTACATCCTGGCAAGTCCGAAGGATTTTCCTTTGCCGGCTACCAAGGCTGTTTTCCCACCTCTTCGGCTCGAGAGGTTGAGGGTACTCACGGAACGTGCGAGGTTCCACACGTCATTATCGCTCGACTGTAGCTTTCCGTTGCGCAAGTCCCATAAAACATAGAGGGTTACGTCACCAGCATAGAAGGAGCGAACGGCATGAGCGAACTCAAGGGCGGTTATCGTTCCACTCACGGTGAAAACAGTGAGCTTCTTTGATTTATCGAGCTGTGTCTCGATCATATAGAAAATCTACCAATTTCTTGAAAAACAATCAAACCAAACATAAAAATCCGAAATGGATATCATCCCTCAATTTACACTTTTGCTCGTCTTTACTCTGACACAATATTTGTGGGTTGTCCAGACGAGAACACCGGGGTAGGATTCTGACACCTGAAGGCTTGAAGTGCTTACCCAATGAACAATGGTCAATTACTAAGAGGCTTGACAAAGCTACAGGTGTATACTAACAACAAGTGCTCGGGTTTTAGATTGAGGGGAGAGGTGAGGTCGAGCCAGACGAGGGTTAGACAGCAATTCGAGATTACCTCCCTCTGCTTTGCTCTGTGCTCTATGGCTATTGGATTCGTTAGTTTGAACAAAACTGTTTGACTTAGGACGGAAGGACATGCTCGATTTCAAGAAAAGTGAAGGGCTGGTGCCAGCTATTGTTCAGGATGATGAGACCGGAGAGGTTTTGATGCTGGCATACATGAACGAGGAGGCTTGGAACAAGACCCTCACCAGCGGGAAGGCTCATTATTGGAGTCGTTCCCGTCAGAAATTATGGCTCAAGGGGGAAACTTCTGGTCACATCCAAGAAGTACAGGCTATCTACGTGGATTGTGATCTTGACACGGTGGTGCTCAGGGTTCACCAGCTTGGCGGAGCCGCCTGCCACGAAGGATACTCGAGTTGCTTCTACCGGAAGGTAGAAGATGGCGAGCTGAAAACAACAGGTACAATAGTCTTTGATCCCAAAGAGGTCTACAAGTCTTGAGCGAACCGATGGCAGGGAAAAAAGGTTCAACCACATAGACAAAGAGGCCCATAACAGAATAAATCCGAAAAAGGAGTAAAAGCGGATGTGAGATGTGAGATCTGAGATGCGAAAAGATTAATCCCAAGAGAACTGTTCAATCTCACATCACATATCACACATCCCACATCTGTCTCTCAGAATTCGTTTCGAGTTTCGAATTTGAATGCGGCTTCGCCGCATTACAAGAGGAGGTATTTAATCCCGTGCAACAGTTAAAACTGGGCGTGCCCAAGGGCAGCCTACAAGAAGCTACCATAAGCCTATTCCAAAAGTCAGGGTGGCGGATTTCGCTGAGTTCCCGTAACTACTTCCCAGAGATCAATGACACGGAAATCAGTTGTTCCATTTGCCGTGCCCAGGAGATGTCACGGTACGTTGAGAGTGGGACTTTCGACGTGGGGTTGACAGGAAGGGACTGGATACTGGAGAACGGTTCCCAGGTAAAGGTGGTGACGGATCTGGTCTACTCCAAGGTAACTCAACGACCTGCCAGATGGGTACTGGCAGTTCCCATGGACTCCAACATCCAAAAACTTGCCGACCTGGAGGGCAAAAAGATCTCCACTGAACTTACCAACTTCACCCGGCAATACTTCAAGGAGCAGGGCATCAATGTTGAGGTGGAGTTTTCCTGGGGCGCCACTGAGGCCAAGGTCATTGACGGCTTATGCGATGCCATCGTAGAGGTCACCGAAACCGGGAGCACTATGCGGGCGAACGGTCTGCGTATCGTTGCAGAACTCATGCAGTCAAACACCCAACTGATCGCCAACCTGGAAGCTTGGGACGTTCCATGGAAAAGGGAGAAGATTGAGCACATCGCCCTCCTTCTGAAGGGAGCGTTGCGAGCTGAGAATATGGTTGGCCTCAAGATGAACGTGCCTGAAGACAAAGTAGGGGATGTAATGGAGGTTCTTCCTAGCCTCAATGCCCCCACTGTTTCACACCTCTACCAGAGCAACTGGTTGGCAATTGAAATTGTGGTTGACAAAGATCAGGTGCGTGAACTCATCCCCACCATCATGAAGCGTGGTGCCGAGGGCATTATTGAATATCCGCTGTATAAAGTAATTTAGAAAGAGCTGTAAGGAGACAGAATCCAGAATCCAGAAGTTCGGTTTTAGCGTTCTTGTTCTTTTTTCCTGACACCTGACACCTGACACCTGGCAACTGAATTACACCTGACACCTGAAACCTTGAGAATTGGGATTAGAGATCTCACATCTCACATCTCACATCTCATATCTTAGGCATTTACTCATGATCACTAAACGCGCCAAAGAAATAAGACCGTTCATAGTCATGGATGTGCTGGAGCGCGCCCAGGAGCTCGAGAGTCAAGGTGAGCACGTCATCCACCTGGAAGTGGGTGAACCGGACTTTGATACTCCAGCCTGTGTTCGCGCTGCCGGTGAAAGGGCGCTGAGAGAAGGAAAAACTCACTACACTCACAGCCTGGGACTCCTGGAATTACGGCAGGCCATTTGTGAGAAGTATCTAGAGCGCTACAGGGTCGAGATCACCCAGGAGCAGGTCATTGTCACCTCAGGTACATCACCTGCCATGTTATTGATTTTTGGTGCCCTGCTGGAGGCAGGTGACGAGGTAATCATTTCGGATCCCCATTATGCGTGCTACCCTAACTTTATTCGATTTGTAGACGGGATTCCGGTACGGATTCCAGTGGCCGAAGAAGATGGCTTTCAGTTTCGGCCCGAAGAGATTCGCAGAATGGTGTCGCCGCGCACCCGAGCCATCTTCATCAACTCACCCGCAAATCCCACTGGAAACCTGTTATCGCCGGAACGGATCGCAGAAATCGCCAAACTTGGCCCCATGGTGATTTCCGACGAGATCTACCACGGTCTGGTCTATGAGGGAGAAGAACATACCATCCTTGAATACACCGACGAATCTTTTGTACTGAACGGATTCTCCAAATTGTACGCTATGACAGGCTGGCGTCTCGGTTATGTAATTGCCCCTCCCCGCTTCATTAGGCCTATGCAGAAGATGCAGCAGAATTTTTTCATTTCAGCCAGTGCCATGGCTCAGTGGGCCGGAGTAGAAGCCCTGCAGAATAAAGAAGCAGCCGAAGAGGTAGCACGCATGGTAAGCACCTACGATGAGCGGAGACGCTACATGATCCAGCGGCTGAAAAAGATGGGCTTTGGCATTACTGTGGAACCCACCGGGGCTTTTTATGTACTGGCCAATGCAAAGCGATTCAGCAGCGATTCCTACCGTTTGGCCTTTGATATCCTACACAATGCCAAGGTGGGTGTTACTCCGGGAGTTGACTTCGGCCCGAACTGTGAGGGATATATCCGCTTTACCTATGCGAACTCTTTGGAGAACATTGCCGAAGGTATGGACCGACTGGAGCGATATCTGGAAGCTCGCATGGCGCAAAGCGCATAGCGCAAAGCGTATTTTATAGTAATAAATGAATTAGTGTATTTTCTAAATATCTGAATGAGATATAAACAAAGCCTCAAATCCCCACGTCAAGATTGGGCATAACTTCTGCAGTCACCTCTGACGCTCTGCGCTCTGCGCTTAGCGCTTTGCTAAATACCATGATAATTCGTTCGGCCACATTTATTTGCAGTGCGATAACCCCGGAGCAGTATCCACCCGATGACCTTCCTGAAGTGGCTTTTGCCGGCCGTTCCAATGTGGGCAAATCATCTCTCATAAACAAGATACTGAACCGCAAAAAACTGGTGCGCACCAGCAAGACCCCAGGCCGCACCCAACTCCTCAATTTTTTCGAGGTTAATCAGCTCTGGCGCTTTGTCGATCTTCCAGGGTACGGCTATGCAAGAGTGCCCATTGAAGTTCAAAAACGCTGGCGCCCAATGGTGGAAAACTACCTGACGACCAGGGTCAACTTGCGAGGTCTGGTGTGGCTTTTGGATATCAGGCGGGAAGTATCCAAAGAAGATCTGACCCTCTGGGATTGGTTGCGAATGCAGCAGTTAACGGTGATAATCGTTATCACCAAGGCGGACAAGCTCTCAAAGAACAAACGTAACAAACAAGCAGCCAGCATTGCCAACAGCCTTGGGATGAAAGCACGGGAGCTGATACAGTTTTCTGCCACCTCTGGAGAGGGGACGGAGGAGATTTGGAAAGAGTTAATCAGATTCCTTGAAACTAGCAGTTAGGAAATTGGCACCATTGTCACTCATAGTCATTTGGTCACTGAGGTGACCGTCATTACGCTTCGCTGTCACTAATAGTAGTTCATCATCCTGACCTAATGACGGCGCAGCCTAATGACCTAATGACGAGGGTAATTCATGAGAGCAGTAATACAAAGGGTGAAAGAAGCGAGCGTACAGGTTGAGAACCAGGAAGTGGGCGTTATCGGCCATGGTATCCTGGTTCTTCTTGGAGTGGGTCAAGACGACGGGCCAGGGGATTCGATGTATATGGCAGAGAAGGTAATACACCTGAGAATCTTTGCTGATGAACAGGGCAAAATGAATCGCTCCCTGCTGGATGTGGGTGGCGGCCTGTTAGCCGTTTCACAGTTCACCCTTTGGGGTGACTGCCGAAAGGGGAGACGGCCTTCCTTTATTGCAGCGGCGAAACCGAGTAAAGCTGAAGAACTATACGAAGCTTTTGTCCAGCATGTCGAAAGCCTGGGGGTGACCGTAGCCACCGGCCGGTTTCAGGAGATGATGGAAGTATCACTGGTCAACGACGGACCGGTGACGCTATTACTGGACAGCAAGAAGGCGTTCTAGCCAAACTAGGAACTAAGCACTAGACACAGGGCATGGAGCATGGGGCATGGAGCATGGGGCATGGAGCATGGAATATAAAACATGGGGCACGGAGGGGAGAATGGCTAGATTCAGATTTCAGGACTTGAAGATTTGGCAGCTTGCTATTGAAATTGCTGACGAGCTTTTTGATATCGCCGATGAGCTCGAACGAAAGAAGCTGTACCGCTTTGCTGATCAGCTCAGAGGTGCTGGGATGTCGATGTCAAACAATATCTCGGAAGGGGCAGGATCAGACTCAAAGAAGGAGTTCGCACGCTTCTTAATCATTGCACGAAGATCAACTTTTGAAAACGCGAACATTGTCATTCTTTTACAGAGACGAGGTCAAATATCTGAAGAAAAGACCAGCAAATTATTAGATAACCTTGAGCTTCTCTGTAGACAGATTAGTAGCTTTAAGAGCTCTCTCAGATGATGACATAGACCGTTAAAAGTGGTTTTAACTTCACTCCATGCTCCATGCTCCATGCGCATCGGAGAGCAAAACGAAACGGCTTATTCATCCAACGACCCAGCGAAGAACAATGGACAAAGAAGACGGACTGACATTACCGCTCTCTGAGGATGACCTACTTCCTTGCGGCATTGTGATCGATAGGGAAGGGGACTGGCACTACAGAGGGAGCCGTATGGCGCGAAGTGACATTGTCTCCGACCTATGTCAGCACATGCGCAGGGACGAGGCGAGTGGACTGTATATTGTCCAGTTGGGAAAGCAGAGGTGCTATCTTGAGGTTGAGGATACCCCCCTGGCTATCACCGGTGTTTCGCATACCGCAGAAAGCACAGGAGATAAACCAGAGCAGTTACTGCTAACCATAAAACATCTTGAGACCCACGAGTCTCTGGACCCAGAAAGTCTATGGATTGGCGAGCAAAACGTGCTTTATTGCAGAGTAATGGAGGGTGGAATCCCGGCTCGGTTCCTGCGCCCCGCCTACTACCAGTTGGCAGAGTTTATCCATGAGGACAAAGAGCAGAACCGATTTTACCTGTTGCTTGGAGGAAAACGCTTCTACATTGGTTGAGATGAAGGTGAAAATGGATCGTAGGAAAACCTCGCCGGCAATTGTTTGCGTGATGGCTTTCGTTGCACTGATATATTTCGTCGGCCAAGGATGGGGGCAATCGTTCAATCATCTCAAGTTGGATCCCGACCAGGTGCTGTGGAGTAGATTGTCTTTTCGAGCAAAGAGGGCTGTTGTTGACGTCAAGGTGGACGTTTGGTTGGCTCCCTTCCCCGCAGCTGAATTTCAGTCAAAGTGGCGAAGCCATCCCCAAACCATTCCTTTGCCATGCTTAAGCCAAGAATTCTATGACATGAAGGTAAAGAGAGTCATTGATTATATTTTTAGTCCACCTGTGACGTTATCGAATCAAGTTTTGTTTGAGCCCATTCAAGCAGCAGCTCTCTATAGGGTTAGATTGCGTCAAGGAAAGGATGATATTAAAAGAATCTATTGGTTCAGTCGGAAAGGAGTTCATCGGCTGCGGACAAGACCCAGTACGAAGGGAGAAGGTTCGGGAGATCCTGCAAAATGGACCGATGCCAGGACAAGCTTCTACCCCTACGATCAGACTCAAGTGGGGTGTCCGCAGGTTACGGACCCTCTGCTCCTCATCTATCTCTTGTCTGCCGCTCATATGGACAAGAGTGGCGACAGCCTGTCACTTTGTGTTTTCGGGAAGCAGCAGTTGCATCGCTTACGGATGCAGGTTGAAGGATTGCAGACTCTTGAGGTTGATTATTCTGAGAATTGGGAGGAGGGTAACGTTCGTAAAAAGGGAACGGTGAATAGCCTCAGGATCACCCTGGAGACTCAACCCTTACAAGCAGACCTAAAAGAGGCGGAGAACTTTTCCTTTCTTGGATTCCATAAAGACATTACCATCGACATCGATCCCGAGTTACGCATACCTCTTCAGATTAGCGGAAGAATCCCCACGGTTGGCTCGGTGTCATTGAAGCTAAGTGGTGTAAGTATGAGGGGCAGCTAAACAAGATCCTCTCACACTAGCATGCCCAGGGGGGTGTAGATTGAACAAACGAGGAAGAGAGGAATGAGATCACGCTGCTTCGTATTCACCCTCTATGTGAAGAATAAACTCGCCTTGCTCTTCCGCTGGTACTAGTTTGAATCTCCCTGCACCTTGAGTTCCGGTCA
>JAJDNL010000219.1 GCA_022340745.1 Deltaproteobacteria bacterium
CGGGCTTTGCTCAAGGAACCACGAATCCTGATTCTTGACGAAGCCACCGCCAGTTTAGACAACGCCTCGCAGGCACGCATCCAACGATTACTGGAGACGGATCTGAGAGGAAAGTGCACGGTGGTGGCGGTGGTGCACCGGCTGGATACGGTGGGGGCTTATGACCAAATTGCTGTGCTGAAAGCCGGTAGGATTGTGGAAATGGGTCAATACCACGAACTCATGGCGGCAAAGTCCATTTTCTATGGCCTCAAACAGGCATCTGCGGCAGCACTTGACGCGGCCGGCTGAAAGTCTTGCAGATGACTGCAGACCGTCGCTGCCTCGACCCAGCTGGAGCAGCTCAGCAAATTCTATTGAGAGCCAACGTTTTTGCCGGGTCAGGCCTTGTCGCTTGGATCAGTAAGCTCTTTTTTCCTCTCCGTCAGCTTGAAAATCGTCGGGCCGAGAAGGCAGGTGAGTAGAGCAAGAAAAACGATTGCATCCTTCACGGCCGGTGAAATCAGCCCTTCCCGCAAACCGATTTCCGCCGCGGCCATGATGAGACTCAGTCGAGCAGAGAGAAGAATTCCCGCCTTCAGAGCTGCCTTCAAAGAGATGCGCTGCAGGGTAAATATCAGGCTGGGGACGAGTTTGACCAGGAGGGCCAAAACCAGAAGTTTGAGGGTGAAATGAAGCTGTCCTGGGCGCAGCACGTTGGTCAAGTCGAACTCCACCCCGACGTTGATAAAAAAGATTGGGATGAGAAAACCGAAGCCCAGGGCCGATAGTTTACTCTCCAGCTGCCCCTTTTCGCGGAATACAAAGGAGAGCACGCAACCACCCAGAAAGGCGCCCAAAACGGGCTCGAGACGGACGAGCTCGGACGCGGCCACACAGAGAAAGAGAAGGGCCAGGGAAAGCCTGACCCCGAGTTCTTCTGTGTCCTGGGAACCGAGAAATCGCCTCGCTCGCTCCGGGTTCCACCAAACCCAAAGCCGCCCGGCCCACAGCAGGATGCCGAAACCGATGAAGAGGGGAAGGGGTGAGATGAAATGCCAGTCGAGCCCGTAGTCACGCCAGAGGATAAAAAAGGTGATGCCGAAGAGGGTCAGAAAGTCAGCCAACGAGGCTGCTATGAGGATGCTTTGCCCAAAAGGGGATTTCTGTATGCCCAGCTCTTTTATGGTCGGCATTACCAGTCCCAATGATGTGGTGCTAAGCACCAGGGCCATGAACATTCCGCTCTTAAGGAAGAGAGTGAAGAGGAATGACAGGCTGAGGGTGGCTCCGAAAATAAACAATTGGAGGGAGAGTTGGCTCCGGCTTTGTTTCAGCAGCATACCGAAGTCAATTTCCATGCCTGCATGAAACATGAGAAGAAGAAAACCAAGGTGGGCGAGAAACTGGATCCACTCGCCGCTGAACTGCACGTGGAGGAAACTTTTTCCAAGAATTACGCCGAAAAGAATCTCCATTACCGGCGCCGGGAGTCGCAACAGTCGGCTCAGGCTGGGAAGAATGGCCGCGGCCAGGGAGACGAGGAGAAGAGATTCAGCTTGATTGAGGACCATAATAATTGATGTGGGATGTGAGTACTGTACGTAGTTCTTTGTCAGCTGCTTTATTCAACATCGAAAACCTGATCTCTAGGGCCAGGTCAGCGTGGAATGGCTTTGCCCGTAAAGGAGGTTTCAGCTTTTATGTTTCTTTTGCCTGACACCTGAAACCCGACACCTGAAACCCTGAGACTTGGTGCTTGGAGCTTGGGATTTAATAGGCTCCATCACTCTAGTACTCCAAAACAGCCAGGGCCAGGATTCTTTACCTATTTCGCAATGATGAGCACGGAACAAGGGACATCCTGGGCCATGTGTTCCCCCACATGGGGTGAGAATAGCCCCTTTTCCCTGGTTGTGCTACCCATGACCATGAGATTAAAATCCTGGGCCAGAGCAACAACCTCTTTTACGGGGTTACCCTTTTTGATGATTACCTCGAATTCGAATTTATAAATATGAGCCAGCTCCCTAACCCGCTTTAAGACAGTCTCGGTCCATTTCTCTTCCTCTACACCCCTGATAAACTCAGGCTCTTCCACCACGGCCACGGCAACCTCAGCCCCAAACTGACGAGCCAGATCCACCGCCACCCCCAAGGCGAGCTCGGCCTTGCTCGTTGCGTTGAACGGTACCAGAATTCGCTCATAGGGATGGCTTTGCCGGGCCACAAGGAGAGGGCAGGATATGGAATGAGCCAGGGATATGAGGGTGGGTTTTGCCAGGGATACAAAAAAAGAAGCCTCAAAAGGGGGGACCACCATTACTCCGTAATTTTCTTGACTTCCTATCTCCTCCAGGGAGTCCTCAACCTCATTCTTTACCGTTACCATCTTGATGTCAGTGGTCTGCGTCCAGGTTCCGAAAGCTTGTTCAATGTCACCATCTTCTTTTGAACACAGAGCGGTTAGCGACTTTACCTTAGTATTTTGAGCCAAATGCATGGTCTCTTTAATAAGCTCTTCATGGTTGCTCTCTGGAAGGAGGGCCAAAAGGAGATCGGGGCCATAGCCGAGGGGAAAGTGGGGTACGCCGCACTCCAGATACATGCACAGCGTTTTAAAGGAGTCGGGCTGTCCCACTATCACCAAGCGATCGCCCATCTCAATGACCGTCTCCGGTTTGGGGAAAAACATCAAGTTTTGCCGCAAGATGGCCACCAACCTCCAGTCTTCACCCGTTAGTGATGAGGCCCCCTTACCAATCACCTGAAAGTGGTCCGATACATCCATTTCCATAATCTCAGCCTGCCCCAGGCTGAGGGACATCAGGTTGATCCGCGGGTCTTGCAGATAATGGTGTATGGACTTAGCCGACAGGGTACTGCCAAGAACAGGGCGGGCTCCGATCTCCTGGAACCTCTCCTTATTTTCCTCCTCGTTTACCAGGGCAAGAAGATGGCTGACCTCCTGAGAGCCGGCATACTCGCAGATTGCCAGGTTGACCTTGTCATTTTCAGTAAGGGCCAGGACGTAGTCAAAGTCCGCCAAACCTGCATCATCAAGAGTAACTGGACTCGAACCATCTGCTGTGATTACTTTCTGGACGTTTTCAAACTTAGTAATGAGATCCTGGAGCTTGTCCTCGGATTTATCGATCAGAGTAACCTGCCATCTCTCCCCGAGCCTGGCGAGCAAGTGCCTTGTGACTTTGCCAGCTCCACAGATGAGTACCTTCATTGAACACCTCAATAAAAGATGGACGTTATTGCTTCATTGCGTTTCTATTCTTCTATCAGCTTTCGACCCATATCTGCAGCATTTCTCTCTCCACGCGCCACCGCCTGACTGACAGCTGATGGACTATCGGGCCCTGACTTTAATCATTACTTCAACGTCGGGCCATTTCTTGCCTTTCGGTTGCACGTTCGGGGGCGCTATAACCTTTCGCACCATCTTTTCATTCTTCTTAATGCTTTCCAAATATATTGGTTCGGTAACGATGTTTATTTTTTGATTCGCATCACCAGGTGGAGAAAGGACCCGCAACTGTTTGGGGGTTAGTTTCACTGAGACCAATTCTAGACCTTGGGGGAGCGTACCCACCAACTGTGGTTGTATCTCCACTTCATATTCCGCAATCTCCTCCAGTGACAGTGCTATGCTGGAAGGGTTTGCATTCACCAGTTTTACCCCCCTGGGAACGGTGATATTTTCCTTGGAAACAACAAAGACTTGTCCCCCGGCCTTGGCCTTGGACAAATCAATCTTGACACTCAAATTCGCTGGGGTGATTTTATCGAGATCCGACTTGGGACCGGCTAATTGCAGTTTGATCTCCGTCGGATTGTCACTTCTAAGAGCGAGGTTCTCCGGCGCGGCAATGTATTCCACTGGAACTGTAAAGGATTTCTCTCGGATTTCCATCTTGCTGATAATTACCGTGGAGTAGAAAACAAGAGCCAGGGCAAGACTTATTACCATCTCTGGGATCAGATGTCGCTGCTTTCTGTACTCATTGAGCTCGATTCCAGAGGAGGCAGCCGTTTGCCAGTGAGACCATATCTGCTCGGTTAATTCGCTTTCGTCATTGACTTGCCTTATAATGCCATTTAAAAAGGTCTTTACCGTCCCCCTTTCTTCTGAAACCACAATTACCAAGGCATCTGTTACCTCGGAAAGCCCCATGGCCGCGTGATGGCGGGTTCCGAACTCCTCGGACAGCCGACCCGTTTTTGATATGGGGAGCCGCACACTGAAATATGCAAGTTTGCCATTCCTGAATACCACAGCGCCGTCGTGGCCCGGTGAGTTAGGGTCGAAGATGCTGAGAATAAGAGGAAGGGTTGGTTCAGCATAGAGATCGAAGCCTCCGCTCAACCATCTCTTAACCGGTTCCCTTCCGGGAAGGACAATTATTGCCCCCCACCTCTTTTGGGCCAAAACAAAGGCGGCATCGCCAAAGAGAGCAGCCAGGGCTGGGCCTGTTTTGTCCAACTTCTTGCCGCCGAGAGAGGCGGCTCGTTCAAAGATCTTTCTAAGCTCGGGCTGGAAGATGACAATGAGAGCAATAACTGCAACCTGGCTGAGGTTGGAGTAGATCCAGTTTATTCCTTTCAGATCGAGAACATTGGCGGCGATGAAAATCGCCATGGCGAGGAATATGCCGGTCACGATTTTCCAGGTCCCCAGCCTAAGGAGGGTGCGGTATAAGAAAAACAGGGCCGCAGTAATTAGGATGACATCCAGAATCACCCTCCAGTCAAGGAGTGCCCTGAACAGTCTAAGCAACGAAACTAGGGTGTCCAATGGTGAGGTCCTCCCTAAAGAGCTGTTCCGAAGAAATTGGTGAGGAGGAAATGGAACCTCCTGCGAAGAAAATCATAGGGATAATGGTGCTCGGCGATTTCATAACTGCCATCAACCATCTTCTGACGACTTTCCTCTTCAATGAAATTATCAAGTCTCTTCATCAAAAAATCAATAGCAGACCTAAGGGTGTAATGCAACTTTTCCGCTAGCACGCTACCGTTTGCTCCATACCTTTTCCACTTTGAACATGTGTGAGGTTTTCTATGGATGGTGCAAAGGCTCATATCTATTGACATGCGAAAGAGTGCTGTAGTATTGGCCTATTAGTTCCTACCACTGTTGGTGACTCCAGAAGAGCGAGCATTCAATAGAGAGTAACAAATCCAGGCCCACAGGATATGGCTTTGAACTGCCCCCATAGAGGCGGGATAAATGAAACTGGAATAGGAAAATAATGAGACAATGGAACAATGGAATGATGGGATAAAGAGTTCAAACTATTCATTTAAACGGGCGTATGAAAGATTTCTGAAGATCAGGGGAAGTCCCAGGGAAATTGCGCTCGGATTTGCCCTTGGCCTTTTTATAGGGATGACTCCCACTATCGGCTTCCAAATTCCCATAGCGATCTTCGTTGCAGCGCTTTTCAAATGGAACAAGATCTCTGCAGCCCTTGCTGTCTGGATCACCAACCCTTTAACCGCACCCTTCATTTACAGCCTCTCCTATTTTCTGGGCGCCAAAATGTTGGGATTCGAACTTGCGCCTAAGCTCCTGACTGGTCTTGATTTTTCAACTGTCAAAGAAGCTGGTTCAAAAATCTTCCTCGCTACCACTGTTGGCGGAGTGGTAGTGGGTATACCCTTGGCTCTGTTGGGCTATTATCTGGCATTTTCTGCTGTGAGCGGTTACCAAATGAAGCTAAAGCACCGAGTCGCTGCAAAGAAGGAAAAAATCGCCAAGAAAATCAGAAGAAAGAACGGAAAGGTATCAAAAAAGAAAAAATACCGCTGGCAACGATAGTCTAATATGCCCCAATCATCTTGCAATATAAGGACATTCCCAAAGAAGTTACTTGTCATTCCCTTTGCATTTGAAAAACATGGCTCCCAGAGGTGGCACGGTGAGGTTGAGAGAGTAGGGGCGTCCGTGGAAGGGAATGGGTGACGCCTCAACCCCGCCCATGTTCCCCTGGCCGGAGCCGCCGTATTCCCTGGCGTCGCTGTTCAATACCTCGCGCCAGAAGCCACCACTGGGCACCCCAGCCCGATAATTATAGCGGGGTGCCGGGGTAAAATTGCACACAATGAGCACGGGACTCTCTTTGGAGCGATCCTTCCGCATAAAGCTGAGAACACTGTTTTGAGAATCGTTACTATCCACCCACTCAAATCCGGCCGGATCGAAGTCCAGCTGATGCAAGGCTCTTTCATTTCTGTAGAGTTTATTCAGATCTTCCACCCAGCGCTGCAGTGAGGCATGGAGGGGATATTCAAGTAAGTGCCAATGCAGGCTCTGCTCGTGATACCACTCGTCCCACTGGCCAAACTCACCACCCATGAAGAGGAGCTTCTTCCCAGGCTGTCCGTACATGTAGCCATAAAGGAGTCTGAGGTTGGCAAATCTTTGCCAGTCGTCACCGGACATTTGTCTGATCAAAGATCCTTTGCCATGCACGACCTCGTCGTGGGAAAGAGGAAGGACAAAATTCTCGTTATAGGCATAAATAAGCCTAAAGGTAAGCTGGTTGTGGTGGTACTTCCTGTGGATGGGATCCTTGGACATGTAACTCAGCGTGTCGTGCATCCATCCCATGTCCCATTTCATGCCGAAGCCCAGTCCCCCAGCGTAAGTGGGACGCGAGACCATGGGCCAGTCGGTGGATTCCTCGGCGATGGTCTGAACCTCAGGATGGCTTTTGTAGATCTCTTCATTAAAGCGGCGGAGAAAGGCAATGGCCTCCACATTCTCCTTGCCCCCATACTTGTTGGGGATCCATTCACCCTCCTTGCGTCCGTAATCCAGATAGAGCATGGAAGCCACGGCGTCAACTCGCAAGCCGTCGGCATGATACTCTCTCAGCCAGAAAAGGGCGCTGCTGATAAGAAAACTTTGTAGCTCTCTGCGGCCATAGTTGAACACCAGACTGTCCCAATCAGGATGAATCCTCTGGCGTGGGTCAGCATGTTCAAAAAGGTATGTCCCGTCAAAGTAGCCCAACCCGTGTTCATCGCTGGGAAAGTGGGCAGGCACCCAGTCGAGAATCACACCGATGCCATGCTGATGCAAGCAGTCCACCAGATACATAAAATCCTGAGGGGACCCATAGCGGCTTGTTGGTGCAAAGAACCCCAGCGATTCATAGCCCCAGGAGCCGTAGAAGGGATGTTCCATGACCGGAAGGAATTCAACATGGGTGAAATTCATCTTCTGCATATACTCTGCCAGTTCTGGGGCAAGCTCCCGGTAAGAGAGAGGGCGATCTTGCTCTTGCGGCAGGCGCCTCCAGGAGCCCAGGTGCATCTCATATATGCTCATGGGACGGTCGGAGCGGTTGCCGTCGCCTCTGTTAGCCATCCACTTGCCGTCGCCCCAGGTGTAGGCAAGATCCCAGACAATAGAGGATGTTTTGGGCGGAACCTCAAATAAAAGTGCAAAAGGATCGGTCTTGTCCACTTTGTAGCCGTGAAAGCGGGAGCAAATATGATACTTGTAGTTGTCTCCCCTTCCCACCCCGGGGATGAAACCCTCCCATATCCCCGACTGTTTCTTCGGCTGCAGCGGGTGACTTGTCTTGTTCCAGCCGTTGAAATCTCCTATCACATAGACCTCTCTTGCATCGGGAGCCCACACGGCAAAGTAGGCGCCGTCAATCCCTTCTCTGGCGAACAGGTGCGAGCCGAGTTTTTCGTAAAGCCGAAAATGACTGCCCTCGTTGAAAAGGTGGAGGTCGTCATCTGTCAAAAGGCTTACATCATAGTGTACAGGCGCCGGCTTTTTCGCGGCAGTTTGTGCCTTTTTCATACTCACTGAAAACCTCCGTTTCTTTTGAAAATGCTCTAGCGAGCGCATTCCCCGTAGCGACACGACTTGAGCGACACGACTTGAGTTCGTCGACAAGTCTTGCTGCGGGGTTAGCGAGCGAACTGCAATAAAATGGAATCACTTCCTTACATTTCGAAGATTCCCTGCAGCGACTCGACCTGAGCTCATCGACAAGTCTCGTCGA
>JAJDNL010000127.1 GCA_022340745.1 Deltaproteobacteria bacterium
TGCAGGAAAAACCGCTCAAAAAGAAACAATCGCTAGCCCCTACGCTATAGAAGCTGGAGGGATCACTCTGGTTGTTGTACTCGGTCTGGATCCAGTCGGCTGAGCGGGCAGTACTGGAGATGCGTATTTCATCTATTCTCCCAGTGGTCTCATACGAATCAGGATTCCAGGGAGCCGCCCCGATGATCAGATCACCAGCATTGGTCCCTATATCGTAGCTCCCTGCCGCGATACTATTAACTTGTGAGCCGTTGATATAACCTATCATATTGCCGCCGGTTGTCCAGGTTGTCACCAAATGGGTCCATTGAGAAGAAGAGATAGACCCTGAAGTAAATGTGTGATTGGTACCTCCACTGTTCCAGATCTCCGGGTACTGGCCGGTCTGAACGCCAATGAGATATCCACTGCTATAGGTCGAGTTTGTTTTCCCCACGATCTTTTGATTATTGTCTGCATTACTGAGGTTGACCCATGCCTCCATCGTGAGCTGTGAGGTAACATCCAGGCTGGTGCTATCGGCCACTTGGATATAATCACTCGATCCATCAAAACTCCGGCTGTTTGCGATTTTTCCGGTCGCGCTGGTGGTGTCGTTATTGGTGCCGTCATTATTGTTCGATGTACTGTCTTCAAAGTCATCGTGAAGATGCCAGACACCCATGTAATTGGAATCCCACACACCTTGTGGATTCTCGGTAGCTCCGCAAACACCACTGTGGCCAAAATGGAGGTAAATAGTAGTGTCACTAGTTGCAGAAAGGGTTGGCACCCTCACCCAGGCGACGAGTTTTCCGGCAGTACCATCGTATGTTTCTATCTCGTGAGCTAAAACAGTAGTCTGGGTCGCGTCTGAAAAAATGATGTCGTAGCCGTTGCTGTTCTGCACATGCCCACAATTTGCTGTGGTCTTCAGACCAATGTCTGTCAGACTGATGAGAACAGGAAAATTAATGAGATCTGAGGTGCCACTTACTTTGGTACTGTCTATGGTGATAGGGATAGAGCAGGAAAACTCGGCAATGGGCGGAATAGTACCAGGGCAGTTTTTCTCAATGCTGTAAAAGGATGAAGGGGAGTTCTGGTTGTTATAGCTGGTCTGAATCCACTCGGCCGAGCGGGTAGTATTGGAAATTCGAACCTCATCCATCTGTCCATGCCAGACCTCGTTGGTCCACCCCTCGTTATACCCTATATAAAGGGGATGGCTGTTGGAGCCAAGGGTAAGAGTTCCTGAATTGCTCGAATAGGCAACTTGGGAGCCGTCTAAATACACCCGGGTTGCCGAGCCATTGTAGGCAAAAGCAACATGATGCCAACTATTAATTGAAACATTATCTCCTGTGTCCCAATCAGTTCGAACGTTATTCAAACCCAAATATAGGGATGAACTACTGTCGTCCAAAACAAAGTAGAGGTGCTCAGTCTGGTTATACATTTTCGAAACAATAGTCTGCCAGACATAATTCGTATCAGGCCGGATCCATGCCTCCACTGTTAGATAATCGGATATATGAAGGCTGGAACTGTCTGGCACCGTAATGTAGTCGTTGTATCCATCAAAATCCTGGGCCCCGTCAATCTTTCCTGATGCAGTTAGGCTGTTTCCATGGGGGGTACCATCGTTATTATTCGAGGTGGAGTCGAAATGAAAGTCGGCCGTGGACCCATACTCCACATGCAGTAAGGGAGCGACATCGCTGTACGAGTCAGCCACTCGCTTGCCCGTGCCCGTTACGATTATGACCATTGCATTGCCACTGGTCCAACCGGGACGGTCAACAATCTCCTGAATGATGGTTTTAAGGTTGGGTGTCTGCTTGGTCTCCCCAACTGTGTCCCAGGAAGGAATAGTGTTCCAAGCAACTGAGGCCGAGGTTTTTATTCTGTTACTGATATTATAGGTACCGGATGTGAATGTTCCAGGATTATCCGCGTCTTGTCCCCAAAAGGTCAGATTCGTTGTTTCGCTGGTTGTCTCATCCACTGCGAATTCAACGTATGCGTTGGTAATCGTTGCTCCAGGGGGGATGGTCATGTTGAGGAAACGCATGCCCACCACCTGATCTCCCGATTCCCGGATGAGCTCAAGATCAGAGCTGCTCAAGTCTATCGATCCATCACTGAGTAGTTCCTCCGCGTCATCCTCTTGCGCAGCCACACTTCGGTCGAAGCTGCCAGACGTCCCCATAGCCGCATCCTCCTTGAGGTGCCACACACCTTTGTAGTTTGAGTCCCAAACATCAGTTGGGCTCTCTGTGGGACTGGTCACGTTGCTGTTACCAAAATACATATAGATATCCGTATCAACGGTTCCGGATAGAGAGGGAACCAACACCCAGGCGACAAGCTCTCCTGTGGTTCCATCATATTTCTCAATCTCATGGTAGAGTTGCAGGGTTAGGTTGGAGTTGGTAAAAATGAGGTCGTCACCATCGGGGTCTGTCATGAAACCGCAGCCCGAGGTCTTCAAGGAATCGTCCGTAAGACTGATAAGAACAGGGAAGTCTTGCGGGGTAGTGAAAGCCACCTTGGTGTTATCGATGGTGATCTTCATGTTGCAGGAATAATCAGCAACATCACCAGCAGTGATGGGTATTCCCACTCCGCCCCCTCCCGTGGAATTCACCGTGATGGTTATGGACTCGGAATCACTTCCTTGCGGCGTGGCATCATCTTGTACGGTGAAGAGAACATTGGGGTAAGTGCCGGCATCGCCAACGTTGGGAGTCCAGCTGAAGGTCTGGGTGCCGGGGTCGAAGCTTGCTCCTGTTGGTAGATTGCTGGCGCTATAGGTGAGGGTGTCGCCAGTATCAGGATCCGTGGCCGAGATGGTGAACTGGAGCAGCTGACCTTCGTCTACACTCTTGTTACCAATGGAGTTCAGCACAGGGTCACTGTTTGTGCCCCCTCCATCCGCACCACAACCGGCAGCCCACTCCAATGAACGGGCTACTAAAGCCTGCATGCTACTGGTCCAGTTAGCGGGAGTGGACTCGTGCATGGCAGTAAAACCCACGCGGCGGTTCGCTGCACTTGCTCCATTGTCCAGAGTAGCTCCAGTGGGAATAGCGACTAGTGCAGTATTATTTCCGCCAATACCTTCGGCCACCACTATCGCCCCGGGAGCCGGAGTCGCCTGGTTTATGATAAGACTGTCAGTAGAACTGTAGATAAGTACCGCACCAGTGGACAATGTGCTCGCAATGTAGTGGGTGTTGTCAACGATATCTATCTGGGTGCCAGTGGTGCCACTTGTGTAATTCTGGGAGCCACAGAGCTCCATTTCATCTTGCAATGCGGCTTCTTCAACGACAATGCCGATATTTAAGTTGGTGGCCTGAGTACCAACGGACGAGCTGTTCGCGGATTCACTGATAAACATCACATCGTTGCTGCTGGCCGCTCCGCTGTAATCGCCGTATTGGTCTTCTATTGCAGTGACCGTCCAGCCCCAGCTTTCAAAAAGTGCTTTTTTTGCGGTATCGTCGGCATCGCCTGTAAACGTGCCATCTCCCGTCACCATTACCAGGTTTGTTCCGCAGGGGTTCACCACTCCTCCGCCTCCACAGCCGGCAGCCCACTCCACGGAACGCTTGAACAAGGTCTTAAGGTCCGCAGTCCAGAGTGAAGGATCGGTGTCGAAGCTGGGGAAGCCCACGCGCCGGTTCGCCGCAGTTCCGCTATCCAAAGCGGCTCCGGTGTCAAAGGCAAAAAGCGTGGGGTCGCCGCCGTTTGGGGTTTGCCCCAACAACTGGCCTCCTGAAGCCAGGCTCGAGGGCAAATTATTCAAATTTCCACCAGTAGTGAAAACGGTTAGACTGCCGGTGGAAAACGGGCTTGTTATGTAGTGACTGTTGTCCGTGATATTTATGGTAGTACCCCAATCACCGCCACCATCTCCCGTGGCCCCATATTCCATAGAATCCCACAACCAACATTCATCATCCACAGTACCGATGTCCAGATCTCTGGCCTTGATAGAAACATTGCTGCTGGTACTTGATTCACTGATGTACATGACATCATTGTTGGCAGCAGCATTATTAAA
>JAJDNL010000237.1 GCA_022340745.1 Deltaproteobacteria bacterium
AAGAACCCCTTCGACAGGCTCAGGACAAGTAAGCACTGGGCCCAGAGGGACGACGCGGAGGCAGAGGGAAGATGTTCGAGTGCGGATGGTGGAATTAAAGGTTTCAAGTGTCGGGTGTCAGGAGTCAGGGAAGAAAAACAAAAAAGCTGACCGGAAGAAGTCTGCTTATTTCCAGCCGATGGGTTCGTATCCCCTTTCACGGAGACACTTTTCAACAAATCGCTTAAATACAGGATCTGGTTCAGGTGAACGGAAAAGTCCCTGGAGACATCCTACGGCGGCACCCCCGGCAGCACCTGCCGCAGCACCGCGCCCGACACTACCGAACACGGCCCCGGTAGCAGCACCGCCTGCAGCGCCAACCGCCCCACCTCTCGCAGTACTCTTTGCCGCCTCGCCGCTTGAACTTGAAGAGGTGCCATACTCTTTGGCAGAGCGTATACAGTCGTCGATTTCAGTTTGCGCCGTCTCATCACCAACCTGCTGCAAATGGTAATTGGGATAAAGGACAGGGCGCTTCTGCGAGCACGCCACCAACAACAGCAAACAACTGAAAGCCAAAACTTTCAATGTTTTCGGCGAGCTCATCATTTCTCTTCCTCCCTCATCTATCCAGAGACTCTAAGCTATTATCCTCCTGCATTAAAAAAAGACAAGTATTTTTCGAACCATGGTCGCACCAAGCTAAGAATACCACGGAGTATTATCCAGCAGGTAGCCCTTTGACCCATTCGATCCTTCGACAAACTCCCCGGGACCATGTCCAGGACAGGCAAGACAGGCAAGGCAGGCAAGCTCAGGACTAGCTGACAACTGGTGGCAAGAAGAGAAATGGTAGTTTTTCCTATTGAAATCCCCTGCCAGCGAGTTATTTTTGGGTATACAGCATCTAACACCTGTTGAGAAGTGTAACGAGCAGACAGGTTACAGACGGAGAGAAACTATGGGCAACCAAGATCAAATATCTGTTGAAAAGGCGAATCAGCGAAGGGACCAACTCGTCGAACGCTTACTTCAGTCTACCGCAGGCACCTTTGATATTTTTAGCATCTACCTTGGAGACCGCCTGGGATTTTATCAAGCGCTATCCGATAACGGATGGCTCACCCCTCATGAACTCGCTGCCCACACAGACACGTATGAACGCTACGTGCAGGAATGGCTCGAACAGCAAACTGTTGTTGGCATCCTGGAAGTGGAGGATGCACATGTTGAGGCACAGTCGCGCCGTTTTCGGTTACTGCCAGGACACGCGGAAGTACTGGTTGAACGAGACAGCTTGAACTATCTGGCACCGCTCGCCCAAATCGTGGTTGGGGCAACCTATCCCCTGAGTTCTGTTTTGGAAGCCTATCGAACAGGTGGTGGAGTATCTTATGGTGATTACGGCGTTGACCTGCGGGAGGGCCAGGCCGGTATGAACCGCGCTACATTCCTCAGGGTGTTGGGTACTGAATGGCTTCCATCCATACCAGATGTTCACGCAAGGCTACAAGATGACCCACCTGCCAGAGTTGCGGACATTGGCTGTGGCTATGGCTGGTCGAGCATTGGCATCGCCCAGGCTTATTCCAAGGTTTTTGTTGACGGCTATGATCTGGATGAACCTTCTGTGAAACGCGCCAATGACAATGCCCGGAAGGCCGGTCTGAGTGACAGAGTGAAATTTCATGTTCGCGATGCCAGTACCCCAAGCCTCGCGGGACATTATGATCTCGTGACTGCCTTTGAATGTGTCCACGATATGTCTGATCCAGTGGCGGCGCTGAGGACGATGTTGCACTTAGCGGGAGAGACTGGCGCTGTGCTCATCATGGATGAACGAGTGGGTGAGACCTTTACGGCCAAAGGAGACGAGCTGGAGGGATTTTTCTACGGTTTTAGTGTGCTGCACTGTTTGCCGGCTGCAATGGCGGAACAACCATCTGCACAGACAGGTACAGTCATGAGACCTAAGACACTACGACGTTATGCCGAGGAGGCTGGTTTTTGCGACGTGGAGATCTTGCCAATTGACAACTTCTTTTTTCGTTTCTACCGCTTGCAAGCCCTTTGCCCCGCAGCATGACATACGGGGCAGCGGTAAGCGCCGAGCTGTAAACCTCTAGCGCGCAATCAACTCTTGATTCTTGGCTTCTGTACCACCTCAACGAGAAGCCCCTCAAGGGGTTTAAGAAAGTTGACTAAAAGTTCCTGGACAGGGGCGACCGCTGGCTCATCGAATATGAGGTCAGCCGGCGAAAAAGGCACAGGATTCCGGACGTCCTCCACGGCAAAGGCGATGTGGTGGAGGATGGACTTGCCCCCGAGAAAATTGACCAGCTTCGACTCCGGCTCGGGGACAACGAATTCAATCATCGGATACCTAGTCGAGAAAGCAACTGCACACTGAAAGGCCGGCACCGGCCCCCAGATCAGCGGCGCACGGTCATTAAATCGCTGTCGGCACAGCTTCTCAGCGACGCTGACCGACCGCACCACCATCCCGACGTGATGGAATTTCACGACGCTTCCCTCTCAGCTTGCAGCTTCCAGCGGACAGCTGGTAGTTAGGGGCGTGATTAGGGGACGTTCTTAAGTTTTTTTTGTATGAACGTCATGGACTACCGCTGGCTATTCCCTTACAGAGTAATAACATTGGTCAAGTTCCCAATCTTCCCGCTCGGGATTCTCGGTGCATACTACTTCACCAAGACTAGTTCTCAGGCGGTCGATTGTTTCGATGATGTCTTCTACCAATCGCACCGGTCTTGCTGATTCTCCGTAGGATTCTAAAAGATCATAGTGAAGTTTTCCGAAAAACTCTCTTGCATTGTAGATTTGCTGACCTGTGATCTGGTGCTGATCGAAACTAAAACCAGGCAATACTTTCAGCATAATTGGTCCTTTGGCTGGAGGAAGAAAGTGCAACCGACTGCAGCTAGAAAGCACAATACTACCAGAGGGCCGCACCTCATTACAAGATCTCCGTTGAATCACAAGATAGATCATCCTTCGACCCATTCGACCCTTCGATAAACTCAGGACAGGCAAACTCAGGGCGGGCAGGCTCAGGACGCAAAGGCAAAGTTTGAATCGGGTCTTCTCAATATTAATGTGCCATTTGAAGAGATGATGCGGGGTCACAGAGTAACTATAGAGTAGTCTTCTCAGGGTGACTTGAGACACCTGAAGACTTAACCAAGTCTAACACTTGCCCCACTCTTGTTGCGATCGGTGACAGAGTGGGGTTTTTTGTCTTCTCATACCCCTGCTTTCTGCTAAGATAGGATTCTGCGTAGCTGCAAGTAGCCAGTAGGAAAGAAAGGATTATGAGTCGAACGAGGGCATTCTTTATACATTTTTTCTCAGTATACACGTTCGCTATAGGATTATATGTTTTTACCTATTTCTCAATGGGTGCAGTAAGCAGATCTCTAAAGATTTACTTTTTAGATCTGCCAAGTTTTTTCTATTTTTATCTTTCAAACTTGATACATGGTCGCCCTGTTTATTCACATTACTTTATCTCCCTAACGTTCATCATATATTTCTACATCCTTACCATGCCAATCTATTTTTATCTTCGTCGTAAGAAAACGAGTTATCTCTGGCTCCAACTGCCCATTTTTCTCCTCCACTTCATTGTGACTGTTTATGTTTGGTATTGAGAGATGCGTGGAGCAGGGGGAAAATTTAAGATTTAAGATTGTAGATTGGGGATTTGAGATAGATGAGGTTTTAAATTCTCTGTCTGTTTTTCCTGACACCTGACACCTGAAACCTACCTACCGACTCCTGTCTCCTGACTCCTGGATTCTCTGTTTATATACCGCTTACGGCATACTGCGCGAAGCGTCTTGAGCGACTCGACTTGAGCTCGTCGACAAGTCTCGTCGACAGGTCCTGTCGAAGGGCTCACTGCTTGCTCTCTAGAAATGGCGCAACTTTTCTTGCACCGTCAACCTACTTTGCTATCCCAAAAATTATTGATTTCATTAGTTATCTAAGAATAACCGAAAATCCTGTCAATATTTGTTGCACCCTCCGCCGTACTCCTACCGATCTTTATCGTTCTTTCTCAAGGCAACCTGAACAGTATTGACCGAAGAGTTGTTTCCAGCCAACCAGACATAACTTTTTGTATTTACAACATTATATTCGCAAAACTGGCTGCAGTTTGACTGAAGTTTGCGAGCCAAAACCTGAATAGAAGTGAGAGAACCGCACCTGGCACGTGGATTGCCATATAAACACATCGAAGGAAGGAGTTCTCTGCGAGTCAGTAGCAGAATGAAATCAAACAGACGATCACCTGACATAGAGAAGAGACCAACCAGAGGGGGTTAACAGTTGAAATACAAACTGTTTTTGTCAGTGACTGTGTTTGCTCTCATAAGTGCAAAACCCTCTCTTACCCGAGCCGAATACCTTATGGACCTTTACCTTGGGGCAGCAATGACTGATGACTCTGAGGTACAGGTTGACACGTATTTTCCAAGAGAAAGCGCTTCTGAAAGAACAAGCTACGA
>JAJDNL010000129.1 GCA_022340745.1 Deltaproteobacteria bacterium
AACAATCTCATGGGGATGGTCAACTTCTGCTAGAAGTCTCAGGAAACGACCGGTGAGTAGCCAGGTTTTCCCAGAGCCTGCTGGAGACTCGAGGTGAAAGCTGCGGTGGATGTCTAAGGCCGCATTTCTGGTTTGTTCGTCTGGGAGAGGATACATTTGCTTATCGTCGGACGTTCATTGAAAGCTCTCAGCCATCAGCTATTAGTTTGAGTATTGATGTTTTTGAAGTAGATCTGTGTGATTCGTGTGGTGCTTCCTGGGTCGGTACGAAGACCGGCCTCTGAAAAACGATTGGTCGTCATACCGGACGAGGCCGCCTGCGGCGGAGGAGATCCGGTATCCAGGTATGTATTCCTTTTTCTAGATTCCCCTTCGACTTTGCTCAGGGTGGTGAGTCCTTCGACTTTGCTCAGGACCGTGAGCCTGTCGAACGGCTTGTCGAACCACGGACAGTCGCTTTGCGACTTCCGGAATGACGGGCTTAGATGACATACGCCGTATATACTTTTTCGAAAACCGTTCTTCATTACTTTATCTCTACTCAAGATTCTTGCGATCGCAGATGGTAAGGAGGCCGCAGTAGGCGCAAAGTTGTTCTCGCTCTCGCAACCGCGCACCAGGGATAGGTTCAGCATGGAAGTGCCCCTGCTGCAGTTGCTGGCCCAGTTCAATCAGACGTTTTTGCCAGACACCCAGTAGATCATTCCATTGCTCAGTATCAGCCCGGAGACGATCCAGTTTGAGATCTTTTTCCGACTTGAGAGTTATATAGCCTGCCTGGAGAGGATATTCATGGAGTGGAGCGTGTCCAGGAAGCTCTAGTAGCCCCTGAAGCATGGCCAGCAAATAGGCCGGCAGCTGCGGTTCGCTCAGGTGGCTGAAAACTTCCGAGAACGTGGGACTGGAGCCACTCTTATAGTCCCAGCACAGCAAGCCTAATTCAGGATGGAAGTCAACCCGGTCAATGCGGCCACTGAGGGTAGTGGGCCAACCCTCGACCACGAGTCCCTTGAAAGCAATTTCCTCAGCCAGCCAGCGCCACCCTGCCTGCAGGTGGTTGAGCTCTTCCTGAAACCATACTTTGAGCAAGCCGAATTCCTTGCCCAACCAGCGGCGACGTTCCACCTGCCAGGTTGGGATTGCAGCCATTTTGTCATGAACTGCATCCACACATTCCTCTACTGAGGGAAAGACAAGTTCCCAATCCAGATTCCCTTCCTGTTGCTTTGGCCGTAACTTCCGGGTAATGCAGGCAAGTACATGGTGGATACTCAGGCCGCGATCTTCGGGGCGGAGGCCTCCAACAGGTTCGGCCAATGGTGTGAGTTTGAGCAACTCTTGGATCAGAAAGCGAAAGGGACACTTGAAAGCCAGGGCGAGACTAGTCACCGAGAGTGATTTAGGAAAGGGAATGGGTGTGGTGAGGTGATCCGCTACTGTTTTTCCCGGCTGCGGCTCGATGAATCCTTTCCAGGCTGAGCGTACCCAATCAGCCCTGGACCAGGCTGCATTCGGTATGCTCAAAAAGTCTACAGAAGCAGGCTGCCAGGGTGTCGGCCAGAAGGGCGTAGCTGAAACCGGTTCTCCCTCGATTTCCTCAGGTCTAGTGAGCATAATCTCTGGGGCAGCGGCCATCAGATGTTGAAAGGCGGCGTGGGCAAACTCATACTGACTTCTTAGGGTGCCACCCAGTACTTGTCTTCGTTCCTCAAAATTTAGAAAGGGCAGGGGCCTTACCGGCTGTGGCAGGGCAGTTGAGGTCATCCCCAAAAGAAAAAGCCGCTGGAAAGCAAGGCCACGAGACTCAATGAGCCCCATAACTTGGACACCGGCCTGCTCACTACCGGCAACTTGAAAGGTCTCGGCAGAGAGAGCCTGTCGGAGCCACGCTAGAAATGTGCGGGAATCCATGGACCAGGAACCAAGGTCGGCGACTAGGCTGGTCAAGGTGGATTCAAGGTGGTTAAAAGCAACTCGATCAGATTCATCAGCCAGTGTGGGAAATTGGACAGAGCTCCAGAGCGTGCTGAGTAATTCTTTCCATTGTTCGGCCGAAAGGGAGTTGCGGTGTTGGAATGGTGCGAGCAACTCCAGCAGATCGGTTCCTTTCGGAGACAGATGAGGTACTAAGGTGGGCTCTGCGCTTTGGGCTTTGCCGTAGAGAGATTTTAGATCTGCTTCGGGAGTCATCTCCCGCCAATGGCGGTCCAAGCGGGCCAATTGCCCCCTATTCCCGGCCCAGGCTCCATAATAGGGTGAAAGAAGTAGTCCGATGAGGAGGTGGCGCTTTTCCTCATCCCCCAGCAACCTGAAGGGCATAAGGGCAGCCTGCACCAAGGGATGTTCCAAAAGCGGAGTACCGAGGGTTATGTTAAGGGTTTCCTCCTGGGGAGTTAACCGCTGGCCCAGCAGGGTGTTTAAGGTCCTTCTCAAAGCTTTGGCGTAGAGCTCTAAATTGGGCACCACAACTCCTAGAGAACCCGGTCTTAAATCCTGACATGAGTACAGCAATTTCTGTCCAAGATAGAGAATTTCCTGCTTTTGATCCGGCAAGGTGACAGCGTGGACGTTTCCAGGTTTTTCCTTGGGAAGTGGAAAAATCTCCACATCGGTTTTCTGGCTGACAACACGGAAGAACTCCTCTTCGATAGGAGCCACCGCTTCGAAGGCGGCGAGAATGAAAGACTTGGGCAGAGCGAGACGACCTGAATGTATGACCTCAGCTATTTTCAGGGGTAGGATGGCAGGGTGCCAGCGATTTACATCTCGAAGAGCTGAAATGAATTCTCCACACACGTGCTGCCGCCATGAGATGAGTGGCGAGGGATATTGAGGCTCGCTGGGGTCTAGGCGGTGACGGAGCAACACCCCATAGGTTTGATCTAGTGTTTGGCAGAGAGGCAGGTCCAAAGGTAGCTCGGCGGGTGGCGGATTATTGCGAACGATTTCATGCCAAAGATGCAATCTCAGCCACGAACCGGCCGGGGCTTCATCCTGCCATGCATTCTGCCAGCATTGATTCAACCAGCCATTGAGACTCCTCACCTCCAGAGGACGCCAGCTATTACGGTCTTTCTCTAATTGTTGGAGCCGATAGCGGTGTTGGAGTTGGCGCGCCAGACGGCCCCCAGAGGTGAGAATAAGCGAGTCAGGCCGCCATGAGTCGATGATGTTTTTTTGCCATTGGTCAGTCGTTAACATTGTTTGTTAGTTACTTGGGCCTCTTTCCAAGAAATCGATGTGAGATGTGAGATGTGAGATGTGAGATTTCCTGCTCATGCTTTACCGATCTTTCATCCCACATCTCATATCTCATATCCCACATCGAAGATCGCTATGATCGTCTCATGGTTTCATGATTTCATCGAGGAGCACGGTGGCGTAAGAGCCTTTGGGAAGAAAAAACTCCAAGCGCAAACCCTCTTTCTCTTGACACACATTGACCTCTTTGAGCGCTATGCGAAGAGATCTCCTACTTCCCGGTTGCTTGCGAAAAACATCCGGCGTTAGTCCTTGACTGCTGAGGATTTTTTCTTCCAGGGTGGCTGCTGCACCTCCGGCCCTTTTCATTTTCTTGCCCCAGATGGGCCCGGTTGCACTTATCTCCAACCTATCTGCTCGCGGCTGTTCTTTTTCCGGATCAGACACCAGGAAAATCCCGCCGGTGTCATGCTTTTTGGCTATGTCACCAGGAAGAAGTTTTGTAAAAAGATCTTGTTCCATTCGTTTTTTCAAAGTGAAATTAAAAAGCAAGGAACTGTAGGAACTTATCAGGAGCTTCCGCTTTCGCACTGAGCGGAGGCGGTATTGACCCAGCAACAACGCCAGACCTTTCTCCGGGTTGTTGCCAGCAGCGCCGAACCGTTGAGGCCCGTAAAAATTCGGAAGTCCACGTGCTTGCAACTGCTGGATTATGGCCTGGGCCCTGTTTTCTGCTTCTGCATTTGCTTGTCGGAGAAGAATGGAAAAACGGTTTCCCAAGAGGTGGCCAGTACGGAGCTTGTTGGTGTGATGTCTAATTTGTAGAATCTTAATACCATCACCGGCCAGTTGAGCAAGCCGGCTCTCTGATGCTTTCTCCCGCGGCACCGATACCCACTGGCTGGTTATGGCACGTTTGTCTTTCCAGCCTGCCAATCCCACCTCCTCATCGCGAAGATCCAGTTGTTTTCGAATAAGAGCCACAAGGTTAAGGGTGGAGAGGTTTACTTTTTCCAGCAGAAGAAGGGCAAAGTTTCCTTCATCAGAGAGCTCGTAAAGGGGAATCTCCTCGACAACGAAATCTTCCGGCTGTTCTTTGATGCGACCGCCGGTGCCGGGAAAATTATGAGTTAAGTAGATGCGACCGAAGTTTTCAACCACAAACCATTCTCCGTTACCTGAAGCTCACGCGAAGCAAAGAGCCAGCAGCGGGCAGCGACGAAGTCATTAGGCTTCGCCGTCATTACGCTGCGCTGTCATTTATAGTCATTACATCGCTAGATGACTGGCTTGCCTGGATTGCAGCTTCGCTGCCACCGGGGAGCATATTTCCTGTCGATCTAATGACAGCGAAGCTAAATGACCAAATGACTTAATGACTAAAATTATTCTGGCAACAATGACGTAAGGGTCTTATTGTCCAGGTTCTTCAGAATCGCCATGGCGAGGTCTAAGGTGGCCCGGAAGTCGTCCAGGTGAATGAGTCCACTGTGGCTATGGGCGTGACGAACGGGCACCCCCAGGACCACAGTGGGAATGCCACCCTGGGCCAGGTGAATAGCGCGAGCGTCGGTTGCCCCGCTCTGGCGTACAGCTAGTTGATGAGCGATTTTGTGTTTTTGAGCAAGTTCTGTTACCCACCGCCAGAAACTCCGGTGGATGATTGTGGAAGGGTCGTAGAGACGGATCTGACAACCCCGGCCCAGAGCACCTTGAGGACTATCCTTGGCAACGCCAGGTACGTCATCAGCCGGCGGTCCTTCCAACACTATTGCTGCCTGCGGCTTGGTAACTTCCACCGCGGTTACTGCACCCCTCGAGCCGATTTCCTCCTGTACGGTGGCGGCAGCCACGACAGTGTTGGGGTGTTTGTTGAGCTTCTTCATGGCAGCGACCAGCACCGCACAGCCAACCCGGTCGTCCCAACCCTTGTTGGCAAGCAGTTTCTCGTTATAGATGGCAAACTGGCTGGATGGGGTAATGAGATCCCCCAGGTTGAGGCCCAAGGAGGCGACCTCCTCCTTGGAAGCAGCACCGACGTCAACCAGTAAGTCCTCCACCTTGAGCTCGCTCTTTGGCTCCTTCTTGAAATGGGGTGGCACCGAAGCCACGATTCCCTCAACGGGACCTTTGCTGCCGTGGATATGAAGCCGTTGGCCTGGAAGGTGGTTGGCGATCCAGCCACCTAAAGGTTGCAGCCTTAGGTAACCCCCGTCGGTTATGTTCTGAAGCATAAAACCCACCTCATCCATGTGGGCTGTGAGCATAAGGCGTGGTTTCTTTCTAGTTCCTTCTTTGGTAGCAATGAGAGAGCCCAGGCCGTCACGGTTGATCTGACACCTTGGCTCTAGGTGCTGTCTGATGAGACGTGCTACCGGCTCTTCCCCTCCCGGTGGTCCGGGGCAGGAAGACAGTTTTTCTAAAAGTTCAATCAATTTTTTCATAATTTCCTCCCTAGCCCGGATATTTCATGAATTGGTGTCGCGAGACCACGAAGATGGATGTGCCACCTGGCAACCGCAGGGTGTTGGTTCCGAGGCGTACTTGAACAGTACGGCGCAGGGGCCGACACCCGAGGACGCCAGGAAGGATGACCATATCCGTGGTCGCAGCAAGTGATTCATGAAATATCCGGGCCACTGGTCTCACTATGAGACAATAAAAACAGAGATAATTCAACTGGAAGTTATTATGCCGCCTCACCTACATTGCCGAATTCATCAAATCCAACATTTCCTGACTTCTTGCGTCTTGACAGAGGTGACTACAGGTGCTACAAGTCGCCATCAAAGGCGCCTGTATCGTGTAAACTAGGGCTATTAAAGGAGAAAGCCTGTCTATGGGGGTTTCCCAAACCATTCTTCATGAAGAAGTTGAATCCCGCTATCTCGCCTACGCCCTTTCCACCATCGTTTCCCGCGCTCTTCCCGATGTACGAGACGGTCTCAAACCGGTGCACAGACGCATCATCTTTGCCATGGAAACCATCGGGGCCAGGAAGGCCGCGCGTCATGTGAAATCTGCCAGGGTGGTGGGTGAGGTAATTGGAAAATACCACCCGCACGGTGATGCGGCTGTCTATGACGCCATGGTACGGATGGCTCAGGATTTTTCACTGAGATATCCATTGGTAGATGGGCAGGGGAACTTCGGCTCAGTGGATGGCGACGGTGCCGCAGCCATGCGCTACACTGAAGCGAAACTTTCCGCCATTGCGGGGGAGTTGCTGGCTGATCTGAAGGCTCAGACTGTGGCTTTCACTGACAACTACGATGGAACTCTCACTGAACCTGCCGTGTTGCCGGCACGGATACCGAATCTGCTGGTGAATGGCTCCAGCGGTATTGCGGTGGGAATGGCGACCAATATACCACCCCACAACCTCACGGAAATTTGCGACGCTCTCATCAATTTAATCGGCAACGAAGACGCAAGCACCGCTGAGATAATGGCCCGGATCAAAGGGCCGGATTTTCCCACAGGTGGCCAGATAATAGCGTCTTCGAAAGAACTGCAGGAGACCTATCGGCGTGGCAAGGGCAGCATCAGGGTGCGCGGAGAATTCGAAATTGAACCCCTAAAGCGGGGCAGGAAGCAGTTGGTTATCACCTCATTGGCGTATTCGGTAAACAAGTCTCGTTTGGTGGAGAAAATTGCTGATTTGATACTTTCCAAGAAACTGCCAATGGTCACTGATGTGAAGGATGAGAGCGCCGAAAGCGTCAGAATCGTGTTGGAGCTAAGAGACGGCAAAGTGGATACCGAAAAGGTAATGACCTTTTTATATAAGCACTCCGACATGGAGATAAACTTTCCACTGAACTTCACCTGTTTGACCCCACTAGCGACTCCAGAACGGTTATCTATCAAGGAAATTCTCAATCACTTTCTCGATTTTCGTAAAGAAGTCGTGGTGGGAAAACTGGAGTTTGAGCGAGATAGCTTGCAGAAACGAATCCATATACTGCAAGGATTGATGAAGATTTTTGTGGATTTGGATGCTGCCATTGCCATCATCCGGGTAGCGCAAGATCGATCAGAGGCTCACGAGAATTTGAAGGTCCGTTTTGATCTGGATGACGAACAGGCAAAAGCA
>JAJDNL010000260.1 GCA_022340745.1 Deltaproteobacteria bacterium
CAAATATTTAGGAGTATTGTATATAAATATTTTTTTGCCTACTGTCTATTTTTTTTCTTGACATTTGTTTTTAATACATATACTGTCTAAATCATTCCACCCTGTATCCTTTCTATTTTAGCTAGGGGACGTAATTTGACAGTCCAATTAGACAGTAAAGTTATTTCCAGTAAGGAACTCATCGCCAGAACAGGGATATCCAGAGCAACACTCAATAACTATATCTCCCTGAACCTCATCCCCGCTCCTTCAGTCCGGAAACCAGAAGAGCCTGGTGGACCGACTAAAATTGGTTATTTTCCTTTGTGGGTTGTTGAAAGGATTGAAAAGATCCAGGAACTCAAAGGTGCTGGTATGCGAATGACTGCAATTGCTGATCACTTCAGCAAAGGTGAGGTTGAAGTGAGAGAAGATGAGATTGCAGAGGTTGAGGACTTCGCCTACCAGTCCATTGCAAAAATAATTTTTCCTGCGATCTTGGTCAATCAGCGCTGGGAAATCATTTGGATCAACCAGATGGCGGAGAGGGAATTTTTTAATGAACCGGTCCATGAAATTCCTACCGCAGCCAATCGGAACATTCTTAGGCTCTTTTTGCAAGAGGGCTTGATGAGGCGTTTTAGGAATTGGAAAGAAATCTTGGGTGCGCATTTGCGTCTGGCCAAACGGGATTTGACTGAGGACCGGGTGGAGCAGATATGCCGCCAGATTGAGACCTGCCCCATCGACGAACTCAGGCAACTATGGCGTCAATCCAAACCTCTGCAAGAGCGCCCCATCACCCAGCAAGAACTTGTTTTAAGGCCCCTCAAGGGAAAAACCACGAGGCACACGCTTTTTTCCAGCGATTTTCGTGAGGGTACCCTCCTCCTGTATACCCCGTTTAGCATGCAACTGGATCAGATTCTAAATCTTCTCATGGGTAGGGAAAGACTGGTGAAAGCTTTGCTTTCCCGAAGAATTCCTTCGCTGACGCCTTTGTGCATTCTGTCAGGACGTCTTGAGTCGAGCCTTCATTTACGCACTGCCCTTCCACCACATGAATACTTTGATTTGATTAACCAGGTTATTTTGGCGTCACACCAATGCTTCAAGGACCACGGTGGCACGCCTGGTCGCTCAATTCAGGAAGGAGTTGTGTGTTTCTTCCTTTCAGGGCCAGATTCACCAAGACAATATCTCCACTCGGCCATTCAGTGCTCTCAGGCTCTGAAGCAAATGATTGCCGCTCTCGACAAGCGCTGGAAATATAAGAAGGTTTGGAAAAACAATTTGCAGCTGAACATGGGAATTCACTGCGGTGAAGAATGGCTCGGAACCATCCCCTCATCGCTAGCGTTTGAGTTTACCGTCATGGGTGAGACCCTCGTTGAGACAGTCAATCTGAGTGAGTTCGCTGATGGAGGCTCCATTTGGGCCAGCAAAAAACTGATTGAAAACATGTTGCCTGAGGATCGTCAACGGGTCGAATTCGGTGTGCGGCTTGGCACTGGCCGGGAAAAATTTATCAGTCCGGGAATTTACTCTCAGGTAAGGGAGTTAGTCAGCGGTGACGAACTGCAGCGCAAAGCACTGGAAGAGATACGTAATCTGGCGGTCACTGAGATAATTAACGTCCATCCAGCAGTCGATCAAGACCTGTAACATTCCTAGCAGCGGAAGGTTCGCCTGGTGATATCTGAAATCTCAACAGGTAGTCTGGGCAGTATGTTGAAGGATAGGGGTAGGCTCTTGTTCAAGAATGTTGCCAGGACCCTCGGATTAGCAGAACAGCGGGTCTATTATGGCCTTGTGATGGCCTTTGGTCTTTTGTTTGTCCTGCCGAGTCTCGGATTCATTAATTTTGCCTACAAGTATAATTTTTTCTCTGATCACCATCTTGCCTATTATTTTCTTTCTATCCTTATATTTTCCTATCTGGGCTTTTTCATACTCCGTTCCCTTGCTGATAGAATCCACAATATCTCTGAGAGTATCGAACAATCTGTCGCAGGCACCCAGCATGAGTCTGGCGTCAGACAAACCAGTGAGCTGAACAAGATTGTCGTTTCTTTTCAGCACCTAATGGACAGGCTTGAAAAGAACAACCTGGCACTGGAATCACAGGCCATACAGCTTCGTTCCCTCGCCGAACTCACCGATCCCAATTCTGTCTCCATGGGCACCAACCTGGTAATAAATCTCGGGTTGCAGAGGGCGTGTGAAGTCATTGGTGCCTCACGCGGCTGGATTCTGATGCTGGATGAAAGTCGTCGACATCACTTCACGATTGTTTCTGAGTTCGATTCCAACGGGAGTTCCCAGCGCCGGATGGGATTCCTCGTTCCCTTTGGCGACACCCAAGCCAAACAAGCGGTGATCAAGCGGCAGCCCTTGTTTCTGGCAGATCCCATCTGGGGCAAACCGTCCAAAGAGGTTGAAAAGGATACTATCCGAGACCGAGGAGCCGCACTGGCGGTTCCACTAACCACCGGCAGCGATGTTCTCGGAGTGATGTATCTGGAGGAGAAAAAAGATGACTCTGCTTTTTCCCCCGCCGATCTCGACTTTGTTTTGCCCTTGGCCGCATGTCTCTCCTATCGTTACGAAAATCTACAGCTTCGAAATCAAATTGCGATTCAGACCGACCAGTTCAATTGCCTCTCGGCTTTCAACGAAATCTGCAACAGAGGACTGGTTCAGGGTAAGGTCTTCCAGTTGTTGGCCAGGGAACTGCAAACATATATGCCTATGAAAGTTTCCTTTCTGGCGCTCTCTGATACCAGTCAGGAATACTTGCAACTGCTTGAAGTTGCCTCCGAAGAACCCATTTCTCTCCGCAGCGGCATGAGGCTGCCTCTCAGGGAGAGTCTGTTCAGATTGGTTCTCGAGGAAAATCGGGCAATACATAAAAAAGATATCACCGGTGTACTCAATCCTTTGGAAGCGCGATGGTTTCGAGAACTGGGTATCAGCTCTTGCTACCTGGCTCCATTTCGTCTTCAAGGGGTCAATGCTGGAATCCTATTTGTTGGCAGTGATTCAAAGGAGGGTTTTTCCGACCCTCAGCAGGTAATCCTTCAACAAGCGGTCCAATACCTGGGACTTGCTGTCCACAACCAGATGCTTTTACAAAAGATAGACGAGCAGGGTCGTGAACTCGAGGCCCTTAATCGGATTGGCAACATGGTGACCTCGTCCCTGTTTGATTTGGACAAGGTGTTGGATGAGGTGGGTGTACTGGTTGACCAAATGATAACGGTGGAGGCTGGTGCCATTTATCTTCGAGAGGAAAATGGCCTTGCCGTTAAGAAAAGTTTTGGGACTAGGGCAAGCAGAATCGAGCCATTTAAAGTGAGGGATATCGAGGGAATATGCGGTTACGTCATGTCTCGGGGTGAATCGGTGCTTGTCAGAGATGCCTCACAAAATCCTCATGTATCTTCGATGGTCAAATATTTCGAGGGAGAGAAAGTACGCTCTATTCTCTGTGTGCCTATGGTGGTAGGAGGGGAAGTGATTGGTGCGATACACATGTGGAACAAAAGAGGCGGTTCTTTTAGCGTTCACGATAATAAAGTCATGAAATCAGTGGCTTCAAGTCTGGCCACTGCCATAGCAAGTTCCAGGCTGCACCGCATGTGCCAGCGATTAGCAACAGGAGAGGCGTCGGCCTGCGGAACACCATGATAGTAATGGCTGGTGGAGGAGAATAAAAAAGATTGAGGCTCTGTGCACCAGTTGAACAACCGGCAGTTACCAAGCCATTTGGACCTGAAGATCGGGAGGAACTCATGCAGAACACCACTTTGCAATCACCTCGTGCTCACATTCTGCTTGTTGCAAGGAATCGAGGAGCTCTCGAACTTCTCGAATCTATGCTCTGTTGGAGGGGCTATCGCGTTACCACAGCGGTGGATGGTCGTGATGGCCTGGAAAAATTCCAGCATGGACACTTCCAACTCATTCTCACCAATCTTTCCACACCCAGCATATCAGGATGGGAGTTGGGCCGCATTGTTAAAAAGAGCGAATCTTCGATCCCGGTGGCTCTTGTCACCGATATAGATTTCGGCGACAGACCAGACCATTCCCCCTTTGATGCGATTATCCCCGAGCCTATCCCTTTCGATGACTTAGAGTATGTCGTTGATTCCTTGATCGATTGCAAGAATGGAGGGGCTAGAAAAGTAAACGCACTTGAATGTTTGTGCTTGGGGGAAGGAAGTTCATGATGTATCTTTGGCGCAGTTTTTTACATATGAAATCAAATATTTCTTGACTTCTTGTAGTTCACTCCGAACAGGGAGATGAGCACAAAGCCTCTCGACATAATTCCTCTCAAGCACCAGGCGACATGACATCGCGAAGTTCAGGTCAAATACCCACCCAAGGCGCAGCAATATCATGTCGTTTCGATTCCTCACCAAGCTAAAGTCCGGGACCTTCCCCGCCATAAGCTCAGCCACTATGTCGTGGCTAAAAGAGTCGCTCATCGGTATATAACCAGCAAGAGTTTCAAGCAAATTACCACGCCCTTCAAGTTCGCTGATGACCAACCCCCAAATATCTAGCTTGTCTGCATCCCGAAGGAGTCCGGAAAAAAGATGCTGCCGCTGGGAGAGGTTCTTGGGCAATTCTCTCAGATTATGGTGACGAATTGCCTCACAGATCAGCTCCTGTTCCTCCTGGGGTATCCCCGCTAAAATCTTGTGCTGGGAGACTACCTCCAAGCCCAGCAGTGCATGGTCCGCTGAGTCGCTGTCTATGAAGGTGGCATAGCGTTTCCATTGAGGAAACCGGCCGATGTCGTGAAAGAGAGCCGCTGTCTCAGCCAGCAGTAAATCTTCATCGCTTAGACCAGAGGTGCGGCTCACAAAGACGATTTCTATGCAGGTGCGCTTGGTATGTTGCTCTTTT
>JAJDNL010000288.1 GCA_022340745.1 Deltaproteobacteria bacterium
TAAAGAGTTAAGCCAGCTTTTTGACTGGCTGGGTTTTTCATTGTCGCATAGACAAAGGGATATCATTGAGGCGACAAAACCACGTTATAAAGGCAGACCTCGGCCAGCGAAGCTAACTCATGATGAGGTAAATAGTATTCATAAGATAACCCAAGAGGTAGGAAGCGAGCTGGGTTACTCGTGAGAGGCAACATTTTGCCCAACAAGTCAATGCACGGGGATTAGCGTTTGTAGACTAGAATATGGGTGTTGCCTTATTGCTCGTGCTGCTTCTCAGCTATTCCACCATAGGTGCGGGCCGCTTTCAAGGCCGATACCATCTCATCTGGTGTAATTATACTCGGGTCATAAATCACGGTGTTGATCTCCCGGAACCCGCGAAAACCCTTCCTGACCTCCTTCACGCCGCTCAACCCTTCCAGGGCTGATTTGCCGACGTCATATCAGCTAACGTAAAAGACGATCTGGGAGAGAGATAATTCTTTTGAGCCAACCGACCCAACCCAGGTTGATCCGATAAGCAACAACGTCAGAAAAATAGCAATATTGACTTTCATGGTAAGAACCTCCGTCGAAAAGGGTTTGTTTTGAAAGCACAGCCATTGGCCTCCAGACTTAGCTACAAAACCATTTGCAGTTACTCGAACAGTTTGCGATATTTGCCATAGCCATCTCTTTTCAGGTCTTCCTCGGGGACGAATCGCAGAGCGGCTGAATTGATGCAATACCGCAGTCCCGTGGGCTCTGGCCCGTCGTTGAACACGTGGCCTAGATGCGAGTCGCCGTGCTTGCTGCGTACCTCGGTGCGCACCATAAAAAGCCTCCGGTCACTCTTCTCGACAATATTATCGGGCTCCAGAGGTTGAGTGAAGCTCGGCCAGCCTGTTCCGGATTCGAACTTGTCCTTGGAGCTAAAGAGGGGCTCGCCTGTGACAATGTCAACGTAGATGCCCGCCTCATGGTTATTCCAGTATTCATTTTTAAAGGGCGGTTCGGTGCCGTTCTGCTGGGTAACCTTGTACTGTATGGCGGTCAACCGCTGGCGCAGTTCCTTGTCATCAGGACGGGTGTAGATGCGGCCGGCTTGCATCTCCGAGACCATGTCGCCGTCCATTTTCTCTTTCATCGTGTCCTTGGGCATTGCAGTCACCTTCATATTGTTATTCATATCGGATTTCATCTCACTCTTGACGTGCGGCTCCATATCTGACTTCATGTCTGCCCATGCTTTCTCCAGAAATTGGTCCCGGCCGGAGCCGTAGCGGTACCAGCGGTAGCGGATGGGGTTCTTTTTGTAATAATCCTGGTGATAGTCCTCGGCCGGGTAAAAAGTACTCAGCGGGAGGATATCGGTCACAATTGGCTTATCGAAGCGACCCGATGCCGCCAATTTTTTCTTGGAGACCTCAGCCAAACGGTGCTCTTGTTCGTTCGCATAGAAAATGACACTTCGATACTGGGAGCCTCGGTCCACGAACTGGCCGTCTGGGTCCGTGGGGTCCACGTGCCGCCAGAACACCTCGAGCAGCTTGTCGTAGGTGAGCTTGGCTGGGTCGTAGACCACCTTTACAGCCTCCACGTGCCCGGTAACGCCACTTGACACCTGTTTGTACGTAGGGTTGGCAACCTGGCCACCGGTGTAGCCTGAGATGGCTTCGATTACGCCGTCGACTTTCTCGAAATCGGATTCCGTACACCAGAAACAGCCGCCGGCAAAGACTGCCGTTTTGGTTTTTTGAGGGTTGTCACTCATTTGGTTCTCCATCTTTTCATTCATGCCTCTGACCTGGTGGCCGGCAAAAAGGAGAAACACCAGAGTAATGATGGCGATATTTATAGTTTTCATAAGACACCTCCAAATATTCTGCATCTCGTTTAGTATGACACGCGCAGGGTCCAAAGCAAGCGTCGTCCGAATCGTCCTTACTGAAATAATAAGACAGCGGCTTAAAGAAGGTGTAAAGGGTATGTAAAGATTGGGTAAAGATTTGCGGTGGGAGCTTAGCTCAGGGCATAAGGGGTCAATCTGCCCGGCGGGGCTGGTCGACTGGTAGGTCGAACCAGATTCGGGTTCGGCCATCGACAAGTTCGGCACTGACAGAGCCGCCGTGGGCCTCGACCAATTCCTTAACGATGGCCAGGCCGATGCCGGCGCCGCCGTGATCGCGTGAGCGGGACTTTTCACCGCGGTAGAAACGCTCGAAGATAAAGGGAAGATCTTGTTCGGCTAGTTCTCCGCCGGTGTTGGCAAAAACGACTTTGATCGCTGTCGGCATAGGTTCAGTTGAAATCATGACCGCTCCACCTGAGTCTGTATACTGACAGGCGTTCTGCAAAAGGTTATGAACCACCTGTGACAATTGGTGGGGATCAGCCCAAACTTTTTCCAGGGGGTCTACGAAATGCGTCTCCACCTCGATTCCCTTATCATCTAGTTGCGAACGAAACGAGTCAAGCATTTGAGTAATAAGGTCGACAATGTGGACCTCGACTTTATGCAGGCTGGCCTTGGCCGCATCAGCTTTGGCCAAGCGAAGGATGTCTTCCACTAACTGTACCAGTCGGAATGTCTCCTCCTGGAGCAGCGCAAAGGTTTCCTTAGATGGCTCAAGCACTCCATCAGTAAGAGCCTCGAGGTAGCCTTTTATGTTGGTTAGAGGTGTCCGGATTTCGTGGGCGACGTCGACCATCATCGTCTTGCGAAGCTGCTCGATTTCTTGGAGGCTTTCAGCCATCCGGTTAAAGGCCAGAGCCAACTGGCCAACTTCATCGCGAGATTTCACCGGGACACTGGCAGAATAGTTGCCAGATGAGATCTTTCTGGTGATCGAAGTCATCTGGGTGAGGGGATTCAGAATTCTTTTCATGATCAAGAAACTGAGAGCAACAGCCAGTACAAAAGCTCCAAGACTGGCCCAGATAAGATAGCGATGAACAGCGCTCACGAACATCTCGTGACTCGATGTCGGGGAAATATGGTATTTGTCCATTAAGGTCATGAAGTAGCCGGCAGCGAGATAGTCAATGGAGAGCCAGACGATAACGATCACCACGCCGATAATGACAAGGTTGATTGCAAGTAATTTCCAAAGAATGCGGCTTCTCATACCATGGTCCTTCTCATGAACCGCTGCTTTCCGCAAATTGGTATCCTAAGCCCCTGACAGTTTGAATATACTGTGGATTCGATGAGTCCTCTTCGATCTTCTGCCGGAGTTTACCGATATGAACATCTATGACGCGGTCAATCACTGCTTCACCGCTTGGATAGAGATAATTAATAAGTTCATCACGGGTAAACACCCTCCCAGGCGAAGCCATCAGGGCCTGGAGGAGCTTATACTCATGAGGGGTAAGCTGAAGCGGACGACCCTGCAAACTCACCGTGCGCTTTTCTGGATCTAAGACCAGATCCCCGTGTGACAAAATGTTTTTTTCGCTGGTGGATCTCAAGCGCCCTCTCCTCAGGACGGCCTTGACGCGGGCAACGAGCTCACGAGGACTAAATGGCTTCACCACATAATCATCTGCCCCTAGTGTCAGCCCCGAGATCCGATCCACTTCCTCGCCGCGCGCGGTGAGCATGAGGATGGGAACATCGGATGATTTTCTAAGTTCCCGGCACACGTCCCAGCCATCCACCACCGGGAGCATCAAATCGAGGATTATGAAAATAGGGTTGTGACGCCGAGCCAGTTCCAGAGCTTCCCCACCATCATAGGCGAGAACGGTTTCAAAGCCTTCCCGCTCCAAGTAGAGCTGTACCAGGGAGGCAGTCTTCTTATCGTCTTCCACCACGAGAATGGGACCCCTGACCGCAGAGGAACTCATTGCCTCTTCTCCTGTTTCATCTTCCAGCAACTGTAGTGATAGACTTTGACACAGAGGGGTTGGACAGTCAAGGGAGGGGCGGCAAGATTGGTCAAGGTGGTTTCTGGCGCGTCTTTGATTTGCTTACAGACCTGACCAAGGTGACACGGCACTCCGCTTACCGGAGTCCAGCTGAGCCACTAATGAGGTAAAAGCCCAGCCGTTGGGAAACTGGAATGTGCCTTCGCTTTCAATGGTCAGGTTGACGAGAAATGTCTTTTCCAACAGTCTCAGAAGGAGGAGGCTGTACGCCCTCGAAGAACCAAGCCACCCCTTGTTCGGAGAGATAGGTGGAGAGCCCAACCCGGGGTCCATCGCAGTACAGCGAGGTTCAAGTATCGCCGGAATCGTTCCTGCTGACAACTTTGCCTCCCCGGGCTCTACAGGTGGCCAGATCAAATAAATTGAAACCTGCCCCGAAAGCCCCACCGAAAAGCATGAATGCAAAAAGTACCACTATAGCCACCCGAAGAGTGGTCTTGGATCTATACATGCCTCATTCTCCATACTCGCCTCATCCCGCATCGTCCTCCTGTGCAGCAAATCTTGAATGTATATTATATATTAGATGTCTCGGCACCTTGTCGTCAAAGGGTCGAGGGCTTTGGTGGCAATGAATTGGCACGTGAACCTGAGCCGACCTTTCTTGCCAAGACACCTTCATCCTCATCCACCCCTTTGCCGAACCATTCTATTTCCATCAAGCGCCGAAGACGCATTCTGGCCCGATACAACATCACCCCAAGGTTGGTCGGTGAAATTCCCATAAGAGCGCAGATCTCATCTCCTTTGTAACCATCCACCTCTCGGAGAAGAAATACCTGTGCCATTCGATCCGGAATCTTCGACAAGCAGTGATGAAAAATCTCGAAAAATTCCTTTTGTCGCAGAGCCCTGTCAGGCTCCCAGTACCATTTATTCGGCCCGGCTATCCATTTTCCCTTGCAGTCAAAGAGAGAATCCAGCGAAGCCTTCTCGAGCAAACCGCTATCGCATGCGCGTTCCCGGCAGACTTTACGAAAATGATCGAAGATTTTTCTTTTGAGAATACTGGTTAACCAGGTCCTCTCTGAAGCTCGCCCCTGGAAACGCCCCTGTGTCTGCAAGGCCCCCACGAAGGTCTCCTGGACCTTTTCCTCGGCCAATTCGGGATTACGAAGACGACAGAGCGCATAGCTATACAGGTAGTTGCCATGCTTTTCCAGCCAACCCTCCGGCTCCAGAGTTTGTTGGGAAACGGTGTGTGGTTTGCCTGACCTATTCATCGTCGGTTCCAGATCATATTAAGCTGCCTGATTAAAGAGAATGACATCGAAATTTGTCGATACGTCTTTGAAAATGCTTCAGCTCGCCCCGTTGAATAGGGTTCCCTTCGGGAAATTCAACAGGGCGAGCGCATTCCCCGTAGTCCGCCTGAGGCGGACGGGGTTAGCGAGCGAACTACAATAAAATGGAATACCTTCCTTACATTTCGAAGATTCCCTGTCCCGCTAAAGCGGGACTGCAGGGAGCTTCAATTTCCAATCCCTCCGTTCTCCAAGGTGAAGAATGCTAAGACTCCCCTGTCCAGGCGCTTCCACCCCCAAGACAGGGGGGGAGAGAAATTTGCTCATAATGAATGTAAAGGGAGAAGGTAAAGGTTGGATAAAGGAAGGGTAAAGATTGTGTAAAGGTTGCGGAAAAGTGGTTGAATAGCCTCTTGCTGGCCGTATTGATAGTTCGGGGTGAAAATGAGATCAATCTCGGTTAGAAAAAAATCGCCCTCTTGGGTTATTCATTCCTGTTTCCAGCAGTGGCTCAAATTTGTCAAAAGATGAACTGTAGAAATGGATTGGATATGACAACACGTGCCTGCAACGGGAAAATAGAAATATACAAGGGCACCGGACAACCGCTGTATGAGAGGCTTTAGCAGTGTTTTTCTTGATTGTCGTGGAATTGTGGTCGGCTTGCTCAAACAAGCAGAGTAGCAGCCTCTCGCATCAATTTTCCAATTGGCAGGTTGCGGGGACACGAACGTTCTGCCGCGCCGAAGTCCAATTGGGTCAAAAGCTCTTTGGTCTGAGTCGGCAAAGTCTCAAAGGTGGAACGCGCCAGGCCGAAATCCTGGTAGGAATGGAAGTACATGAGGCAGCGCATGACATCGCTGATCGGTACCCTTTCGGCAAACACTTCTGAACAGAGACGCTCGCAGCCGGCGCAATAGTCACCGCTGGTTTCCTCGGCATATTGGGCCAGCAAGGCACGATCTGACTTTGACAACCGGGTTTGTTCCACCGCCGCCGCTGCGTTTGTGGCCATGATGGTGAGATTGGGCATTTGCGAACAGATGCTGGCGATACGCTTATCTTGCCAGACAGCCATGAGCTTTGCCTGACTATCCGTAAATCCTTTCTGCATAAAGCGGCCTGCCATTTCAATCTCGGACTCACTGTCGCTTTTCACCGGGCCGCCGCCCTGGGTCTTCATGGCCGTTAGACCGATACCGGCTCTGTAACAGGCCTCAACAGCCTCTTTCATGCGGGCCTCGTGCATCAACCGGTAGTTGTAAGAAAACATGATGCCGTCTATCCAGGGGAGCTTGGCTGCTCCTTCGAGGCACTCTTCCATGTTGGAATGGGTGCTGAAACCGAATAACTTTATCTTTCCGGCCTTCTTCATGGTATGGGCCCAGGATTTGAGGCTGGATTCGATCTCATTGATGGAGCGGATTCCATGCACGAAGAATAGATCCACGTAATCCGTGTGCAGCCTTTTGAGACTCTCCTCGAGTCTGGAGGTAAAATCGCCACCTCTTCTCGGGGAAAGTTTCGTTACCAGAAAGACTTGGTTACGAGTATGCGGATTACGGGCGAACCAGCGACCGATTCCCTCTTCGCTGCGGCCCCTGCCGTAGAACTCCGCTGTATCCCAGTAGTTGATTCCCCAATCAAGAGCCTTTGCGAGCAGCAACCGATTGTTCAGAATGTCGAACATGCCGCCCAGTGAAAGAGTGGAGACCATTATGTCAGAGCGGCCGAAGGGTTTGCGAGGCATGGGTTCCTTGGGAATGGTGATCTGGGCCGAGGCCTGGTGGGGTTGCCAGAAAGACGACCCGCCTACCGAGGCCCCTAAGCCGATAGCTGCTGCTTTTTTGAAGAATTCCCGGCGATTGGGTTTTCCACTTTTATCCCTATGGGATGACATGATTCATACCTCCTACTTGGTCTTGGCGGCGGACCGCAACCAGCGACCCGCGCTCAGGTCGAAAACCGGCTGAAATTTGTCTCTTTTCAAAATCACGTCCTCGGGGGACTGTAGACTGAGATCACCTTTCTCTATCAAGAAACGGAGCTCAGCTTTGATTTTAAGACCTTGACTGAGGGCGCGCTCAAGCTCACTTTCAGTTTTTCCGTAATAACCCTCAGCCTTTCTGCCATGATATGCCCGCCTAGCGTCGAACCACGCCTGGGGGCTTTCATGGGGCAGGACCACAAAAACCCAATATTCCGTGCGCTCGGGTGCAACGGCCTCCAGATACAATGAATATTCCGGCTTCTTCCCTTCTGCGGTGGCCACCTCAAGCCGTTTGAGTTCCAGATCCTCGATCAACCATGTGGTTGTGGCGCCAAGAGTTTTAACGAAATCCTGCACTGTTCCGAAAATGTAACCTGGATTCTTTTCCCGGGCAATAAAATACCCTTCCAAAAACCAGACGGGTGGAGCATAGACTTGCAGGCCGTTTTTCTGCCTAAAAGCTTGGGCGGACTCCGCCGCAACAACTTGGGGAGTCATTACCAGGCTCAGCAGCATGAGCATCGACATCAGCAAAAACCATCTTTTCAGCATAGTCGCATCCCTTCTACGAATAGATCTTTATTTCTTTTAACTTTTCCCAACTCTGTTCCGAGTACCAGATGTCGGCGAATTCGAGGATGGCATCCTTTTCGCGCTTGATCATCTCCTCAGCAACGGCTTTGCGTAAGAGATGTTTTATGCATCTGAAGGCCGAACCATCTTTTTGAGCAAGTTCCTGGGCAACTTTTCTGGCGTCTTCTGCCAAAGCATCCTCAGAGGTGATCCGATCAACTAATCCCAGCTGAAAAGCTTCTTCAGCAGAATACATGGCTCCACTATACAGTAGTGACTGAGCATTCCGAGACCCAACACAGTAGCGCAGCATTTCTACACTTCCGGCAAGAACCGGTACACCAAAGGTTATCTCGTTCAACGAGATCTTCGCTTTTCCTGTGACCATCAAACGCAAGTCACACGCAGTGGCCAACATACACCCACCAGCTATGGTGTGGCCGTTCAGTGCAGCAACAACCGGTTTTGGAAAGAGGAATATATCTGTATAGAGTTTGGTGAACTTTTCAAGATATCTGATGAAATCGTTCTTGGGATAACTCAAGAATTCGGGGATATCGAATCCAAATGAGAAGAATTTTCCTGAACCGGTAAAGATAATCGATTTTATCTCATTATCTATTGCTACATTCTCAAAAGTCTTGGTGATTTCTTCTACCATGGGCTCGTTGAGCGCATTTACTTTTCCCCTGTTTAAAGTAACAGTTGCAATCTCGCCATCTTTTGAGACATGGATGAAGCTCAAAATAGCCTCCGTTAAAGCTCAATTGAGGGTTATTTGTTGTTCGTCAATGGTAGGAACAATAACGCTATTTGAGGCTGTTCGCTCATTCATTCAGCAATATTTTGGACATCATGTCGCCATCAACATTACCGCCACTGATAATAACACCGACTCTGCCTGACCCAGAGACTGCACCACTGAGTAATGCTGCCAACCCCAGTGCGCCCGAGGGTTCCACCACAATTTTCATCCGGTAGAAAAGAAATTGAACAGCTTCCACGATGGCTGTTTCCGTCACGGTTCTCATGTCATCGACGTATTTCAACACCAAGGGAAAAGTAAGCTTACCCAAAGAGGGAGTACGGGTTCCGTCAGCGATGGTGGCTGGATTCTTGACTGTGTGGAGAGTTTTGGTGTGAAATGATCTGGTAGCATCGTCCGCCAGTTCCGGTTCAATGCCAATTACCCGGCAAGCAGGTTCTATGCCTTTGGTAGCAACAGCTGAGCCACTCAACAAGCCTCCTCCCCCACAAGGTACAAGCAACATATCCAATGTCTTCAGTTCCTCGAACAACTCAAATGCTACCGTTCCCTGCCCGGCAATGATGTCCAGATGATCGAATGGAGGAATGATGGTATAGCCATGCTCAGCTCTGAGAATCTCAGTCATCTCTTCACGAGTCGCTTCCTCAGGACTGTACTCTATAACCTCAGCACCATAGGCCTCGGTGGCGGCGCGCTTCACTCTGGGGGCGTTGTCGGGCATAACCACCGTGGTTTTTACTCCTAACAACTGACCCACCAGGGCTACTGCCTGTGCATGGTTTCCCGAGGAGTATGTAATGATGCCGCGCTCTTTTTGTTGGTCGGTAAGTTGAGATATTGTGTTGAAGGCGCCACGAAACTTGAAGGCGCCAACCCGTTGAAAATTCTCACACTTCAGGAAAACTTTCATTCCTACCGTTTTGTTGAGAATTCTGGAAGTCATAACAGGGGTGACATTGGCATGACCTCGTAATCTTTCTGTCGCTGTTTTGATGCGTTCAAACATTTCTCCCCCACTCGGAAGGTGCAGTTTGTCTATTCAATAATTATTCTTGTCGCCTAATCGAGGGATTTCGCCCCTATTCCTCGCGGATGTATTCAGTCTGCAGCACTTTGGACATTCTGATTAAGGTTACCTCTCGGCTATATTCTCGAAAACCACACTTGGAATAGCACTTCCTGGCTCTGGGGTTATAGGTTCTTGTCACCAAAACCAGTTTCTTGGCAGACAATTCCTCCCTGGCGTATTGTTCCAGGAGGCCCACCATCTTTACGCCCAACCCTCTGGAACGCATCTGGGGTGCAAGGTACAGATAGTTTAGGGAATAGACCCCTGGTTGCTCCGTTCTGCGAAGGGCAGCGTGACCTATGAGTTGCTCGCCCTCATAAAACAAGAAAGGCTTATTGCCAGCATCCGGATCAAGGACTTCTTGCCACTGCAGATGATCAAAGGGCCACCGGGCGCTTGGCCAGACCAAATGCAGGTCATCGGGATCAGCTATCAGATCAGCAATTATACTGGTATCCAGGGGAATGTTTTCAACCAATCTCACCTTTTACCACCGAAAATCGTGAAGATGCCATATTTATAGAAACAATCAACATTCTTGAAGCCGATTGCCTGTAGCGCTTCCAGTTGCGCCGACAATGTATCGGGGAAATTGTCTGGATTGTCCTTGTATTGTTGTGGGATGGGCAACAATTCCGGTTTTTTAGAACTGTCCACGTTTGCATTAATCCACTCCCGCCACAGAGATAAGTACCATTGCTCCAGGTCCTGATAAGGTGCGAGGACAACATCCAGATTGAGAAAGAAACCATCTGTACTCAGATGATGGTAGATATATTGATAGAGCGCTTGCTTTTCTTTCATTTCCAGGTGATGGATGGCAAATGATGAAACAATGAAATCGAAATTGCTCGGTAAACGATCATCTTCCAAGAGATCCTGAAAAGTGGCCTGAACGAACTGAACGGTATCAAAGTCGGCAAGACGTTTTTTCGCAGATTCGAGCATCTCAGAAAAGCCATCAACCAGGGTGGCTCTTATGCGGTCGTCGTTTTTCAGCAACTGGTGCATAACCAAACCGTCTCCACAACCTAGGTCGAGGACTCTGGGAGCATCGACCGTATGAATAAAGTGTTTGAAAAAGGATTTGACAATCTCAATCAGCTTGAAACGATCTGGTAAATAGTCATTTGCATACGTTCTATATTCCTGAGAAAATTCGCTGTCTGTCCATTGTGAAGAATCAAAGTCTGACATGACGCTTCCTTTCCTCCCATGCTCAATTCCTAGGTCGGATGGTTCAGTCGAGTGGGTCCTGTCGGTAGCAAGAGCATATTGGCTTGGGAAAAGACTGCTGAGAGGCAAAACCTATTGTCGCCGATGCCATGACGAAAACAGGAGATGGTTCAGGCGATGCGAAGTCTCCAGCTGAAAGGATCTTCCTTGCGACCATACTGAATGCCGGTTATTTCATCGTAGAGTTTCTGGGACAGTTCACCAGTTTGACCGTTTGCCACCTGAAAATCCTCGCCTTTGTAACAGATTAAACCCACAGGAGAAATCACTGCTGCAGTTCCGGTGGCAAACATTTCCTGCAAAGATCCGCTCTTGCAACCCTCTACGACCTCTTCGATGGAGATTTGACGTTCTACAGCATTCATTCCCCAGTGGTTGGCAAGCTTGAGCACTGAGTCTCGGGTGACACCTGGAAGGATAGTCCCCCCGAGGGGTGGAGTAACAAGTTCGTCATGTATAAGAAAAAAGATATTACTGGTGCCAACCTCCTCCACGTACTTGAGTTCTTTGGCATCAAGCCACAGGACCTGGGTATAGCCTTTCCCACTGGCTTCTTGTGAAACATAGAGAGTAGCTCCATAGTTCCCGGACGTTTTCGCTTCCCCCACACCCCCCTTGGCGGCACGGACGTAGGTATCGGACACGTAAATCCTGGTGGGACTGAATCCCTCAGGATAATAGGCGCCAACCGGCCCGAGGATGATAAAAAAGAGGTATTGGTCCGAAGGCTTTATCCCAAGCGCCGGTTCGGTAGCTATCATCGTGGGTCTGATATAAAGGGATGTGCCTTCGGATTTGGGCACCCATTCACGCTCAAGCAAAATCAGTTCTTTCAAGGCCCTGAGAACCAGGTCTGGTTCAATCTCGGGCATAACCATTCTTCGGGCAGAAGAATTCAGGCGCTCAATATTTTTCTCGGGCCGGAACAAAGCAATTCCGCCGTCCTCTAGGTGATAGGCCTTCAACCCCTCGAATATCTCTTGATTGTAGTGCAGGACCATAGCAGTGGGATCGAGTCTCAGGTCCCCGTACGGTTCAATTCGTGCATCATGCCATCCCTTGCCCTGGGTATAGTCCATGAGAAACATATGGTCGGTGGTGTATTTGCCAAATCCAAGTTTGTCATCTTGCGGACGGGGCTTCTGGCCAATAGTCTTAGATTTAGTCACGCTGATTTTCATGGGAAAGCCTTTCTCTATTCAGGACCTTATAAATCTCTGCCTCTTTCTATAGCATACTTTTCGATCTGCTGTTTAGCCTCTATTTCGGTTCTATTTTCCTCTTGACGCTTCGAAGCATTTCTTTGCGAGTCAGTCCACTGAAGCGGCCGATCAGCAACCAGTAGAGTTTGAAACGTGATTTGCTGTGGTCATCTGTGCACACAATTCTTGTTTCAGTAGATAACCTCACAATGCCAGGAGCGGACTCCCGGATTGCGAAATTCCAGGCCAATTTGGCATATCCCCGCTGGCTGAATTCATTGTATTGGACCGCATCCAGTTGAAGAATCTGGGCACGCAAAGTCCAGAACTTTCCCACAAGCCCAAGTACGAACTCTGCATCGGCAATCTCATCAACAAGCAAAAAACCCACCTGCAGGAGACCACCCAGATTGGTTGCTGTTGCAGGCAGTCCACGCATCCTGAATAGAGTGCGAATGAGAGAGGAATCAGAGAAGTCGAGGGCTCGAACCGTTTCGTAAACTTCGGTTCGATCTCCGCTTATTTCAATCTGATGATATTCACGTTCGTCATATTTGGGAAGTACTTGGTCTATGAGCATAGTTCTGACGTTTCTTATTGTCTCTTTAACTCATCTTCTTACGTACGTAGATTATTTTCTTGACAGTAGCTATGACTTCTCCCGACTCATTGACGATATCCACTGAAAATTCAGGGAGATAAGCGTCTCCCGTGGCGGTGCTTTCTTTAATTTCTGTTATCTGCTCGTCCTTTAAGGTAAAACGAGCTGTCACAGTCCCCTTGCCAGGAGCTATGAAATCAATGGTGCTGGTTTTATCCCATACTATGTACTCACTCCCCAAGATGTGAATCAACATAAGCATGTAGAAGGGATCGGTCATGGCGGCAAGACTACCACCAAAGTGGGTGCCCACGTAGTTGCGGTTATACCACCGTAGTTTCATGGAAACCACCACTTCTCTAAAGTCAGGTGCTATGTGTTTGACCCTTATCCCCGCACCGAGAAAAGGAGGCCACAGACTCATGCCAAATTTCAAGATTCTAAGATTCATAGTGTTTCCTATTAAAAATTTCATCCTTGGCTGAAACAAAACCAAGAGCGATCTCATCGGGTGGGACGCAGAAAAACTTCTGCATATTTAGACAACTCGGAACATATGCTGTATTGAAGTTTGGAGTAGTCTTATTTTTCAGAAGGTTTGATCGTGAGCTTGAAAACCAGTATAAGCGCTATGGCGATGAGCGCAATGAGCCCTGCCTTACTCAACTCCTCCGGGCCGGCAATACATCGTCATCATCTTCTGCATCATTTCGGCGCAGTCGAAGCCGTGGCATCCTCCTTCTTGGTCCATCATTTTCCGCACCATCTCGGTAAAGTCCATACCTTTGCAACAGTTGAAAAATTCTTCCTTCGTGTTTTTTGGTTCACCATTGATTGTGGTTTCTCCTTTGAACTGAACCAGCGAGCGCATTCCCCGTCCGCCGAAGACGGACTGCAGGGAGCTTCAATCTCTATAATTCGAAGACGAACTGCTTGAGATAGTGGGCTATTTCAGCTCTGTTCTGATCATCCAACTGTGGGCAATCATCGGCTCCTTTTACTCCCTGAGCGAGCAAGGAAGCGAAGACCATGCAGGTAGGCTGGCCACATTCGCCACAGCTGGTTTTGGGGAGAAGTTTGAGGATGTCGAAGATACGAGGTTGAGCCGGGGTCTCGAAACTGGGCTCTATGGTGTCGCGCTTTTGCCAGGTTTCGTTGATCTCCTGCTTTAACCATTCCAGAATTTTGTCGGCCTCCCCCTCGTCCTTGAGGGCATTGATGGCGATCTCCCGGGGGTGCAGTGTGATGAGCTTGCCGTGAACCTTCAGTGTCAATGCCGGAGGATCTTTTAAATACTGGTGGCCTCCTAAAACTGCATTCAAATAGGGGAGCACCTCAGCTACATCATCGTCGAGATGAGCAATACAGTGCAAGGATTGGAATTGGGGGTTGCACTCCGGCCGAAATATCTCTTTGCGGTAGCCTTGTAAGAACATGGAACACCTTCTTGTCCACAAGCAAGAAAAGCGGAACAGAGTGATTTTATCTATCAGTCTGATCTAGATCTCTTCTTTTCTCTTCGTATTCCTCTTTGTTGATTTCTCCGAGCACGTAGCGTTTTTCGAGGATCTCGCCAGCCGAGTCGGATGGGTCAATGGCATGCGTACTGGTTGATCTACGGAATGTAGACCAGCACGTCATGCAGCCCATACGTCCTCGCATCATGAAGAAACAGAGAACTATCATGGCAACTGGAAATATCCACCACCAACCAATGTTCGCCCAGAAAGCTTCGTATCCGGTCATCTCTATTACCTCCCACCCATTCACTGGGGTGATAATTGTCTTTGTTAGCTCAATGTTCTTGTTCCTTGGGATCACAAACGAGCACGTTTCTCTCGTCCACCTCAAAAGTGCAATGGTCCTCAAGAATGGTTCGGAATTTTCTTCGCGCTCGATGTATCCTTACTTTGACGTTTGATACACTAATCTCCAATATCTCAGCTATTTCCTTGTGGCTGAAGGCCATGATGTCAGAAAGGATGAGTACCGAGCGGTAGTCAGGCGGCAGAAGATCCATTTTGTCCTGGACACATTCTCCCATCTGCTGCTGCTCGAGCTCTTTTTGGACCACAGCCTCTTTGAAGGGTACGATCTCCTGCTGGATATTGCGTTGATTTAGAGAAGACCTCTTCGACTGCCTGTAGTGATCGTGGCAGAGATTGTGTGCTATGCGGAATATCCAGGAAGACGTTTTGGAAGGATCTTTGATGGTTTTTAGATTCTTCTGAACTTTGATAAAGGTCTCCTGAATTAGGTCGTCTGCAGCCCACTCATCCTTGACATAGGCCAGGATGAATTTTCTGACGGGGTTATAGTGCTGATCGTAGATTTTCCAAAAGTCCATTGAAACACCTATCAAGTAATCATCAGCATGAGCAGTTTGATTGGGCAGAGCAAGGCAGTTCACATTTTTCTTCTATGCCCATCATATCATGGATGCTATTTTTCAAGGCGATGTGGGCTCCATTTTTCACCTTGCTGGCAAGATCCACCACCTGTTGAATTTCCTCTGATGTTAAACCAGCCACCCCGGCCTCATAGTACAGATGCTCAAAGCAAGGGATACAATTGGCAGCCGTGGCTGCCCCCAGGGCGATGAGAAGCTTGGTTTTTTCGTCCATGGCCATATCCTCCTTTCCGTTTGTTTTGTCTGTATGACGGAAAGGACGTAAAGAAGGTTACACCTCGACCCTATTCGTAGCTGTGTAACTGCTGCATACGGTGGAAATCCCCAATGTCATCTTGAGCCTGTCGAAGGGCTCAGAATGACAGCAGGTTGGCGAAATTCAGAATGGAGATTACCTAAATGAATCGGTGAGGCCTGCACGCCCCACAATGTTTCAATCTCCTTAAGGCATTACGGCTTGCAGGTTAGGTGGCAAACTCCCAGGGGCGTCTCCACAGCGTACGGGAAGTACTTCTTCTTGAACCAAAGCGCCACGTTCACCAGACTGATCAGTACAGGCACCTCTACGAGAGGACCGATCACCGCAGCGAAGGCCTGTCCCGAGTCGATACCGAACACTGCGACCGCCACGGCAATGGCCAGCTCGAAATTGTTGGAAGCGGCAGTGAAACTAAGGGTGGTGGCTTGCTCGTAGGTGGCTTGGACTTTGATGGAGAGAAGAAAAGACACGAAGAACATCACCACAAAGTATACACAGAGGGGGATGGCCACTCGGACCACATCCAAAGGTAGTTGGACGATGTACTCACCCTTGAGCGAGAACATCACCACTATGGTGAACAACAGGGCCACCAGCGTAATGGGGCTGATTTTTGGGATAAATGTATTTTCGTACCACTCGTGACCTTTGCTCTTGAGACCGACAATGCGGGTTATGATGCCGGCGATAAAGGGGATACCTAGATAGATGAAAACGCTTTCTGCGATCTGACCAATGGATATATCAACCACTGCGCCTTTGAGACCCAACCACTGCGGGACCAGGGTTATAAAAAAGTAAGCGTAAAGCGAGAAGAATAGCACCTGAAAGATGGAATTAAAGGCTACGAGTCCGGCGCAGTATTCCCGGTCGCCGGCGGCAAGGTCGTTCCAAACGATGACCATTGCGATGCAGCGGGCCAGACCGATCAGGATAAGCCCCACCATGTATTCATGGTGACCTGAGAGAAAGGTGATTGCCAACAGAAACATCAAGATTGGGCCGATAACCCAGTTCTGCACTAATGACAGCAATAAAACCTTGGCATTGCGGAAGACCGGTCCCAACTGCTCGTACTTTACTTTGGCCAGAGGCGGGTACATCATGAGAATAAGGCCAATGGCGATCGGGATGTTGGTGGTGCCGACCTGGAAGAAGTTAATAAACTCGCGAACGCCAGGGAAAAGATAGCCCCAGCCCACGCCTACAAACATGGCCAGAAATATCCAAAAGGTCAGGAAGCGGTCTAGAAAAGAAAGACGAGCGGTCACTGTTGTGGACACGAGAATTCCCTCCGATCAATGTGAAAAAGACGTTATCTTGTTGAGATGCTACCCGTCCAGCATTCTACCTAAATTCTTTCTGGGGGCAAAGCAGCAGCCTTGAGGACCCACCCGACGCCAGCATTGAGCCGCCGCTCTTCGGCGGGATCTTTGGGGATAATTTGCTGAAATATTATATGTTTGCTCAGCAAGCTAAGATTTTGATTGGCTATTTGATTGGTTTGCTTCCTGACTCAAGATAACAGCCTCGTGGAACTGGGCTCGAACTCTGCCAGCAGAAACCGCCATAACAATAGATTGCACCGCCCCTATTTCATCATCGCTTAAGCCTTGTTCTTTGGCCACGCCAAAGTAATGCTCCATTCAAGGATAGCAAGCAAAAGCCATGGCCGCAGCCATGTGCAACATGAGGGTTGTTTTCGGTTCCAAAATTTCATTGGAACGAGCGGATTGGTAAAAATCTGTGTAGGTCTTTCTCTGTTTTTCCGGTAACAAGTCCCTCTCCTTTCTCACACTGCGCACTGTGGTGATCAAGAGTTACCCAAAACTTGCCGTACCACTTTTGGGTAAAAGTTACCCAAAAGTGGTACGGCAGCAAATGGGTAAATCCAAGTGGTGACCAGCGTGGACTGTTTAGTCTATGGGTTTTACGGCTTCTATGGTCGCAGACACTATATAGTCTTGGACGTTTTTGCCGGGGACCCATTCCTTGATAAGCTCGCGGGTTTCATCTCTGGTCTGAATCTGAATGTCCTGAAAACCTGCTTCTTGAAGCATTTTAGTGATCTCGGCCACTGTGGCGGCACCGGAGACGCACGCGCAGTGGAGGTCGAGATCGTTCTTGAATTCTGGCGGCAGTTGAGCGGTGGCTATTACATCGGAGATCGCAAGCCTGCCGCCAGGCTTAAGTATCCTGAATGCTTCTTTAAATACATCGAGCTTCTTCGGCGAAAGGTTAATGACGCAGTTGGATATGATAACATCAGTGCTCCTATCAGCCGCTGGTATATGCTCTATTTCACCCAAGCGGAATTCGACGTTTGAGTAATCACCCTTAAAAGCATTCCCTCTCGCTTTTGAGACCATCTCAGGAGTCATATCAACGCCGATGACGTGTCCGGTCTCACCGACCTGTTTGGCGGCTAAAAAGCAGTCGAATCCACCCCCGCTACCAAGGTCTAGAACAGTTTCACCAGGCTTCAGGGCAGCGATGGCTTGGGGGTTACCACAACCAAGCCCCATATTTGAGCCTTGAGGAGCTAGAGAAAGCTCCTCTGGCGAATACCCGGTGAACGTGCCAAGATCATCCAGAGGAATCGCAGGTTCGCCGCAGCAAGATGCTACGGGAGTGTAGCAACCAGTAAAATCACTCTTTGCAACTTCGCCATATTTGTTCCGGACAACCGTTCTAATTTCATCTGGATGTTTTTTTTCCATTTCCACCCTCCAAAATATTCGAATGTTCGAATACTATCGAATCGAATCGTTAAAAAACTACTTAGCTAGAGGTTCTTGAAAAAACCGCGCCAAGCCCCGAAGTATTACAGGGTCTACCCAGCATTCGATTTTTTGCCCGCGTCTTTCCATCCGAATGAGACCGGCTCGATGCAGTTCTTTGATATGATGCGACACGGTAGAGGGGACGATTTCCAGATCCCGGCCCAAATCTCCTACACAGGCGCTGACGCCAGCCTCAGCATCAAAGCTACCAACGGTTCCCGGGACGCAACAGGTGACGAGATGCAGGAACATACGAAGTCGATTGGGGTTTGACAGGGCCTTGAATACATCAGCAAAATGCTTGATTTGATCATCTCGATAATTCGACATATATCGAACTATATGTTAATTGATTATGCTTGTCAAGAGAAATATCCTCACCTTCCGATGCTTTTAGCTTTGCATACTATGGATAATAGACTTCGATGGGCACTTTTGTTTCCTAACCACAGAGACACGGAGAGCACAGAGGGAACTATTTTT
>JAJDNL010000136.1 GCA_022340745.1 Deltaproteobacteria bacterium
GCCAGTGCGGGGAAAACTTTCATTTTAAGTTTTCTCATGTGGTTCTTCTGGAATTTGTTAGGATAGTTGGCTTGGCCAAGTTTCACATTCTGAATTGGGATTATATGCTATTTCCGTAATTTGTACAAATTCGCCTGCACGGTAATATCCTAATGTTATTTACCAATTTACCGGTCAATATGAAGAGGATCACAAGCGGAGACTTTGGGGCGGGAAGGTGGGAAATGGCAATGATTCCCCCGCTGAGTTTATTTGAGTCTTACAAAGATCACATTGAAACTCTGTTGCAATACTGCCTGAAAATAAACGCCGACAAGTGCGTCATTGGTTGAATCGTATTCCAGCGTGTAGGTAGATCCAGGGTAGCCCTCATCCCTGAGTTCGATGAACAGCGTGGCAGTACTTCCCTTCACTGCAGCTTCTGCTCGGGAGACGTTGATTTTCCGGGGATTAAAATATGCCGCATCCACCCGGTCCTCTGGATCAACACTCCGCACGGCAATAAAATATCCTCCGTCTGTTCTCACCCAATTTCCGACCAACCTTTGTGTGCTCGGCTCTTGTGGACTCGGTTTAATGGCCGGTGCTGCGGATTTTCGCTCGGTTTCTCGGCCACTCTTAACCACCAGCAAGACTACAGCGACAATCGCCAGAGCCGCCAAGATTCCCAAAAGCACAAAGAGTTTCCGCTTAGGTGCTGTCCGTCGGCCGCCAATGTGTTCTTTCGCACTTTTCTTTTTGCTTTTGCCAGCACTCATGGGATCGTATACCTCCGAGATATGTGAGAAGAATACTGAACTTTTGAGTTCCTCAAGAAATCTTCAGGTGCATATTTCACCAATATGCTTTATCTGCCTTCGCTGACATTAGAACTCAAGTTTCGCATCGCCTGTTGGAGGTAATGGTCTGACTCTAGTACTTGAACCGTTGAACTGTCACCGGATCTTATGTGATCCGTTACAGAGAGATCTACTCCGGCTATACTTCCTGGATTCCTGCCTTCGCAGGAATGACGGTGGGTTAAGTTGGTGTGTCATTCCCGCGAAGGCGGGAATCCAGTGGATGCGAAACTTGTGATTAAAACTATTGACGTCTGCTTCGCATTCTCCCCTTTACAATCTCCAGCAACTGGGGCCCAAGGCGGTTGTTAGGGTGTCTTGAGATGATTTGTTCAGCGATACGCTTGGCTTGCTCATACATTTCTCGCTTGAGATAGTATTGAGCAATGGCATTCAAATATTCTATATTTCCCGGTTCCAGTTCGAGGGCACTCTGTAAGGCAGATTCAGCCTGCACGTTTCTCCCCAGATAATCGAGCAAGAGACCCAGGTTGTAATGAACCCTGGAGCGTTCAGGCATGCCTTCTGCGGCCTCCTGCAGATAACGGGCTGCTTCCGCATATTTTTTTTCCTCTGCCAGCAGCAAACCTAGGGAATATTGCACTTCATAAAGCTCGGGGTGCTCCCTCACCACCTCAAGGAGCAGCTTTTCCGTTTTATCGTTTTGACCCATTTGGTTGTACAGCATGGCCAGATTTACCTTGGCAGGATAAAACTGACCATCAATGTTTAGGGCCGCTTTGTAGTTCTCTATAGCCAACTCAGGCTTTTTGAGATTGGTATAAAGATTTGCCAGGTTGTACCGGCCGAAGGCGAAATCTCCGGAATATTCCATGGCCTGCTCATATTCGAGCAAGGTAGTCCTGAATACCTCGTTCTGCTTCTCATCCAACTGGGGGGAAGGAATCTCGGTGAGCCGCCTGGCCGCTTCTATGCGAACGGCTTTAACCGGGTCATAGAGCATAGATGCCAGGAGCGCTGTCTGTCTTTGCGGATCAGAAACATGAAGCTGATCCACTGCCGTCCGTCGAATCAAGGCTTCTTCGTCCATAAGGGCAAGCTGGTAAGCTTGATTGGTCTCATCCCCCGGATATGCCGACAGAAGCGACAGAGCCGTGGCCCTGACGATTACAGGATACAGGGGATCGCCGCCCAGTTTAATCAGGTCCTGACGAGCTTCAGGCAGCTGTTTCCGTCCGGCAGCGATAATGGTGCCGTAATGGGCTCGTCGGCCCGGGCCGTACCACTTGCTGATGTACTGATCGGACCACTGATTCGTCTTATCCCCATGGCAGCGGTTACAGGCATTGGGGGTGCCGAGTTTGATGCTGAGATCGGGCCGGGGAATCCGAAGACTGTGGTCCGGTCGATAATCGATACCCATGTAATACCGGCCCGGCATGTGGCACTGGACGCACTCAGCACCGGTGCCCACTTCAAAGAGAACCTTCCCTTCTTTCGATTGAATGGGCTCGCCTTTCTCACCCTTTTTCTTGTGAAAATGGTGTTCTTTGGAATCATACACTGCCCCCCGATGACACTGGAGACATAAGGCGTTACCTTGCTTGACCAATTTAATGCTGTGAACGTCGTGACAGTCACTGCAGCGCACATTGCGGCGGTACATTTTGCTCTGGGTAAAAGAGCCGTAAACATAGACCTCTTCCAGAATCTGACCATCAGTAAAATACAACTCTTGGGTGAGCAAGCTGGGCAACAGGCTGTCCAGCAAATCCGGCTCAGCATGGGTGTAATCTCCCAGAATAGCCCGCCGGGAATGACAGGGTGCACAGTGTTCCACCTGCTTGCGTGAACTGATCCCACCAGTTTTCACCACGAGTTTGAAGTTTTCTGTTTGGGGCCGGGCCATATCCGGAAGTTCGGCCCATTCCACATGGCGGGACCCCGGCCCGTGGCAGGCTTCGCAACCCACATTTATTTCCGACCAGGTGGTCTGATAGGAGTCTGTTATGACGTCATAATTCTTTTTCAAGTTGGTGGAGTGGCACTCGGCACACATGCCGTTCCAGTTCTGACCGGCGTTGGTCCAGTACAACCAGTCTTGGGGATCGATGGGAGCTTCAGGGTAGAGGTGATACCACTTTTTCTCTTTTACATCCCAGGCAAGAGGCAAACACTGCAACCGTCCGCCGGGGAAGGGAATCAAGTATTGCTGCAAGGGGTAGGCGCCGAAGGTGTATGTGACTTCAAAGTCACCCATTTTTCCGTCCGGCCCCTGGGTATGGACGTAGAAGCCACCGTTCTTGCGGTAAAAACGTGAGGTCACTCCGAAACGTTCGAACACTCCATCATTGAAGTCGCCCAGGACAGTTTTGCTGTTTGCCTCGGCCATGGCCAGGTCGTGATGAGATCCAACCCATTTGTCGTATTCTCCTTTGTGGCATTCTCCGCATTTCTTGCTCCCGGCAAAATCATATTCCAACTCAGCCTGGACTCTTTCAGCGGAAGGCCTGAGGTAGGTTTCCTTCAAGACGTAAAGAGGCACCGATAGAACGATGATGATGGTTGCGATAATACCGGTTATTTTCCAATTATTCATCGGCTCAGTGTTTTATCTATCATGCAATAGTTGGCCCCAGGGCCTTACAAAAATGCGCAGAATACCACCTCTGGAGTGTTGGAGCCTCTGAAATC
>JAJDNL010000141.1 GCA_022340745.1 Deltaproteobacteria bacterium
TGTTTGGCTGAATCATAGGACGATGAAGGAGCATCAGTACCGACCACCATGACCAGATTTGTTCCGCAGGGGTTGACTACTCCTCCACCTTCGGCTGCTATTTCCAGAGCAATCCCGCCAGACTCACCGTAGCCCGCGTTAGCCCATGTAACGCTGGGAGTGGTATCTGCCACTGTTTCGTGCCACTCGGCCTCGTAACCCATATTAACAGAGGTATGAATCCCCTCATACAGCTCCGTGTATCCAGCTTCGTTGTTTGTTGCCTCATTATATCTATGTCCAAAGAAGGCAAGTGGTCTGTTGTTAGAATCGGCAAAAGCCGCCATTGAAACCTCAAGCGAGGTACTTGAAGTAATAGCCGTGGCGTAGTTTGCAATAGCGTCAGCGCCGTTGGTTCCGCTGGTCTTGGTGCCCGTGACCGCAATTATCACTGCACCCATTCCAGCGGACGGTAGAGTCGGTCCGCTCAAGGTTACAGTGACAACTCCGGTGGTGGCCCCGCCCGTAGCCAATGCCCGCCAGGCCTGGATACGTCGGTATCCACTGCTATACGGCAGCCCGCCAGCCGGTAAAATCTCAGTGAAATCCAATCCCGCCCCACTTACACTTGTTACAGTGGGGGCGGTTTGACTGGAGTAGGAAGTGCCAGTGAAGCAGATGTACAGAACGTTGTTGGAGTACGTGGCTGATGGAAAGGAATAGGAACTCAAATCCGAAGTGGTGGTGATTTCGGTCACTTTCGAGGCTCCGATCGCGGCGTAGGCGGGGATAGAGGCGAAGAGAACAACCACCGCAATCAGTGGTGCGACAATCCACCTCACCCTGCCGCGACTGCGGACTTTTCTCTGCTGGTGGCATATTTTATTGTTCATTGGCAACATTCCGGGGTTATCCTTTAGTCACATCGTTCAATTCGATCTTCTGTCCTCTGTCTTCTGGCTCCTTATTCTATGCTCCATGCCCTATGCTCTATGCGTTCCCAAATCCGCAATTGTCCTTCGGACTCCCACCCTTCGGGCGGGTTCCCAGTTTCGCAATCCGAAATTCGAAATTTTGAGATCTGTCGTCTGTCTTCTGTCCTTTGTCATCTGATTTTCTCGCTAGTATGCCGTCCTCAAACTCACCAAATTCACCCCATTGGGTATTCTGCTGTGATAGACGGTGACCGTGATCTTGCGGCAACCTGAGCCTGCTTGAGGAGTGGAGAGATCGTTGCAATCTACGTCTTCAACTGCCACCTCCCGCTCATAGTCGCCGTATCCAGAGACCGCAGCCCTAGCCTCCGCGCTAATGGAACCAGTGGTCTGGGGGCTCAGCTCTTCAAGTTTTTCCAACCCTAGAAAATAGGCGATGGTGGCGATCTCCGGCAAATCGCTTTCCCGGAGGGAGTTCAACAGAGGTATGCCAATGGCCGCCATGAAAATGGACACCATGACAATGATGAGAATCACCTCAACCAAGGTGAAACCTGCCGCGTTGCGGCAAATCCCAAATCCGAAATTTTTGTTTCTGCCTGCTACCATCTGCTTGCCTGCCCTGAGCTTGTCGAATGGGTCGAAGGGCTGCCTGCTTTCCTTTCGCGGCGTCCGTTTTGGTTCACTCCGTTCGCCGCATGGAGCATGGAGCATGGCGCATGGAGTTTTCGCTTTTTCACTATTCCCTATGCTCTATGCCCTATGCCTCTCCAAATTCGAAATTCGAAATCCGCAATTCGAAATTCTGTCTTCTGCCCTCTGTCATCTGTCGTCTGTCTAGCCTTTCCCGCTTTTCTCGCTCGTCTCGCAATTTCATTGCGCCTTGGGCCTTGTGCCCTACGCCTTTCCTCTATGAACTGCTAACTCGTCCCGTATAACTCTCCACGGTGATTGTTTTCGTGCTGCTCCCAGCCTGGATCTCTACTGAGGACCCTCCGCCCGTAGTGGGCTCCCCCAGGGAATTGAAGGTAAAGGTTGCTCCACTGGAAATGGACACCCTGGAGGGAAGGTTCATAGTCTGGGAGTTAACTGTGTAAAAGGTATCGTTAGTGACAAAGGTTATGGTTTTGGGCGTGTGGGTGCCCATAGCGAGTTCCTGGGTGTAGCGAATGTCAGCTACGACCATTGCTGCCCCACCCTGCAATGAAATGGCACTCGTATCCACAAGCTTCGGCACAACGCTCACCGCCAGAATGCCAATGAGAACAACCACCATGATGAGCTCAACAAGGGTGAAACCTCTGGAATCGGCTACAACCCGGAAGTTATTTTGGGCTAACACCCTCATATCAGCAACCTTTGTTCTTTCTAAATCACGCCTAAGCCATAAACATTACTTGTTATTGACGCTAACCGTCCTTAATGATAGATTTTCCCGCAACTTACCGCATTTCAGATGGTGCAAGTCATATGCCAAGTGAGGGGTACCGGGTTACGGTTGAAGGAGGTTGAGCCACAGAGATGACAGAGGGCAGAGATAAGATAATTTATATAGTTGTAATTACTATAATAATTCTTCTAAGATCAGGCTCTGTGTTCTCCGTCTACTCTGTGGTCAAGAATAAGTCATGAAACCACGCCCCGGTGAAAAGCTAAAATTTACACTTATACGGTAGGAAAACTTGGCCATTTAGCCAAATCAAACAGTTTGGGGCTTCTCACGTGTATAAATGGGAGTTCCAAGGAACCACTTCGAAATATCCCCCTTTTAAAGGGGAACCGAGGGGGATCTTAAAAGCACCAGGCGGAACATGAACCACAACTCAGAACCCGCAATAGGCCAAAGTCGGTACTCAACGGCACATCGCATCGTTGCGCTCTGCTTTCTCATAGTAGGCCTGACAATCTATTCCAATACCTTTGAGGTCCCGCCGCATTTGGATGACGTTTACATCTATGCAGATAGCACCCTTCAAGCTCTATTAAGCAGATTAACTCTTAGCAACACCCGGCTGGTTGCCGATGCTACTTTCGCTTTCAACTATTGGCTAGCTGGTCCGAATGTGCTCGGCTACCACATCTTCAATCTCATTATCCATGTGCTTACCGCATTTCTGGTCTACCAGTTACTATTTCAGCTACTTCGGCTTTCCGATAGCAATGAGAATTCCCCAACAGCCGCATCTGCCACTGGTAATGGCACGCAAGCTTTACCCCCTTTAGCTGATAACCTTTTCTGGCCTAGCTTCCTTGGTGGTCTGCTCTTCCTCGTCCATCCTCTTGCCACCCAAGCAGTCACCTACATCACCCAGCGCTACACTTCTCTCGCCACCCTTTTCTATGTGGCCTCTGTTTTCTGCTACCTGAAGGCCCGCACCATCGTTTCCGGCAAGCAACGGGGGCGAAGTATGGCCCCCAAGCAAGAGCTCTTTTTCAACCCCCGCCATCTAGCCTGGTACGGTCTCTCTGTGCTGGCCGCGGTTCTTGCCATGTACACCAAAGAGATGTCCATTACACTCCCAGTGGTGATCTTACTGGTAGAGTTCCTGTTTGTGGAATGCAGTTTTAAAAACATTGGTAAGCGAGCCCTCTATCTCCTGCCGCTCCTGAGCACCGGCTTGATAATCCCATTCATTCATTTGCCGGTCTTGAAAGCAGCCGATACCAGCAGCATGATTAAGACCATCACAAATCCAGAAAAAATCCTGCCGAGATGGGCTGAAGAAGAATATTTGAGCCGGCGCACCTATTTTTTTTCCCAAGTTGGTATCATCTGGTCCATATATCTCAAACTGCTGGTGTGGCCTTGGGGGCAGAACATAGAGCACGATTTTTTCGTCTCAGACGGCCCATTCCACCCCACCACCCTCGTGGCTTTTTTGGGGTTACTCAGTCTGCTGGCCATTGCCGCATTGACCATCAAGAGGCACCGGTTGCTCGGTTTTGGCATCCTCTGGTTCTTTATTACCCTTTCTGTCACTTCAAGCATTATTACCAATACAATTTTCGTTGCTGAACACCGAGTTTACCTCCCCATGATAGGGTTGAGCCTGAGTGTTGCAGGTATATGTAGGGACCTCAAGCGGCCACGTATTTTCTGGTCGCTTGCAATTCCGATTATCCTCATATTTTCAGTCCTGACCTTTATGCGCAACCAAGT
>JAJDNL010000147.1 GCA_022340745.1 Deltaproteobacteria bacterium
CTGTCGAGTAGCGCCTCAAGTATTTTCATTTATTTTCTACTATAAGGGAATTCGTTCATTCGTCAAATCGAGAATCAGTTGATTAGAGAATTCGTTCATTCGTAAATGGCAAACGGTAAGCAGTAAGCGGTGAGCGGTAAATCGTTCAAGTCGTTCAAATCGTTGAAGTCGTTAGGGTAGTTATTTCGCGGCTGACCTTCGACAGGACCTGTCGACGAGCTCAGGTCGAGTCGCTCAGGTTGGGGAAAGCCGCACCCAAAGGAGAATTTCTCTCTTCTGTCTTCTATCTCCTATCTCCTGTCTCCCATCTCATGAGATTTGACAATACGGTCTCTGTGAATTAAAGTAAGTGAAAAATTTATTTTGAGCCAGGAGGGTATTCATGCCGATCTACGAATTCCGCTGTCTTTCCTGCAACCACTGTTTCGAGCTGCTCTCTGTTTCCAAAGATGATACCTTGGAAATGAAATGTCCAAGTTGTGAGGCTGAGGAAGTTGAGCGAGTGTTGAGTTGCGTCAGCTATGTCATGGGCAGTAGTAGTTCAAGTGGAGACTCTGACAAAACAAAGGTTACGAGCAAATCATGCAGTGGCGGCAGCTGTGCCACCATCGATATTCCTGGTCCCAGTAGATAACAAGCACGAGGAACGAACCATCACGTACCCCTCCAATTCTACAGGCGCACCGTACTTATCCCCCTTTAGATGTTACATTGTGAGGGAAATCCTCTAGCCCGGATATCTCATGAATCGCTGTGGCGAGACCGCGAGGATGGGCGTGCCACCTGGCAACCGCAGGGTGTTGGTTCCGAGGCGTACCTGAACGGTACGTCGCAGGGGCCGACACCCGAGGACGCCAGGAAGGACGGCCATATCCGTGGTCGCAGCAAGTGATTCGTGAAATATTCGGGCTCAGTGTTACTCCGAAAGGGAAGGTGATACTCTTTACTCGTCCTCTACGGTCTGGAGAAATTCCTCAACGAGTTTGCGTAGGTAGGGGTTGCTTTCACTGAATTCGACGCCCATCCGGGCTTTCTTATCACCCATCGCTCGTGCCCAGGCAATGTGGCCCGGCACGCGGATCATTGGTTTGCCGGGAAGGGTAAATTGGAAAAGGAACTTGGCTCCCAGTTGATGTGTCGATTCACTAAAACTAGTGGTATATAAGGCGAGACCCATGCCGGTCTTGGCCAAATCCAGCAGAATACCTTGGTAAGACTGAGTGCCGCTAAAGGTTTTCCTACCGGTTTCCGTTTCCGACACATACTCGACCTTAATGCGCAACTTCTGCAACGGGTTCCGCTTGGCAGCCCGACGCTCCAGACTTGGTTTTTCCATTCGCCTCGCGGCAAGGCGAGATGCGAGTATGGTGGTGGTGCTAAATCGTTCTGCCAAATCTTTCAAAATCTTTTGGAAGAGAGGTGAGAGTTTCCCATATTCGGCTGACAATCTTTCTTGGTCAAGAACCCCAATCTTGACCGTACCCCTCGCGGCAATAGTCGCAGAGCGCGCTCCATATTTCTGGGCCAAAAAAGAAACCTCTCCAAAAATATCGCCTTCTTCTAGCAAGGCAAGAGTTACCTGGCCTTTATCTGTCTCTTTGGTCACTTGTGCCTGACCCTCTAAGAGAACATAAATATTCCGGTCACTTTCTCCGCCTTCCATGAGGATGAGTTCTCCATCCTCGTATTCAACCGTATGCTTGACTTCCATGGGGGGTATCTCCTGGGCACAGAGATTTCTTGGTACTGCACCTTCTTCATAATAGAGCTATATCTCAGCTGGCAGATACCACCAAACTATACGAGGCCAAAAAGTTCTCTCTTTGGGATTATTACCTCAATTTACTGAAAAAAATCAACGACAATATCTTCTGGTTGCACCTATGGCAGTAGATCGTACCAGCCGAGTTGACCAAACCGCAGCTCTGACAGGTCTTCCCCTCAACCGGATCGTTGCCAGCTAGCTTACTCCCACACTTTGAACAAAACAAAGCGTCTGGATCGACAGGAGCACCGCACTGGTAACACTCACTTACCCCAAGTTTGATGCCACATCCTTTGCAAAAACTCGCATCAGCATCGTTTAACGCGCCACAAGCCTCACACTTCATAAGGTATTTCCTTTAGACAGTCGCTCCTTTGGTCAGAGAGGCAGGTTTGAGCTTTCAGAGACTGCTCGATGCTGACCCTCTTTACGATTATACCGGAATCTTCTGCACACCGTCATCTCTTTTTAAAGCTCATTCCCTGCATCCCTTCTCCTTCATCTCAGTCTTTCCAATAGAGGACAGCCTCTCTGTATCGTGGTCTCAATAGGTTCACCCATGGGGACTGCGCAGTAATCCAATGGATCTGTTTGGTAAATAAGAACCTCGCTGCCATCAAAGTAGCCGTCCCCATCGCTGTCCGCCTCGGACCAAGAGGTTCCATACAACATAAACTCGGCGTAATTACTGAGGTCATCTCCATCTGGATCCCAATTCTTCAACCCATCCTCCAGCAAGGTTACTATCTGCTCCATTTGATGAATGGACTCACTTGCCTCCGACCAATTCCCACTCTCCAGCATCTTCTCGGTCTCTTCATTTAAACGCATGGCGTTGGCCACGCCTTCAGGGTCCAAGCTGTCTGCACCCATGGCCTGACACTCCTGCAAATGAAATCGAGCAAGCTCGTATGAACTGAGCAGGTCTGCCCGATTTCGATTTGTATCACAAGTGGCATTGGCGACCAAAAGCCAAAGCAGTGCCAGTCCCACCAATTTCAGTATGCGCTTTTTCACCATATTGCTTCCTGAGCTTCTTGCAGGAAAGAAAAAAATGAGCCTCTGCCTCTCAAATCCCGAGAATCGGCCTTACTGCGCTTGAAAACCCAAGTCAAAGGCCTTCAGGTTCATCTCTAAGAAAACCTTCTTTGTTTTCGTATTGATGACTGTCTCCACAACCTCTCTACCAAAGGGCATTTCCGCCTGTCGCATGAGTGCACCTATCATCACCATGTTAACCGACAGTTCCGACCCTGCCTCACGGGCAAGTGATCTGGCATCCAAAGCTATGAGCTTGTTCACATGATTTGACACAGTACGCATCATTTCACCCACATCCGGGTATTGCTCCCGGCCGCTGGCTACAGCAAATGGAGAAATGGGGCTGTTGTTCGAGATTACCAGGCTGCTCGATGAACATTTCCGCAAAGCCCTCAACGTCTCCAACGGTTCAAAAGACATAAGAATGTCTGCCTCACCGTCGGAAATAACCGGACTCTGGGCCGCTCCCATAACCACCGCAGACTCCACCACACCTCCCCGCTGGGCCATGCCGTGAACCTCGCTCACCACCACAGGAATATCAGCGAGTAGGGCTGCTTCCCCCAGCACTCTGGTAGCCAGTAGGGTTCCCTGCCCACCTACTCCGGTGAAAAATATACGCCAACTTTTCATATGAAAATTCCTTTGCTACCGTTCCTTATGTATCACCTTCAACCTTTGTAGTACCTAGGCGTACCATTACAATGGGTGGATTAGACGTTTTGACCAGTTTAGTCGGTTTTGCCTGTATTCAATCTTCGATCTGCAATCTAAAATCTGCAATTGACATCAGGCTGTTATTTTCTTTGGCTTTATGGCGTGACAGATCTGCTTACAGACACTACAGCCGCTACAGAGATGCTCATCGATGCTAATGAAAGCGCACTCTTCTTCATCCTCACAGTAGGTAAAGGCCGGACAACCAAGTTCATCCAGGCACCTTCTGCACATATCACATTCATTGGTCACCCGGAACACTACCTTTTGTTTCTTGCCGGTGACACGCCGTTCGAATAGCGGGCAAGGCGATTTGGAGATGACCACTTTAACTCCAGGGTGCTGCTTGTCCGCAAGCATTTCCTTCAGTACCGCAATTGTTTTATCTACTTGAAGGGGATTTACTGTCTCTACTCGATCCACACCACATCCCCGTACTACGGCCTCAATGTCCACTTTTGGAGGTTGGCGTCCTTCAGGGGTAAGCTCAATCCCCGGGTGCGGCTGTTGCCCCGTCATGGCAGTGGTGCCGTTGTCCAATATAACTAGAATAAAGTTGTGGTCATTGTACACCGCATTGATCAATCCGGTAATTCCAGAATGAAAGAAAGTCGAATCACCGATGAAAGCCACCACCGGCCCCTCCTGAGCTTTCGCAAAACCACCAGCGCTAGAAACGCTTGATCCCATGCAAAGAAGAAAATCAGCCGCCTCAAGCGGCGGCAAGATACCGAGAGTGTAGCAACCAATATCTGTGGGAAAGATGGCAGCCGCATCGCCCAGGGCCTGGTTCACAGCATAGTAGGAGGCCCGGTGCGGACATCCAGCACAGAGATTTGGCGGGCGCTGTGGAAGAGCCGACTCCATTTCCACCTTCACCGGTTGATAGGTGAGCTGGAAAAACCGAGCCATTGCAGATTTCACTTGAACTGGGTCAAATTCGTAGTACCTCGGTAATAACCCTTCTCCTTTGCCTCTGATTTCGAGGGTGAGCCCATTTTCCTGGGCGAGTATCTTGAGCTTGTCTTCCAAGAAAGGCTCCAGTTCTTCCACCGCCAAGACTCGCTCCACCCCTTTAAGAAAATCAAGGCAGATCTCTTCAGCAAACGGGTAGGTCATTCCCATCTTCAGCACTCTGACCTGGTCGGCCATGTCCAGTTCTCTGACGGCATCCGCAACATAATTGTAGCTCACTCCGCTGGTCACCACTCCCCAGCCACCCTTCCCTTCCACTCTATTGAAGGGGGAAACACTGGCTTCAGTCCGAAGGTTGTCTATTTTTTGAAGTAGTTCCACACGTAACCTGCGCCCTACCATGGGCACCGTTACCAGGTTGAATGGCCTTTTTTCAAAAGCCCCGGTACGACGTGGTGGCTGGAGCAAACCCACTTCCACCGGGGTACGACTGTGGTTTATCCTGGTGGTGGTGCGCAACAATACAGGAATCTTATAGGCCTCGGAGAGCTCAAAGGCAGTTCGAGTCATCTCCAAGGCTTCCTGAGAGTTGGCAGGCTCCAGCATGGGCAATCCCGCGAACTGGGCATAATAGCGATTATCCTGTTCATTTTGACTGGAGTGCATGTACGGATCGTCAGCACTAACTACAACCAAACCTCCCTTCACTCCCACATAGGCAAGCGTCATGAGGGCGTCAGCGGCCACATTCAAACCCACATGCTTCATACTGCACATGGCACGCAACTCGGAGATTGCGGCTGCAGCAGCAGTTTCTAGGGCAACTTTCTCATTTACTGAATATTCGAAATAAAGATCTGTTTCCTGGGAGATCCTATAGAAATTATCACCGATCTCCGAGGAAGGAGTTCCAGGATAGGTGGTGGCAAAAGAGATGCCTGCCTCTAGAGCCCCCCGGACAATTGCCTCGTTTCCAAGAAGCAGTTGTTTGCTACCCGGTTGGGCTGTTAATAGTTCATGCATTGTTACCTCTCACTCTGTGGAGTGTCCGTTGTCCAGAATCGCATAGAACATAGAGCATGGCGCATAGCGTGAAATACCGTAAGTGGTTAATGGTAAATGGTGAACAGTTTCGGGACCATGCTTTAATCCGTTTACCGTTCACCCTTTACCGTTTACCAAGACGCTCTGCGCTCTGCGGCGAACAAAGTGAGTCACGTCGGACAACTAACATTCCATTATTGGGATAGCTTCCTGCGGTCCACCACCCCAGGAGCTGTCTCTTCTTTACGATTGATTGAACCGGCTTCCACCAGATGAATGCGTGGAGTGACCCCGATTCCCCCTGCAACCTTCTCCCGTATACTATCCACTAGGGATCGTTGCTCACCCATCTTATCAAAAAAGAGGTCCTCGGACACTTCCACCAGCAACGTCAGCCTATCCAAATAGTCTGTTCGCTCCACCACCAACTGACAGGGAGGCCGGCTGCCCTGGATCTCTTCAACAATATCCGCGACCCTACTTGGAATGATGTTGATTCCTTTGACTATGATCACTTGATCGGTGCGTCCCAGCACCCTGCTCATCCGAACCAGAGTTCGACCACATTGGCAAGGCTCGAATTCCAAAGAACAAAGATCGCCGGTACGGAACCTGATCAGGGGAAACGCTTCTTTGGTAATGGTGGTTATGATCAATTCCCCGACTTCTCCAGCTTCTCTGCTTTTACCGGTTTCTGGATCCACGACCTCTACGATGAAGTGATCCTCGTTTAGATGCATACCCGCCTGGTAAAGACATTCGCCAGCTACACCAGGTCCCATTATCTCACTAAGGCCGTAATTATCTGTGGCTTTTACATAGAGGCGATCCTCGATCTCTTGGCGCATTTCTTCGGTCCACGGTTCCCCAGCAAGCATAAGATACTTTAGGGTAAGCGTCTTGGCATCGATACCCATCTTTTTCATGCGTTCCGCAATAACAAAAGCATACGAAGGGGTTGCCACTAACGCCGTGGTCCGGTAGTCCTGCATGATCGTCACTTGCCGTTCAGTCCGTCCAACCGAGGTTGGAAGTACGGATGCACCGACCAGCTCGGCGCCATAGTGAAGGCCCAAACCTCCCGTTAGAAGTCCATAATTTAAGCTTACCTGAACCACATCGTCGGCGGTGACTCCCCCGGCGGTAAGAATCCTGGCCACAAGCTCGCTCCAGTGTTTGAGGTCTTGTCGTGTATAGCCCACTACAACAGGCTTGGCGGTGCCTGAGGAAGAATGGACCCGTACCACCTCACGCAAGGGCACCGCAAAGAGATCATACGGGTAGGCATCGCTGAGGTCCCGACTGCAAGTGAAAGGCAATTTCTGCAGATCATCCAGCTCAACGAGATCCTCTGGCTCAAAACCGATTGTATCGAATTTCTTGCGGTAGAAAGAGACGTTTCTGTAAACCCGATTGAGGGTTGCCTGCAGCCGTTCAAGCTGTAACTGGCCGAGTTCATCCCTTGACATACATTCATATTCTGGGTCCCAAATCTTCATAGCGTCTCAACCCCTTTTAGGTTTTCGCTTAAACGCTAAGCCCATAACATCGACGCTGAGGAAATCCGAAATCCGAATATCGAAATCCGAAACAAATTCAAATTACCAAAATTGGTCCTA